>NZ_LBHW02000037.1:0-63150 GCF_001005835.2 Achromobacter sp. LC458
CAAGCGATGCTTCATGCGCCCATTGCCCCCACGCTGGCCCGCCTGGCCTGGCCGAATATCCTGATGATGTCGGCCCAGTCCGCCACCGGCCTGATCGAAACCTGGTTCCTGGCGCGGCTGGGCACATCGGTGCTGGCGGGCGTGGCGCTGGTCGTGCCGGTGCTGTTCCTGATGGGCAATATGTCGCAAGGCGCGATGGGCGGCGGCATCTCGGCCGCCGTGGCGCGCGCGCTGGGCGGTGGGCGCCAGGAAGAGGCCAACCAGTTGGTGCTGCACGCCGTCGTACTGAACGCGCTGCTGGGCCTGCTGTTCTGTGTACTGTTGCTGGTCTTCGGCCCGCAACTGTATCGCGCACTGGGCGCGCAGGGCGAAGCGCTGGACGCGGCGCTGGCGTATTCCAATGTCATCTTCGGCGGCATCATCCTGATGTGGTTGATGAACGCCTTTGCCAGCGTCATACGCGGCACCGGCAACATGCTGGTGCCGGGCGCGGTGATCTGCGGCGGCGCGCTGTTGCTGGTGCCCTTGTCGCCCTGCCTGATCTTCGGATGGGGGCCGTTTCCCGCGCTGGGCGTGGCGGGTGGCGGCTGGGCGCTGGTCATCTACTACGGCGTGGGCGCGCTGATCCTGGGCGTCTACTGCGCCAGCGGCCGCAACCCCGCGCGGCTGGTCATCAGCCGATTGCACCTGTCCCTGATGCGCAGCATTCTTAACGTGGGCGCGCTGGCCACGTTGAATCCACTGCTGACAAACGCCCAGGTAGCGCTGATTGCCGCGTTGGTCGGCGCCTATGCCGGCACGGCGGCGGTGGCCGGCTACGGCATTGCCGTGCGGCTGGAATACCTGCTGATGCCCATCGCGTTCGGGCTGGGCGCGCCCATGGTGGCGATGGTGGCCTCCAACATCGGCGCGGGGCAGCCCGAGCGCGCCGTGCGCATCGCGTTGACGGGCGGTGCGATGGCGTTCGTGCTGGCCGAATCCATCGGCCTGGCAGCGGCGTTTTTTCCGGAAGCCTGGCTGCGATTGTTCGGCGCCGAAGACCACATGCTGCAAGCCGGCGCCCTTTACCTGCAAACGGTCGGGCCGGTGTATGGATTCTTTGCGTTGGGATTTTCGATGTACTTTGCCTCGCAGGGCGCGGGCCGGTTGAAGTGGCCGCTGTTGGCCGGTTGCCTGCGCCTGGTCACCGCCGTGGGCGCGGGCGGCCTCGCGCTGCACCTGACGGGGTCACTGACGGTTTTCTTCCTGGTGGCGGCCGTGGCAATGTGCCTGTACGGGCTGATCATCCTGGTCGCGATCGCGTCAGGCTCGTGGTTTCAGCGCGGCCATCTGCCAAAGGCTCGCCCGCTGGCGGGGTCTTGACCGGCGCATCGCGCAACGCGTAGGACACCAGCGCATCCGCGTACGCCGGCAGGGTGTCGCGCACGCACAGCACCAGATCGCGCGTGGCCCAATCGTCCGCCAGCGCCACGCGTTGCACGCCGGCCGTCCTGCCCAGGCGCACGGCGGCGGCCCGCGGCACGATGGCAATGCCCACGCCCCACCCCACCATCTTGCACACGTCGTCAACGCCGCGCAGGCGCACGCGGTACGACAGCATCTTGCCGCCACGGCGCGCGTGATGCGCCAAATGTTCTTGCAGCGCGCTGCCTTCAATCAGCCCCACGAAATCCGCGTCAGCCACCTCGGCCAGCGTGACCGAACGCCGGTTCGCCAGCGCATGGCCGCGCGGCACCACCAGGGTCAGCGGATCGTGGCGGAAGACGCGCGTGTGCAGGCCCTGCAAGTCAGCCGAATCGGCCAGCACGCCGATGTCGCAAGCGCCCGCGCGCAGCGCATCGGCAATTTCCACGCTGGTGCGTTCTTGCAGGTCCACCGAGACACGCGGATGGTCGCGCAGAAAATCGCCCAGCACCGGCGGCAGGTGCTCGGTAAGCGCCGTGGTATTGCACAGCACGCGCACGTGCCCTTTCAAGCCCTGGCCGTAGTGGTCAAGTTCGCCCCGCATGCGGTCGATTTGCCCCAGCACGACACGCGCGTGATGCGCCAGCGTGCGTCCGGCGGGCGTGGACTCGACCCCGCGATGCGCGCGCAGCAACAGGGCGACGCCCAACGTGCCTTCCATGCCACGAATGCGCTCGCTGGCCGACGCCAGCGTCATATGCGTACGCTGCGCGCCGGCGGTAATGGAGCCGGTTTCGTATACGTTCAGGAATAGACGAAGGTCGGTCAGGTCGAATCGCATTCGGGCAGCGTAGCACGCGCTGGCTATGGGGCAGCCATAGGCAGGCTATGCAATTTCCCGATCGCGTGGCGGTACGTGGCGGCGCAAAATCGAAGCCTGCTTACCTGCGCCACTTACGCTGCCTTCGACTCCAATGCCGACCGTTACACCATGACTTCCCGCCGTATCAATCGCCTCGTTCCAGCGTCCCCGCCCGCGTGTTTCTTCTCGGCTGATCGGAGGCTGCGCATCCGGGCCAGCCATGGCCATGGCCATGGCCATAGCCACAGTCATAGCCATAGTCATAGCCATAGCCATAGCCATAGCCACAGCCATAGGACCAGCCATAGCCTGGACGCCAATGGAGCAACGCCATGAACGCCGCCGACCTGGTGCCCGGCGGCACCCCGGCGATGCTGACCGCCGTCATCGCGGTGTTTGTCCTGGCCGGCGTGGTGAAGGGCGTCGTGGGCTTGGGCCTGCCCACCATTTCGATGGCGATGCTGGCATTGGTGATGGCGCCGGCGCAGGCGGCCGCCTTGCTGATCGTGCCGTCACTGGTGACCAATCTTTGGCAAGCGCGCCCCTGGCCCACACTGCCGCACAGCTTGCGCCGCATCGGCGCCATGCAGGTCGGCATCTGCGTGGGTACGGTGGCCGGCTCGCTGTGGCTGGGCGCGCCCAGCGGGCAGTGGGCCGGCGTCGCCCTGGGGCTGGCGCTGATCGCCTATGCCGCGTGGGGCCTGTTCGGCTCGCCGCCCAGCGTGCCACGCCGCCACGAGCACGCGCTGGGCGCGCTGGTGGGCGCGGTGACCGGCGTCATCACGGCGGCTACCGGCGTGTTCGTCATCCCGGCCGTGCCGTTCCTGCAAGCATTGAACCTGGGCAAGGACGGGCTGATCCAGGCCATGGGCATCTCTTTCACGGTGTCCACCGTGGCGTTGGCGCTTGGCCTGTGGATCAACGGCGGCTATAGCCCGAACGCGGCCGGGTCGTCGGTAATGATGCTGTTGCCCGCGCTGGCGGGCATGGCGCTGGGGCAGTGGCTGCGCAACAAACTGTCGGCGCGGATGTTCAAGCTGTGCTTCATGATCAGCCTTGCCGTGCTGGGCGCCTGGCAGGTTGCGCGCGGCTGGGGCGGATGACGGGTACGCGAACGGGCGGGCAATCAAGTCCGCCTTGCCGCCGCAGCGCTCATGCGGCCAGACGCCGTTCGTCGACAAAGCCGATGGACACCGACATCTCGCGCCATCGCGCCAGTTCCTGCTGCACCGACTGGATCTTGCCGCGCGCTTGATCGAAGGCGTCGCGGCCCAGGAACAGGTGCAGCGGCGCGTATTGCGCGTGGGCCGCCTGGATCAGCGCCTGCGCGGCCTTGGCCACGTCGCCCCCCTCTTGCGCGTGCGCCCCACGCGCGGCACGTTCCGGCGAACCGCCGCCGTCTTGCGGCGAGCCCGCCCGCATCGCGCCCGGGTACACCAGCGACACGCGCACGCCCCACGCGGCAGCCTCGGCGGCCAGCGCCTCGGTCAGGCCACATACCGCGAACTTCGCCGCGCTGTATGCGCCCCATTCGGCATGGCCACCGTCAAAGCCCAGAATCGACGACACGTTGATAATGTGGCCGCCTGCCTGCGCCCGCATGCGCGGCAGCACGGCGCGTATCACGTTCAGCGTGCCGAAGACGTTGATGTCGAAGGCGGCCCGCACCTGCGCATCGGACAGCTCGGCCAACGACCCCGGGCAGGCCGCCCGCGCATTGTTCACCACCACATCAACGCGGCCAAACGCGGCCACCGTCGCGTCCACCGCGCGGCGCACATTGCGATCGTTGGCCAGATCCACCGTCAACGGCAGGAACTGGCCCTCAAGCTTGGCCCCGACCGCATCCAACAACGCATCGCCATCGCGCGACGTTGCCGCCACCTTGTGACCTTGGCCCAGCAGCATCTTCACCAACACCAGGCCCAAGCCCGTGGATGCGCCCGTCACCAGCCAGATTTTTTCGGAGTTCATGCGATTTTCTTCCCTTGCTTGCGTGCTTGCTTGCGTGCTTGCGGCCCCCGGCAAGATGCCTGGCGGCCGGCTCCGAGCGCCGCGCTTTCCGTGAAAAGCACCGCCCCTTAGCCTGAAGAGAATGTTAGAAATCGAGCGCCCGTGCGTACAGGCTCGTTCTTGCGTGAAACCTGCCTATTTCTACGTTGATGACCTGTCCGGCCGCATCGGGCGGCCTGCGCCCTGTGACATCGCCTTCCGCTCGCCGCGCCCGGCTCGCTGCGCTTGCAGCAGCCCCAGGAAGGCCCGGTCTGGGCATCCCGACGCGGAATGTCGGATAATTCGGGTGTTTCCCGCCGCTGCATGCGGCGGATTTTTGTGGGCGCGCGTCGCCCGCCAGCATTCGGAGTCAACTATGCATCGCGGTATTCAGGCGATTGAACAATTCATGGAATCCATCGGCCTGACCTGGCGCCCCGGCTCGACAGAAAGCGCCGAGCTGCGCGTCAGCTACCGCATTGGCAACACGCGTCCGCTGGGCATCGACCGCACGCTGGTTGAATTCCACTGCGACGCCAAGCGCCCCAAAGTCTGGGTGCCCGAGTTCTCGCGCACCAGCTTTCACCAATGGTTTGAAGTGCCGTTTCAGGAATTCGAGTTCACCCCCGGCGGCTCGATGCTGAAGATCAAAGCCCCCGCCCGCGGCAACGCGCCCCCGTACAGCGTGGGTATCAAGCCGCTGGCTTGATGGCATAACGTCCCTGCCTGCGGTAAGCGGCCAGGCTAGCGGGCCAGATTTGACTCGACCGGGTCAAATCTGGCCCGTTTTTATTGTGGACCTTCTTGCGTTTCTACCGCGATTGGGCTGACAGGTACCGCAGCGACCTTGCCAGCCCAAAAGGGAAGCGGTGGGCGCCATTGTGAGCGCCCGCAAAAATCCTCTGGTCGGTCTTGATAGGGATCCCCGAAAGCCTCGCCGAATTCATCGAATACAACGTGCCCTACACCTCATTCCCCAAAGAGATCGACGAACTCCGCGGCTTTGCCGAGCCCGTCAAACCCGCTTGTACATGATCGTTGTCGCGTCCAGCTTGCCCGGATCGTGCGGGTCGCGGCTGAAGCCGGGGATCTGGCCTACCGTGGCGTAGCCCAGCGATGCGTATAGCGGTTCGGCGTTGTCGCCGCTGCGGGTGTCCAGGGTAAGCAGGGTGCGGCCCAGGTGGATGGCATGGGCTTCCGCGGCTCGCATCAGGTCGCGGGCGATGCCGCGGCGGCGGAAGTCGGGGTGGACCAGCAGTTTGCGGATCTCGGCGCGGTGCGGTTGGTTGGGCGGGGTGTCGGTATCCAGTTGCACCGATCCGGCGATGCGGCCGTTCTGGCGGGCGACCCACAGCGACAGACGGCCGCCTTCTACCGCCGGCAGCACCTTGTTGCGCCAGAATGCTTGGGCGTCGTCGGTGGAATACGGCAGGACGAAGCTGACGCTGGCGCCGCCGTGCACGCAGGCATGCAGCACGTCGCCCAGCTCGTTCAGGCAGGCGCGGGCGGCGTCAGCGGTCAACAGGGTTACGTCGGCATTGGCGCGGTCTAGTGTCATGGGTGACATGGGTGGCATGGGTGGCATGGGTGGCATGGACTTCATGGTGGGCTCAGACGATGAACAACAGGTAGCGGGCGCCGCGTTGCGGCGGGGTCACGAACAGGCTGGCGCCGAACAGTTGGTAGCGCAGGCAGTCGCCCGGCGCCAACGTGTACGTTTGCCCGTCGACGGTGATGGTCAGTTCGCCCTCCAGCATCAACAGGTGGTGCTCCAGGCCGGGCCGGGGCGATCGGTCGTAGGCGATGCGGGCGCCGGGCGCCAGTTCGCAGGCCAGCACTTCGCCGGCCAGTTGCTGCGCGGGCGGGGACACCGAGCGCCGGCGAAATCCCGCGCTGTCGTCCACCCACACGGCTTGAGCGCTTTCTGGGACGAGCGGCGCGAAGTCGTCTTCCACCATCATCATCAGGCGCGACATGGTCATGCCGTGCGCGGCGCACAGCTTGCCCAGCACAGACGCCGTGGGGCTGACCTCGGCGTTTTCCAGGCGTGAGAGCGTGGCGCGGCTGACGCCCGCCAGGCCGGCAAGCTCGTCCAGCGACCAGCCGCGTTCCTGCCTCAGTGCGCGCAGCCGGTGGGCGATGCGGCGGTCCAGATCAAGATCGTTGCTTGCATTTTCCATATTCGGGAATTTATCTCAGATACGGAAACCCCACAAGGCGCCGATGGCGCGAGGAAATTCGGCACAATACGGCATGCTTTTGGCCCGAACCCTACTCATGCCCCTCCTTTGCCTATCGTTTCTGGGTGGTTGCAGCCTGCCCCCGCTGGACAAGCGCCATGAATCACAGGCGCTGACGCCCGAGGACGCAGCGGCCACCGCGCTGGGCCGTGGCATCACGCCGCTGGCCGCCGCGCACCCCGGCAAGTCGGGCATCCACCCCTTGGGCGATGCGCATGACGCTTTCGCCGCCCGGATGATGCTGGCCCGCGCCGCCGAGCGCAGCCTGGATGTGCAGTACTACATCTGGCACAACGACATGACGGGCACCATGCTGCTGGAAGCGCTGCACGCCGCGGCAGACCGGGGCGTGCGCGTGCGCCTGCTGCTGGACGACAACGGCACGGCCGGGCTGGACAAAGTGTTGGCCGCGCTGGACGCCCACCCAATGATCGAGGTGCGGCTGTACAACCCGTTTGTGTTGCGCTGGCCCAAGCCATTGGGCTACGTCACGGATTTCAGCCGCCTGAACCGGCGCATGCACAACAAGTCGTTTACCGCCGACAACCAGGCCACCATCATCGGCGGCCGCAACATCGGCGACGAGTACTTTGGGGCCACCAGCGGCGTGCTGTTCACCGATCTGGACGTGTTGGCAATCGGCGCGGCGGTGAACGACGTGTCCAAGGATTTTGACCGCTACTGGAGCAGCGATTCGGCTTACCCGGTCGACCGGATACTGAAACCGGCCGGCCCCGGCGAGCTGGACGCGCTGGAAGAGCAGGCCAGCAAAGTCGAGGGCTCGCCCGAGGCCGCGGCGTACGCGCGTGCCATGAAGCGGCTGCCTTTCATCCGGCAGTTGCTGGCCGGCGATCTGACGCTGGAATGGGCCGATACCCGGATGGTCAGCGACGACCCGCGCAAGACACTGGGCACCGCGCCACCCGAAGCCATGCTGCCGCATCAGTTGCACGACATCATCGGCGCGCCCACGCAGGATCTGTACTTGGTGTCGCCCTACTTCGTGCCCACCGCCCGTGGCACGGAGGCATTCGGAAAGCTGGCGCAAAGCGGGGTCAAGGTGCAGGTGCTGACCAACGCGCTGGAAGCGACCGACGTGGCGGTGGTGCATTCCGGTTATGCCCGGCGCCGCAAGGACTTGCTGGCCAGTGGTGTGGAACTGTTCGAGATGAAGCGGCAGGCGCGCGGCGCGGATCGCAACAAAAGCTTGGGGCCCTTTGGCAGCTCGGGTTCCAGCTTGCATGCCAAGACCTTTGCCGTGGACGGCCGGCGCGTGTTCGTCGGATCGTTCAACTTTGATCCACGATCCGCCACCCTGAATACCGAGCTGGGCTTTGTCATCGACAGCCCCACGCTCGCGGCCGGCATCGCCAACGCCTTCCAGCAAGAGTTGCCCAAGCTGGCCTACCGCGTATGCCTGAACGAGCAGGGCGACGTGATCTGGGAGGAGCAACGCGATGGCAAGACGGTGCGCCACGATACCGAGCCCGGCACGTCGGCGTGGAAGCGGTTCTCGGTATGGTTCGTTTCCCTGCTGCCATTGGAATCGCTGCTGTGACGGGTGACTTGCGGCGGCGATTGGTGGCTGTAGCCCCGCGCCCTGGCACGCTGCCCTGGCACGCTGCCTTTGCACGCTGCCTTTGCACGCTGCCTTTGCACGCTGCCTTTGCACGCTGCCTTTGCACGCTGCCTTTGCACGCTGCCTTTGCCCGCTGCCCCCGGCCCGCTCCCGTGGCACGCGGCTGTGGCAGGTCTTGAGACGCGCTGCTATAACGTTCGTAATGTCCCATTTGCCGGGCTTATCGCCATCGCAACAAGCGGAGTTCGCCGCCACCCCTGCCGGACGTAGATTCACCGTTTTGTTTCACCGCACTTGCCGATCGCCATGGATGCCCCGCCCTGCCCCGCTTTTCCCGACCTGGACTGGACCGCCATCACGCACTCGTTGGACGCGCACGGCAATGCCATCGTGCCCGGCCTGTTGACGCCCGCGCAATGCGACGACTTCGCAAACCGGTACGACGAACCCGACCGCTACCGCAGCCGTATCGTGATGGCGCGGCATGGCTTCGGGCGGGGCGAATACAAGTATTTTTCCTACCCTTTGCCGCCCTTGCTGCATGAGCTGCGTACCGCGCTGTATCCGCGCCTGGCTCCCATTGCCAACCGCTGGAACCGGCAGTTGGGCATTGCGGTGCAATACCCAGACGACCACGCCGCCTTCCTGCAACGTTGCCACGACGCCGGCCAGCGCCGCCCCACGCCGTTGATCCTGCAATACGGCCCGGGCGACTACAACTGCTTGCATCAGGACCTGTATGGCGAACACGTGTTCCCGCTGCAAGTGGCCATCCTGTTGTCGCGCCCCGGCCACGATTTCACGGGCGGAGAATTCGTCATGCAGGAGACCAGCAGCCGCGAGCAACGCATCGACGTGCTGCCCTTGCAACAGGGCGACGCGCTGATCTTCACCGTCAACCTGCGTCCCGTGCCGGGCGTGCGCGGCTGGCGCAAGACGGCAATGCGGCACGGCGTCAGCGCGCTGCACACGGGCCGACGCCACACGCTGGGGCTGATCTTTCATGACGCACAATAGGCCGCCGCACGATAGGCCGCCGCACCATGGGTCGCCGCACAACAGGCCGCCGCACCATTGGCCACCGCACAATAGGCCGCAACACAATAGGCCCACCGCGAATTAGGCCCGCCACACGATAGGCCCCGCCATGACCCTGAACCTGTTCGACGACGAAGACACCGCGCAGCACGGCCGGGACCAGATCGGCCCTCAGTCTTATGTGCTTCGCGGCTTTGCGCTGGCGCACGCCGACGCGCTGCTGCAAGGCGTGGACACCGTGACCGCGCAGTCGCCCTTTCGCCACATGCGCACGCCGGGCGGCTACACCATGTCGGTAGCGCTGACCAATTGCGGCGAATGGGGGTGGACGACGGACGCGCACGGGTACCGCTATACGCGCATTGATCCCCTGTCCGGCCAACCCTGGCCGGCGCTGCCCGCCGCGTTTTTGCAACTGGCGCAAGCCGCCGCGCTGGAAGCCGGCTTTCCCGGCTTTACGCCCGACGCCTGCCTGGTAAACCGCTACGAACCGGGGTCTCGCTTGTCCTTGCACCAGGACAAGAATGAACGCGATTTCGACGCGCCTATCGTGTCGGTGTCGTTGGGCATGCCCGCGCTGTTCCTGTTCGGCGGCAACGACCGCGCCGACAAGGCGGCGCGCGTGCCCTTGTTTCATGGCGACGTGGTGGTGTGGGGCGGCGTGGATCGCCTGCGCTATCACGGCGTGATGCCGATGAAGGAAGCGCCGCACCCCCGGCTGGGCAGCCGACGCATCAACTTCACGCTGCGCAAGGCGGGCTGACAGCGCTAGCTGTGCAGCCGCGAGCCGACACTAGGGTTGACCGCGTCTGGCCGTGTCCGAACGGCCGCCCTACACTTTCGCACCCCTGCCCGCGCCCCCATCGGGCGCACTTCGCCCCCGCCCTATTGCGCCCCTTGCGCCTTCTTGCGCCTATGCCGCCGACAATCATGCGTACCCGCCTTCGCCCGCTACTTGCCCGCCTGCTGTCACCCCGCCTGCTGTCACCCTGTCTGCTGTCACCCTGCCTGCCCGTTGCCGTCCTGTGCCTGGCCGGCGCGGCGCTGTCCTTGCCCGCACCGGCGGCTGAGCCGCCCGCGCTGCTCGTCAATTCGCTAGACATGACATTCGTGGCCATACCCGCCGGGACGTTCCAGATGGGCAGCGACGAATCGGCCGAGACGCTCGCCCGTGACTACCCCCAATATCCCAAAGACCGTTTCACCCAGCTGTTCGACGAAGCGCCCGTGCACACGGTGCGCATCACCCGGCCCTTCTACCTGGAACGCACCGAGGTCACGGTCGGGCAGTTCAGACGTTTTATCGAGGCATCCGGCTACGTGCCCGAGTCCGAGGCGGACGGCACGGGAGGCTACGGCTACAACGCCGCGTATGACCCCGACAAATCCGAACGCGGCGATGCCTTTGAAGGCCGCGACCGCCGCTATTCCTGGCGCAATCCCGGCTTTGTGCAGACCGACGAGCACCCGGTGGTGAACATCAGCTGGAACGACGCCACCGCCCTGGCGCGCTGGCTGACCCAGCAAGAAGGCCACGTCTACCGCCTGCCCACCGAAGCGGAATGGGAATACGCCTGCCGCGCCGGCACCCGCACGCGCTATCAGAATGGCGACGACCCGGCCGGCATGGCGGACGTGGGCAACGGCTTTGACGCCGACACCGCGCCCCTGTGGCCAAAATGGCACGCATTTTCCACCCCGCGCCACGACGGCAACACCTTTACCGCGCCGGTGGCCAGCTATGCGCCCAACGCCTTCGGCTTGTATGACATGCACGGCAACGCCTGGGAATGGGTGTCGGACTGGTATGGCGAAGACTATTACGCGCAGTCGCCCACCGACGACCCCACCGGCCCGGCCAGCGGCAACGTACGCGTGCGCCGGGGCGGGTCCTGGCATACCTGGGCGCTGTACACGCGCTCGTCGTATCGCAACTGGAATACGCAGGAAACGCGCTACCCCCTGGTCGGCCTGCGGCTGGTGCGCGAGGCCGATTAAACAAAAAAGGGGCCTGGGCGGGTTAGCATAGCCGCACGCTTAACCTCAAAGAGAGTCCTGACATGCATTCGCTGGGCCGTCTCGTCCTTCTCGTGAACGACTACGACACCGCCATTTCCTTCTATCAAGACAAGCTGGGCATGGAGGTATTCGCAGATATGCCCGTGGGCCAGCAGCGCTATGTGCACCTGCGCCTGCCCGCCCAACCGGCGGTGGGTGTCTGGCTGCTGCAAGCGCTGACGCAGGCGCAACGCGACCGCGTCGGCGACCAGACCGGCGGCCAGCCGGTGGGCGTGTTCTACACCGACGACGTCATGCGCGACCACGGCAGCTTTGTCGCGCGCGGCGTGCGCTTCACCAAAGAACCCGTCCATGACGACAGCACCGTCTACGCCCACTTCATCGACCTGTACGGCAACGAGTTCGTACTGGTGCAGGTGAAGGCGTAACCCGTACCCCCTGGGGCAGCGCATGCGGCTCCGCTAGCGGGCGGCGACAAAAGCTCTGCCAATCTGGAAAACCCGCACAAGCCCGCCGAACCCGCGAAACCTGCAAGAACTTACAAGACGCGGGGTTCGGCGCGGCTCTAAGCTTGCGGCATCACCCTCCATCCAGGTTTGAAAAATGCCCCCGGCCTCCCCTACCGATATTTCTCCCACCCCTATTCCCGCCATCAACATTGCCGGCAAGCTTGCCCTGTTCAACGAACACTGGCGGCCCAAGGTCATCGCGCAGATGAACGACTACCAGTTCAAGGTGGTCAAGGTGCAAGGCGAATTCGTCTGGCACAGCCATGCCGACACCGACGAAACCTTCATCGTGATCAGCGGCCGCCTGCGCATCGACCTGCGTGATGGGCAGACCGACCTGGGCCACATCGACCTGGGTCCGGGCGACATGACCGTCATCCCCAAAGGCGTGGAGCACAAACCCTGCGCCACCGAAGAGGCCCACCTGATGCTGGTGGAACCCTGTGGCGTACCCAATACCGGCGACCACGGCGGCGAGCGCAGCGCGCCCAACGACGTCTGGATTTGACGCCCCCGGTTCTGCTACCGTGAATCGCATCCAGGAGAACACCATGCCGAAAGTCATACTCGTTACCGGCGGCAGCCGGGGTATCGGCGCCGCCGTCGCCAAGCTGGCCGCGCGCCGGGGTTACGCGGTAGGCATCAATTACCGCACCCATTCCGACGCCGCCGACGCCGTGGTGGCCGACATCCAGCAAGACGGCGGCACCGCGCTGGCCATCCAGGCGGACGTGTCGCAAGAGGATGACGTGCTGCACATGTTCCGCACGCTGGACGAGCGCCTGGGCCGCATCGATGCGCTGGTCAACAACGCGGGCATTCTGGAAACGCAGATGCGGCTGGACGAAATGGAAGCCGACCGCCTGCTGCGCGTGCTGTCCACGAACGTCATCGGCGCTTTTCTGTGCGCGCGCGAAGCCGTGCGCAGGATGTCGACGCGGCACGGCGGCCAGGGCGGCGCCATCGTCAACGTGTCCTCGGCCGCCGCGCGCTTGGGCTCGCCCAACGAATACGTGGACTACGCGGCATCCAAGGGCGCGCTGGACACGATGACCATCGGCCTGTCCAAGGAAGTGGCGCCCGAAGGCATCCGCGTCAATGGCGTGCGCCCGGGCACTATCTACACCGACATGCACGCCAGCGGCGGCGAACCCGGCCGCGTCGACCGGCTGAAAAGCGTCATCCCGCTACGGCGCGGCGGCTCGGTGGAGGAAGTAGCCGGCGCCGTCATGTGGCTGTGTTCCGAAGAAGCCGGCTACACCAGCGGCTCGTTCATCGACGTGTCCGGCGGCAGCTGAACGCCGTTGTTCAACCGTTGTTCAAACGTTACGCGCCGGCTTGTCGTCGGTGGCGATCACGCTGTTTTGTTCCTTGCGTTCCCAGATGCGGGCCTCGACGCGGCGCAGCACGGCCAGGACGAACAGCGCCAGCAAGGTGCTGACCAGCGCCGTGGCCTCGCGCCCCATCCCCGCCGCCACGCCGATGGCCGCCGTCATCCAGATGCTGGCAGAGGTGGTCAACCCATGGATTTCTCGTTCATCGCTTAGCTTGATGATGGCGCCCGCGCCCAGGAAGCCGATGCCGGCGATCACGCCTTGCAGCACCCGGCTGATGTCGCCCACTTCCATGCCGCCTTGCAAGGGCACCAGCACGAAGATTGCCGCGCCCAGCGCCACCAGCATGTGCGTGCGCAGGCCCGCGGCCTTGCCGCTGCGTTCGCGTTCATAGCCCAGCAGCCCGCCCAGAAACACCGCCATCCCCAAGCGCAGCACAATGCGCGTGGCTTCGCCGACGTCGGGGATATCCGCGAATTCGCTGCGTACCGTGGACCAGATTTCCAGCCAGACTTGCGCCATCTTTCGCTTCCTGCAAGACAAGGGTGAAGCAGCATAGCAGGCGCGCCGGTGCCCGCGCCATGCTGCGTTTTCTTACTGGTTTGGCCCACGCAACTGGTTTACAACCATGGCTTGCGCCACGTGTGCGGGCGCGAATTCACAGGAGGCAGACATGGACTTGCAGCTGGCCGGAAAACGCGTGCTGATCACGGGCGCGTCAAAGGGTATCGGCCTGGCGTGCGCCGTGGCGTTCGCGCGCGAAGGCGCGGACCCCATCCTGGTGGCGCGCGACGATGCGGCGCTGCATGCGGCCACCGCGTCCATCCGCGAGCAGACCGGGCGCGCGGCCCAGGCCGTGACGCTGGACCTGGCACAGCCCGGCGCGGCGCAACGGCTGGCGCAAGACACCGGCCCCATCGACATCCTGGTGAACAACGCGGGCGCGGTGCCCGGCGGCGCGCTGGACCAGGTGCAGGACGAACGCTGGCGCGCGGGCTGGGAATTGAAGGTGCATGGCTATATCAGCCTGGCGCGCTGCTATTACCCGCACATGCGCGAGGCGGGCGCGGGGGTCATCGCCAACATCATCGGCATGGCGGGCGCCGCGCCGCGTGCCGACTACATCTGCGGCGCGGCGGCCAATGCGTCGCTGATCGCCTTTACCCGCGCGCTGGGCGGTGAAGCGCCGCGCCACGGGGTGCGAGTCTTTGGCGTGAACCCGTCGCGCACGCGGACCGACCGCGTGCTGACCCTGGCGCGGCAACGCGCGCAAGCCCGCTGGGGCGACGAGGAACGGTGGCAGGAAACGCTATCGGACCTGCCGTTCAACCGGCTGATGGAGCCGGCCGAAGTGGCCGACATGATCGTGTTCGGCGCATCGCCGCGCGCGGGCTACCTGAGCGGCACCGTCATCGACCTGGACGGCGGCGAGCAGTACGCGAATTACGGGAAATAGCCGGCGCAGGCAGGACTGCGGCAAGGCCGGTCAGCGTGCCCCGGCCTGCCAGCCCGCCAGCAGCGCGGGCAACTGGTTCATGTCGGTAAACACGTGGGCCACGCCCACATTGCGCAAGGCCTCGGCGCCGCTGTGGCCGTTGGCGTCGGGGCTGTAGCCGAACACCGTGGCGCCCGCGGCCACGCCGGCCGTGGCGCCGGTGACCGTGTCTTCCACGATGGCGCAACGCTTGGGGTCCACGCCCAGCGCCTGCGCGGCGGCCAGATAGACGTCGGGAAACGGCTTGCTGCGCGGCATTTCGTGGCCACTGAAAACGCGTCCATCAAAGCAGTCCGCAATGCCGACCTTGACCAGTTGCAGCTCGACCTTGCGGCGGTCGGCGCCGGACGCCACGGCGATGCGGCCGTCCAGCGTGCGGTGCAGGGCGCGCACGGCGTCGGGCGCGCCGGGAATTTCAAGCAGGTCGCGGTCCAGCGCGGCGTTGCGACGCTGGCGGAATTCGTCAAACCATAGCGGCCCCAGCTTGGCGCCGGTGCGCGCTTCGATCAGCGGCAGCTCGTCCCGCACGGCCTTGCCGGTGAAGATGCGCATGGCTTCTTCGTGGGTGATGTCCCAGCCCAGCTCGTTCAACATCTGGGTCAGCACATGGCTGGTGATGGGTTCGGAATCGACCAGCACGCCGTCACAGTCGAACAACACGGCGTCAAAGGGAAAATCAGTCATTGCGGGCGGGATGGGGGCGGTTCATGAAGCGGGTAAGCATACTGCATGGCCCGCAAAGCAAACTTCGGCAGCAAACGTCGATAGCAAACCTTGATTGCAAACTTCGATAGCAAACTTCGGAGTGACGCCGGCCGGCGCGCGAGCCTATGCTGAGTCACGCACAAAACACCCGCCACGCCACGATGCCCGACCCGACACCGCCAGAACGCTTCACCGACGCCCGGCCCGACACCCGACCTGATAGCCGGCAAGCCCTGCACCGCGCCCTGGACCACACGGACTGGGACCAGGTATTCCGGGACCTGGACGCGCAAGGCTGGGCGCTGTTGCCCGGCTTGTTCGCGCCGGACGCCGCGCGTCGGCTGGGCGGCGCCACAGTGCCCCCCGCGCTGGCTGCCATGCGGCCGGTTCTGTACCGGCATCTGCTGCCCATCGCGCGCGCGTGGGCAGCCGCCTTGCAGTTGCCCGCTGCCGACCCCGACGTCCACCCCAACGTCCAACCCAACGTCCAACCCAACGTCCAACCCGACGCCTACCCCGACGACTTCACGGCATGGACCCAGCGCAACCGCGACGCGGGCCAGACGCGGCCGCTGTCCGCCGTGCGCACGCTGACGCAGGGCGACTATCAAGCGTTGACGCATCACGACAACGGGCAAGCCGTGTTCGGGCTGCAACTGGTCGCGCTATTGTCCGAGCCCGATGTGGATTTCACGGGCGGGGAATTCGTGATGACCGAGCAGCGCCCGCGCATGCAGTCCCGCCCCATGGTGCTGCCCTTGAAGTTGGGCGACGCGGCGGTGATCGCGGTGTCGCACCGGCCGGTACAAGGGGCGCAAGGGGTCTACCGCGTGACAGCCCGGCACGCCATCAGCCGGGTGCGGTCGGGACAGCGCGTGGGGTTGGAACTGCTGCTGCACGACGCGAGCCAGGGCTAGTTGTCCGCCGTGATATTGCCGTCCGCCACCACCTTGGCGAACACCGCTGTCTGCGCCTTGATGAAGGCGCGGAATTCGTCCTGACTCATCGGCTGCACCTCGCCGCCCAGGTCGCGGATGCTGGCCACGAATTTTTCGTCACGCAGGCTGCGGTCGATGGCGGCGGCCAACTTCTGCTGCACGGCTGGCGGGGTGCCGGCCGCCACGAACACGCCGAACCAGTTTTCCAGCGCATAGTCCTTCAGAGATGGCGTTTCAGCCACGGCCGGAATGTCCGGCGCGAACGAGGCCCGCTTGGCCGACGTGACGGCCAGCGGCTTGACCTTGCCGCTCTTGATGAAAGGCAAGGCGCCCGCCAGGCTGACAAACGTCAGGTCGACGCTGCCGGCCGCCACGTCCACCAGCTGTGCCGACGCGCCCTTGTACGGCACGTGCACCATCTTGATTCCGGCCAGCGATTGCAGCAGTTCACCGTTCAGGTGCTGCGGATTGCCTACGCCGCTGGTGGCGTACGTCAGCTTGTCGGGATGCGCACGGCCATACGCGACCAGCTGCTCCACATTACTGACGGGCAGCTTGGGGTTGGCCACCAGCACATTGGGCACCCGCGCGATCAGCGCAATCGGCACCAGATCCTTTTCCGGCTGATATTGCATCTTGCTCTTGAACACCAGCGGGTTGATGGCGGTTTCGCCCGCCGACCCCAGCAGCAAGGTGGTGCCGTCCGGGGCGGAACGCACCACCGTCTGCGCGCCCAGCATGCCGCTGGCGCCGGGCTTGTTTTCCACCACGACGCCCTGCGGCATTTCGCTGCGCAGGCGTTCGGCCAGCAAACGGCCCATGCCGTCGACGCCGCCCCCTGCCGCAAACGGCACGATCAAGCTGATGGGCCGGCCGGTATCGGCCGCCACGGCCGAGGCGGCGGGCAGGACGGCGGCGCCCAGGCCGAAGGCCACGGGCAGCAAGAGCGCCGGCCGCAAAGCCGTCCGTAAAGCTGCCCGTAAAGCCGTCCGCAAAGTCAGCCTCAAAGGCAGACGCAATGGCAGACGCAATGGCAGACGCAATGGCAGATGCAAAGGCAGCCGCAATGGCAGGGCGCGCGCCGTCGCGGCGGCGGGCAGTCGGATCGGGGGCATGGCAAGTCTCCTGTTTGGCCTTCCGCTTGCTGGGCGTTCGGCCGTTTCGGCCTGTTCGAAACGACGGCCGGGTTTTTACTTAATTGCATTTTATATGTGCAATATGCAAAACTTGCAGCTATGGAAAACACCAATGCCTTGCCGCCGCGCCACGTTCGCTTCACGCTGAACGGCGTCGCGCACACCTGCCTGGACCTGCCCGCGATGGTCGGCGCGGATTACTGGCGCTTGCCCGTGGTGCTGCGCCTGCTGCTGGAAAACGCGCTGCGCAACATGCAGGGCAACGAACGCGACGCCGCCGTGTCCGCCCTGCTGCGCTGGCTGGACCAGGGCACCAGCGATGCCGAGATTGCCTTTCAGCCCGGCCGCGTACTGATGCACGACACCACCAGCACCCCCGCGCTGGTCGACATCGCCGCCATGCGCGACGCCTTGGCCGAAGCCGGCACCGACCCCGCCGTGCTCAACCCCGTGCTGCCCGTGGACGTGTCGGTGGACCATTCGCTGGCCGTCGAGGCCTATGCGCGGGCGGACGCCGCCGCGCTGAACCTGGACCTGGAATTGCGCCGCAACGCCGAGCGCTACCGCTTTCTGCGCTGGGCGTCCAAGGCCTTGTCCAACGTGCGCATCCACCCGCCGGGCACCGGCATCATGCACACCATCAACCTGGAACAGCTGGCCACCGTGGTCTGCCAGGGCGATGACGGCCTGCTGTTTCCGGACATGATGATCGGCACCGACAGCCACACGCCCATGATCAACGGCATCGGCGTGCTGGGCTGGGGCGTGGGCGGGCTGGAGGCGCAGACAGTGATGTTCGGCATGCCGACATTGCTGCGCATTCCCGATGTGATCGGCGTGCGCCTGACCGGCGCGCTGGCCCCCGGCGTTACCGCCACCGATCTGGCCCTGACCGTAACGCAACGGCTGCGCGCCATCGAGGTGTCGGGCGAATTCGTGGAATTCTTCGGCCCGGGCGTCAGCGGCCTGTCGGCGGGCAGCCGCTGCGTGGTGGCCAACATGGCGCCCGAATACGGCGCCACCACCGGCTACTTTCCCATCGATGCCGCCACGCTGGACTACCTGCGCCAGACCGGCCGCACCGAGGCCCACATCGCGCGCGTGGCCGCCTACGCCGAACACGCCGGCATCGCGCTGGACCCGCACGCCAGTCCGCGCTACACGCGCGTGATCGAGATCGCGCTGGACCAGGTCGGCATGCACGTGGCCGGCCCGAAGCGGCCGCAGGACCTGCACCCTTACGGCCACACCAAGCCCATCCTGGCCGCGCTGAATTTCCAGCCCGCGGCGCCCGCCGTGGGCGGCTTGCCGCGCTACCCGGTCGCCATCGCGGCCATCACCAGTTGCACCAACACGTCCGACCCGCGCCTGTTGATGGCGGCCGGGCTGCTGGCCCGCAAGGCGCGCCAGGCCGGCCTGCGCGTGCCGGCCTGGGTGAAGACGTCGCTGGGCCCGGGCTCGCCCGCCGCCGCCGACTACCTGGCGCGCGCCGGCCTGCTGGACGATCTGGCGGCGGTGGGTTTTGACATCGTGGGGTATGGCTGCACCACCTGCATCGGCAATTCCGGGTCGCTGCCCGGCCCGGTGCGCGACGCCATGGCCGTCGGCGCGGTCCACCCCGTTGCCGTGCTGTCGGGCAATCGCAACTTCACCGGCCGCATCCACCCGGACCTGGACCTGGGCTTCCTGATGTCGCCACCGCTGGTCATTGCCTTTGCGCTGGCCGGCGATGCCGAACGCGACCTGTCGCAAGAGCCCGTACAGACCGCAGCGGACGGGCGCCCCGTGCCCTTGCACGAGCTTTGGCCCAGCGATGCCGACATCGACGCCGCGATGGCGCGGGGTTTGCAGCCGGACGACTACCGCGCCGCGTTCAAGATCGCCAGCGCCAACCCGGCGTGGCAGGCGCTGCAATCGCCGGACACGGCGCGTTTTCCGTGGGACCCCGCGTCGACCGCGCTGCGCCGCCCGCCCTTTGCCGCAACCGAACAGGCCGGGCAGTTGGGCCACTACGTCGCCCACCCGCTGCTGGTGCTGGGCGACGACATCACCACCGACCACCTGTCGCCCGCCAGTGCCATCCCGCCCGACAGCCTGGTGGCCGACTTCCTGGTGGCGCGCGGCGACAACCGCCACGACCTGAACGTGTTCGCCTCGCGCCGGGGCAATTGGGAAGTGATGATGCGCGCGGCGTTCTACAGCAAAAGCCTGGTCAACCGGCTATGCCCGGATGCCCCCGTCGGCCACACGCGCCACGCGCCCAGCGGGCGCGTCGAACCCATCTGGGAAGCGGCCGAACACTACCGCCAGGACGGGCAGCCCGTGGTGCTGTTGGCCGGCGCGCGCTTTGGCACGGGCTCATCGCGCGACTGGGCCGCCAAGGGCCAGCGGCTGCTGGGCATCCGCGCCGTGCTGGCCGTGAGTTTTGAACGCATCCACCGGTCCAACCTGATCGGCATGGGCATCCTGCCGCTGCGGCTTGCCGGACGGGGTGACGCCGGACACGCTGGCCATGCAGTCCGGCGACCGGATTGAAATCGATGCGCCGGCCGCCAGGCTGGCCCCGCGCCTGTCGGTGCTGGTGCGCATCTTGCGCGCCAATGGCGCCGTGCAAGCGTTGCACGCCACGGCGGCCGTCGAGACCCAGTTGGACGTGCGTTTGTTGCGGATGGGCGGCGTCATTCCCGCTATCCTAGCGGACACACTCCGACCCGCCACGACCCCATGAGCGCGCAAACCAATACCGTCACCAAAATTCTTGAAGTCATCCGGCAAGACCGCCTGCCGGGCGGCGCGCACCTGACCGCGCAAAAGCTGGCCGACCGGCTGCGCCTGTCGCGTTCGCCCGTCAACGACGCGCTGGGCGTGCTGGAGCGCCACGGCATCGTGGCGCGCAAACCCAACCGTGGTTACTTCTTGCAGCAGGACTTCGACGCCCTGCCCGACGACCCGGACCATCTGGCCGAACTGGCGCCGCCCTCGGCTAACGACATCGTCACGCAAAGCTATTTCAAGCTGGCCGATGACCTGTTGCGTGGCCAGTTGCCCATGCAATGCAGCGAAGCGCAGTTGCGGGTGCGCTATGCGCTGACCAACGCGCAAACGCAGGCGTTGCTGGCGCGCGTGTCGCAAGAAGGCTGGGCGCAGCGCCGGCCCGGCTATGGCTGGGAATTCTCGTCCATGATGACCACGCCGGACAGCCTGTTGCAGTCGTACCGCTTGCGTCTTGCGCTGGAACCGGCCGCGTTGCTGGAGCCCACGTTCCGTATCGAAAAAAGTGTCATCGAACGCTGCCGCGCCGCCGAGAAACACCTGCTGGACGGCGGCATCGCCACCGACACGGCCGACCAGCTGCACGAGCGCGGCGTGCGCTTTCATGAATCGCTGGTTGAAGCCTCGGGCAACCCGTTCTTTATCGACACCATCAAGCGCGTGAACCGCGTGCGCCGCTTGCTGTCGTACCGGTCCATGCAGGACCGCAGCCGCTACCAACAGCACTGCGATCAGCACCTGGCCATACTTGATTTGCTGGAACGCGAGCGCAACGATGAAGCCGCCGCCGCGCTGTCCAGCCACCTGCGCAGCACGCTGGACAACCTGTCGCGCATCAGCGGCATCCTGACTTCCCCGGCCTGACGCGCGATGACGTGCCCGGCCGCCTGTTTTTTTGTAAAGAAGGCAAGCCCATGCACGTCTATATCGGCTCGCGCACCACGCGCGAACGCAATGCCCGCGGCGATGGCATCAGCGTCTTTGACTACGCCCGCGACACCGGCGCCTTGACGTTGACACAGGTAGTGGGGGGACTGCTGAACCCCTCTTATCTGCTGCCGCATCCCGCGCTGCCCGTGCTCTACACCGTGCACGGCGACAGCCACGAAGTCAGCGCGCTGCATCGCGACCCGCATCAAGGCGCGCTGACCCCCTGGCACCAGCAGGACTGCCAGGGCCGCAACCCCGTGCACCTGGCGCTGGCGCCGTCGGGCCGCTTCCTGATGGTGTCCAACCACCTGAGCGGCACGCTGGCCGTGTTGCCCGTGGCGGATGACGGCGCCCTGGGTCCGGTGGCGCAACGCATCTCCATGCCCGGCCAGCCCGGCCCGCACCGCAAAGAGCAGCCCTTTGCCAAGCCGCACTACAACGTGGTCGATCCGTCGGGACACTTCGTTGCCGTGCCCGACAAGGGGCTGGATCGCGTGTTCGTCTTCGCGCTGGACCAACACGGCGCGGGCGATGCGCCCCACAGCGTGGCCGATACGCGCGAAGGCGCCGGCCCGCGGCATGCCGCGTTTCATCCCACCGGTCGCTGGCTGTATGTGGTGAACGAGCTGGACAACACCGTGGCCGCCTACACGGTCACGGCAGGCGCGTTGCAGCCCTTTCAGGTGCTGCCGTCATTGCCAGACACCTGTACCGGCAACAGCCGCGCCGCCGGCATTGCCGTGGACGCCCACGGCCGCCACCTGTACGTGTCCAACCGGGGCGACGACAGCATCGCCGTGTTTCGGGTGGACCCGTCCAGTGGCCGCCTGACGCCCGTGCAGCACGTGCCGTCCGGCGGCAAGACGCCCCGCTTCTTTACGCTATCGCCCGACGGCCGCTTCTGCTTCGTGCTGAACGAAGACAGCGACACGCTGGTGCGCATGCGCGTCAACGCGCATGACGGCACGCTGGCGCACGACGGCTACGAAGTGCGCGTGGGCAGCCCGGTGTGCATGGTGTTCGCGCGCAGCCGGGCTTGAGGCTTGAGGCCAGCAGCAGCCGGCATGCGCGGGCAGGAACGCGCCTGCTCCGCGCATGGGCCTTACTGTGGGCCCGCCGATCTGTGGACACGCCGATCAGAAATCCATCGACGCCGACAGCATCAGCGTGCGCGGCACGCCTTGCGAAATCGTGCCATAGGACGCCACGCCGGACCAGTACGCGCGGTTGGTCACGTTGACCACATTGGCGCGCAACGTCACGTCCTTGCCCTGCACGCGCATCGCGTAACGCGCGCCCACGTCGAACGTGGTCCACGACGGCACTGACTGCGTGTTGGCCTGATTGATGTATTCGCGCCCGGTATAGACCATGCCGCCGGTCAGCGTCAGCCCGGCGACCCACGGCGTGTCCCATTCCGCGCCCAGGTTGGCCGAGAATGTCGGCACGCCCACCGGCCGGTTGCCGACCGTGGCGGCGCTGTTGGTGCGCGTCAGCTCGGCGTCCAGCCAGGTCACCCCGCCCAACAGGCGCAAGCCGCGCAGCGGTTCGCCGGACAGGCCCAGCTCCAGTCCGCGATTGCGTTGTTCGCTGTCCGCGCCGTACACGCCGTTGGTCAACTGGCCGCTGGGCTTGGTGATTTCAAACGCGCTCAAGGTCAGCATCGCGTTGTCCAGCTCCACCTTTACGCCCACTTCCTTTTGCTTGGCCTTGTAGGGCTTGAACACCTGCCCGGCGTTGGACGCAGTGGCCGGCGCCACGTCGCCTTTGCTCAAGCCTTCAATGTAGTTGGCATACAGCGACACGTTGCTCCACGGTTTCACGACCAGGCCCGCCAGCGGCGTGGTGGCGCTTTCGTCATAGCTGACGGTGCGCACGCCGGTCGTGGCGTTGAAGTTGCGCGATTCGATGCGCTGCTGGCGCACGCCCAGCGTCAACTGCGCGCGCTCGTCCAGGATGCTCATCGTGTCGGCCAGAGCCAGCCCGGTCAGGTCCGACGAGGACACCTTGGGCACGTTGCGCGGCGCGGGTATGTTCTGCTCGGGGCGTGTGATGGGGTGATAGATGTTGGACGTCAGCGGGGTGCCCGACACGCTGGCCTGAAGGTTGCGGTCGCTGTACAGGCTGCCCATGAAGCTGATGGCGTGGCGCACCGGCCCGGTGTCCAGCTTGGCGCGCAGGCCCGCGTTATAGGTGCTGCGTTCAACCTTGAAACGGAAGTTGTTGGGCGTGACCAGCGTGTCGCCCGCGCTGTTGACGATGGTGGGCGTCTGGTCGGACAGGCGCGACACGTCGGTGTCCGATCCGCCCGCATCGGCGAACACGGTCAGGCGGTCGCTGATGTCGTATTCCACTCGCAGCAGCGCGGATTGGCCATCGGACTTCCACCAGCCCCAGGGCTGCGTGGCGTTGCGGCGGCCATCGGCGGCATGCGGCACGTCGATGCCGGAAGCCACCAGGAACGGGCGCGTGGGCGCGTCGACTTTTTCATGTTGGGTCAACAGGTCCAGCGAGGCGCGCAGGCGTTCGCCCTGATAGTCCAGCGACAAGGCGCCGATGTCGGTGCGCGATGACAGGTTGTCCAGCGGCGTGTCGCCCTGGCGATGCATGCCGTTGACACGCACGCCCCATTCGCCGTCATTGCCGAAGCGGCGGCTCAGGTCCACGCGGCCGCCAAACTGCGAATCGCCAACGTAGTCGGCCGACAGGCGCGTCAGGTCCTGCGGCAACGAGCGCTTGGGCACCATGTTGATCACGCCCCCCACGCCGCTATTGGGCGACATGCCGTACAGCAGCGCGGCCGGGCCTTTCAACACTTCGACGCGTTCGATGTAGTCGGTGAAGACGTGATAGTTGGGGGCCACGCCGTACACGCCGTCGAACGCGATTTCGCCCAGGTTGCCTTCGCCGATGGGAAAGCCGCGGATATAAAAAGAATCGGTCACGCCGCCGATCTGCCCGGTAAAGCGTACCGAGGGCTCGGCGTTCAGCGCGTCGGCCAGCGTGACGGACTGGCGGTTGGTCAACATTTCAGAGGTGTAGCTGGTGACGTTGAACGGCGTGTCCATGACGTCGCGATTGCCCAGCAGGCCCATGCGCGCGCCGCGTGCCACCTGGCCGCCCGCGAACTCGGGCGGCAGGGCCGACGGGGTCACGCCCGATCCGGCCACGGTGATGCTGGGCAGCAGCGTCGCCGCGCCGGCGTCGCCGGCCGGCAGCTTGCGCAGCGAATAGGCGCCCGCGCCCTGCTCGGCCACGGTATAGCCGGACCCGTCCAGCAAGCGCGCAAAGCCTTCGCGCACGGTGTAGGCGCCCACGATGCCGCGGCTTTGCTGTCCGGCCAGCAAGGTCGAGTCAAACGACAGCGGCACGCCCGCCGCCGCCGCGTACTGCGCCAGCACGTCGCCCAGCGGACCGGCGCCAATGGCGTAAGACTGGCGCAGCGCCGGAGCGGCTGCGGAAGGCGCGGCGGCGCCCGACGCAGCGGCGCTTGCCTCCGGCGCTGCCGTGGCGGCCACTGGCGCGCCCGCCACGGCCAGCAGCATCAGGCCCGTACCGGTGGTTTGCCTCATCGTCGCCCAGGACGACGGGGTGGCGATGCCACGGGGCAGGCGCGGCGTACGGGTATTTCGGAAAACCATGAAACGATCCTTCGTAAGGGACGGGGTGGCGCTCGCGTGTCGCGACGATTCACCCGGTACACCGGACGAAGCGAAAAAAAGGCTCAGCCAAAACGCAATTAGTTTGTAACGTCGGGGCGGCCGGCCACCGTGATCCAGAACGGCGTGACGCGGCTGATGCGCACCGGCAGGGTTTTTTCCAGCAGGCGCAGGCTGCCGTCGGTATCGGCCAAGGAAAAGGCGCCCGATACTCGCAGCCCCGCCACGGCCGGATCGCAACGCAACACGCCGCGCCGGTACCGGCCCAGTTCGTCCACCAGATCGGCCAGGCGCCAGTCGCGCACCGTCAACATGCCCCGTTCCCAAGAGGCGGACGCGGTATCGGCGGCGGACGCGGGCGCCACGTCGTCGGCAGTGAACACGGTTTGCTGCCCCGCGTGCAAAAGCATCGAAGCCGGCTCCGAATGCCCGCCGCGACCTTGCGGCTGTATCCGCACCGAGCCATCGAACACCGCCACGCGTATGCCCGCGCCGTCATCGCGCACCATGAAGCGCGTGCCCAGCGCGCGTATCGTCCCCTGCGCCGTGCGCACGATAAAAGGGCGGTACACGGGCGACGGATCGCGCCCGGTGGTCAGCAGGATTTCGCCGGCGCGCAGCCACAGCACGCGCTCATCGGCCGTGTACTGGATGTCGACGGCGGTGGCCGTGTTCAACACCAGTTGCGTCCCGTCGGCCAGGTCCAGCCGGCGGCGTTCGCCCGTGGCGGTGCGCGCATCGGCCACCCATTCGCGCCAGGACAGACCGCGCCAGGGCAGGCCGCGCCAACCGGCCACGGCAGCCGGGCCCAGCACCAGCAGCGCGCCCAGCGCGCGTATCGCCTGGCGTCGGCCGGGCCGGTCCAGTCGGCGCAGCGTGTGGCTGCCAATGGCGGGCGGCACCTGGCCGAAACCGCGCAACATGTCCTCCACCCGCGCCCAGGCCGCGCGATGCGATGCGCTGCGGTCGCGCCACCGATCAAAGGCGGCGCGGTCAGCGGCGGACAGGGTTTCGGACTGCAAGCGCACCAGCCAGCCGGCGGCTTCTTGCAGGATGGCGGGATCGATGGCGCCGCCCGTGTTGCCGCCTGCGTTGCCGCGTGCGTTGCCGCCCGTGTTGCCTCCCGCGTTGCCGCCCGTGTTGCTTCCCGTGTTGCCGCCCACGACGCCGCTCATGGCGCGTGCCCGGCAAAGGCGATCAGGCAGGCCGTCAGCGCGCGCTGCATGTGGCGTTTGACGGTGGCCAGCGACACGCGCTCGCGCGTGGCGATGTCGGCATACGTCATGCCATCGAATTGCGACAACAAAAAAACCTCGCGGGTCTTGACCGGCAAGGTGCGTAGCGTGGTGTCGATGGCGTGCAGCGTTTCAAGGATCTGCGCGCTCTGCTCCGGCGATGGCGCCTCGCGCGGGGGCAGTTGCGCCACCACGGCCAGGTAGGCGTCCTCGATCGCGCGGCGGCGCCAGTGGTCCACGACCAGGCCCTTGGCAATGTGCGTCAACAGCGCGCGCGGCTCGGGACCGGCGCCGTCATGGCGGCGCCCCGACATCAAGCGCACAAAGGTGTCGTGCGCCAGATCGGCCGCGTCAAAGGAATTGCCGAGCTTTTTGCGCAGCCACATTGACAGCCAGCCGTGATGATCACGATAGAGCTTCGTGACGTTGTCAAAGGTGGATAAATGGGAAGCAGGCAAGGCGCACCTGATGCGATATCGCAAATGGGAACGATTTTTATTTTATATCAATCGCCGTTGTACCGCGCACGCGACTACCGGAAATGGGGTGCGCGAACTTTGATATTGAGCAAGGCGCGCGGCTTAACTTCACCCATGCCGTCAGATAGAATCAAGCACCCGTTCTCTCGCCAATACCACCATGCAGAACCTTCCGACGTTCCCCTCTTTTCTTGCCGGCGGCGGCGAGATGGGCAGGAAGGTGGCTGACTTCGATTGGGCCGCCACGCCGCTTGGCCCCATCAGCGAATGGCCCACGGCGCTGCGTGTGGCGGCGGGCATGGTGCTGTCGTCCCGCTTTCCGTCATGCCTGGTCTGGGGCCGGGAACTCATCACCATCTACAACGACGCGTTCCGGCCCATCCTGGGCGCCAAGCCCGAGGCGCTGGGCCGCTCGTTCAGCGATGTCTGGAGCGAAGCCTGGGCCATGATCGGCCCCATTGCCGACCGCGCCTTCGCCGGCGAAGCCACCTTTATCGAAGATTACCCGCTGGTCATCGAACGATTCGACCAGGCCGAGGAAGCCGCCTTCACCTTCTGCTACAGCCCCGTTCGCGACGAAACCGGCGCGGTGGTCGGCATGATCGACACCGTGATCGAAACCACGTCGCGGGTACAGGCCGAACGCGCGCAGGCCGAAGCCCTGCGGCAAGCTGAAGACACCTTGCGCCAAAGCCAGAAGATGGAAGCCGTGGGCCAACTGGCCGGCGGACTGGCGCACGATTTCAACAATTTGCTGATGGGCATCGCGGGCAGCCTGGAGCTGATCAGCCTGCGGCTGGCGCAGCAACGGTTGGGCGAGCTTGAACGCCACATTGAAGTGGCGCAGCGTGGCACCGAACGGGCCGCCGCGCTGACGCACCGGCTGCTGGTGTTTTCGCGCAACCAGCCCCTGTCGCCGCAAGCGGTGGATGTGAACCACCTGGTGCGCGGCATGGAAGACTTGATCCGCCGCAGCGTGGGCCCCGGCATCGCGCTGGACCTGGCGTGCGAGCCCAAGCTGTGGGCCGCCTGGGTTGACCCGCACCAGTTTGAAAACGCGCTGCTGAACCTGTGCCTGAACGCGCGCGACGCCATGGAAGGGCAAGGCCGGCTGGGCATCGAAACGGCCAAGGTCACGCTGACCGAGCAGACCTCGCGCGAACGCGGGCTGCCCATGGGCGACTACCTGCGCCTGACGGTCACGGACACCGGCTGCGGCATGACGCCGCAAACCATGCAGCGCATTTTTGAACCGTTCTACACCACCAAGTCGCCCGGCCAGGGCACGGGGCTGGGCCTGTCGATGCTGTATGGCTTCGTGCGGCAATCCGGCGGTCAGGTGCAAGTCAATTCGCGGCCGGGCCAAGGCACGGCCATGAGCCTGTACTTCCCGCGTTTTGACGGGGCGCTGGCGCCCGTCGAAATGTCCGCGCGCCTGGAACCGCCGCGCGCCTCCACCGGCGCGACCGTGCTGGTCGCCGAGGACGACGTCTCGGTGCGCGCCGTGGTCGTGGAAACGCTGTCCGAACTGGGCTACGCCGTGATCCAGGCCAACGACGGTTCCAGCGCGTTGCGCGCGCTATCGGCGCCGGGCCAGATCGATCTGCTGATTTGCGACCTGGGCCTGCCCGGCCGCATGGACGGGCGCCAGGTGGTGGACGCCGGCCGAATGTTGCGGCCCGGCCTGAAGGTGCTTTTCATCACCGGTTCGGGTTCACAGACGCTGGCCGAATCCGGCGCTCCCACGCTGGCGAAACCTTTTGCGCTGGATGAGCTGGCGCGCAAGGTTCATGCATTGATGGGGGCCTAGCGCCGGCCGCCGGAGCGCCGGCCGCCGGATCGCCGGCCGCCAGTCCTGACCGGGTTCCCTTACAGCTTGGGCGCGTAGCGGAACGTCAGCATGACGTTGCGCGGCTGGCCGTAGTAGTTGTTGCTATTCAACGTGTTGTAGGACGGCACGTAGTATTTCTTGTCGAACACGTTATTGACGTTCAGGCCGATGCTCATTTCCGGCGTGGCCTGATAACCCACGCGCGCATTCCAGATGGTGAAGCCGGCCAGCTTGAAGGCGCGGTCCGAACTGACGGTGTCGGTCTGCGTGTTGACGCCCGCGCCCACGCTCAGGCGGTTCATCATGCCTGGCAGCTTGTAGTTGGCCCACAGGCGCAGCATGTGCTTGGGCGTCCACGTGTTGAAGACCTGACCCTTGTTGTCGGGGTCTTCCAGGTACTTGGTGGTGTTGTAGGTGTACCCCGCATACAGCTCCAGCCCGCGCAGCACTTCACCCGACACCTCTGCTTCCACGCCCTGACTGCGCACCTTGCCCGACGCGCGCGAGCAGTACCAGCCGTCGCACGCGAAGCCGGCAGCGTAATCGTTGACGGCGCGGTTCTTGTGGTCGTAGCGGAATAGCGCCAGCAGCGTGTTGATGCGGCCGTCCGCCAGTTCGCCCTTGATGCCGACTTCGTAGTTGTTGCCTTCGATGGGCTTGAGCAGGCTGCCTTCCTGCGTGCGCTGCGTCTGCGGTTCGAACACCGTGGTGTAGCTGGTGTAGGCGGACCAGTTATCCGTCAGCGAATAGACGATGCCGGCGTACGGGATGAATTTGCCGGATGTGCTGGATGTTGTGGTGCCGCCGCCGCCGCTGTAGGAATAGTCATACCAGCCGACGCGGCCGCCGCCGATCAGCGCCAGCGACTCGGTGGGCTTGACGCGCCAGGTGCCATAGATGCCCTTTTGGCGGATGTCGTAGCTGCTGCGCGAGTCATAGCCGCTGGCCGCCGCGATCGAATCGATGTCCTGCCAGGGGCGATGGTGGTCCAGGTCGAAGATATTGCCGTTCTCTTCCCACACCCGCGTGAAGCGGTCGTTCGTGGTCAGCTTGGAATAGTTGGCGCCCAGCACCACTTCCTGCTCCATGCCCAGCGCGTTGAAGCTGCCGCTGATGGACATGTCCGCGCCGCGCTGCTTGCTGTTGAAGTCCACGCCGAAATCGCCATACGACAAGCCACTGCCGTCGCGCTGCACGGCGTCGGCCACGCGCTGGTGCACCGTGGTGTTCTTTTCATTCATGGCCACGCCGGCAAGCTTGAAACGCCAGGCGTCGTTGAAGCGATGCGTGAGGTCGGCGTTGAAGATCGTCTGGTCGTTCTTGGCGCGGTTCCAGGTGGATCCCGTGAACGTCGAACGCGGCAGATCGATGGCGCCGCCGTCCTGGTAGCGCGGGTAGCCCACAATCATCGGACGCGAGCGGCTGTAGCGGTTGCTGATGCCGATGCCGACCGTGGTGTCCTCGGTCACGTCGACGTCCAACGCGGCGTACAGGTTGCGCGTCTTGTCCCACACGTAGTCGATATACGAATGGCTTTGGTCTTCGTCCACCACCACGCGGCCGCGCAGCGTGCCCGCGGCGTTCAGCGGCCCGCCCGCATCCAGCGTCAGGCCGTAGTGGTCCCACGAGCCGGCCTTGCCGGACAGCACCACCGACGGCTCGGCGTCGCCGCGCTTGCGCACCAGGTTGATCGCCCCGCCCGGGCTGCCCGCGCCTTGCAGCAGGCCGGCCGCGCCGCGCAGGATCTCCACGCGGTCGTAGAACACCAGCGAGTCCTGCTCCCAGTTGCCCAGGCTGTAGCTGTTGCGCAGCAGGGACACACCGTCGTATTGCAGCAGGTCGACCGGAAAGCCCCGCGAATTGATCGCCACGCCCGCCCCCACGCCTTGCACGCCGACCATGCCGGCTGTGTTGTTGATGGCGTCCGGCAGGCTGGTCATCACCTGGTCGTCCATGCGCTGGCGGGTCAACACGGTGATGGACTGCGGAATGTCCTTGAGCGCCTGTGTGGTTTTGCCGATGGTGACGGCGGGCGTGGTGTACGACCCCGTGCCGTCCGTCGTGGGGTTGTAGCTGCCCGTCACCGTCACGGGCGCCAGCGTTGCCGCCTGCCCGGCGGCCGGCGCGGGTTGCAGACGGTAGCCGCCGCCGGCGCGGCCCACGGCCTGCAAACCGGTGCCCGCCAGCAGTTCGGACAACGCCGTGTCCACGGCAAGCGTGCCAGACACGCCGCGTGTACGGGCGTTGGCGGTCAGCGCCGGGTCCGAGGCCACCATCACGCCCGCCTGCACGCCAAACGCGCCCAACGCCGTGCTTAACGGTCCGGCCGGTATGTTGAGGTTCACGGTGCGCGGCTTCGACGCCGACGCGTCCTGCGCGTCCTGCGCATACACCGCGGATGGCCACGGAGCCGCAAGCGCGATGGCGGGCAACGCCAGATGCAGGGCAACGCTGAGACGAGTGCGCGGCAAACGTTGGCGACGCGGCGTGGACAAGTGGGCGGCGGTGGCCACGCGGGCAGGACGAGAAGACATGAAGGGGGATTCCTGGCTCATGAAGGACGGGCGCAGCGTGCCGCGCGAGAGCGCGATGGGGCTGCTTTCCTTACATGACGCGCGGGAGGATGCGTTACGCCGTTCCGGTTACAACTTTCTATGCCAAGCCCACCGACACCCAATAACGGGTATAGCGGCGCACGCGCACGGGCAGCACGTCTTGCAGCATGTCCAGCACGCGCTCGGTGTCGGCCAGCGGAAACGCGCCAACCACGCGCAGCGCGGCCGCCTCGGTCGAGCAGGCCAGCCGACCCGGGCGATAGCGGCCAAGCTCTTGCAGGAACTGCGCCAGCGGCAGTTCGTCGGCGATCAGCATGCCGTGGGTCCAGGCCGATGCCGCCGCTTCAAGCGGGCGCGGCGCATAGCCGCCCGCCGTTGAAAATTCTGCCTGGTTGCCCGCCTGCACGCGACGCGGCGCATCGGCGGCGTTCAGGCTGCGCACATCGACCGCGCCTTGCAGCACCGCCACGCGCAGCGCGCGGCCATCGTCCAGATCGCGCACGACAAAGCGTGTGCCGACCGGCGTGAGGATGCCGCTGCGCGTGCGCACCTGAAACGGCCGGCCCTTTGCGTCTTGCGCCGTCGTCACCAGGATTTCGCCTTCGTGCAGCACGACCTCGCGCAAGGTCGCGGTGTAGCGCAGGTCCACCGCGCTGGCCGTGTTCAGTTCCAGCCGCGTGCCGTCGGGCAAAGTCAGCGCGCGGCGTTCGCCGGTGCCGGTGGAAAGGTCGGCCGTTATCCGGCGCACCGTGCCGGCCTCGCCCATGGCCCACGCGCCCAGCCCCACCCCCGCCGCCGTCACCATCCAGCGAATGGCGTTGCGGCGCGACTGGATCAAGGGCGCCTGGCGCAGCGTGTGGGCGGCCACATCATGGCCGGCCTGCGCCACGCCCGAGGCCACATCGCGCGTCAACGCGGTCAAGCGTTGCCAGGCCAGTTCATGCGCGGGCTGCGCGCGCCGCCATTGTTCGAAGCGCGCGCGGTCGGCATCGCTGGCGTCTTCGCGCAACCGCGTCCACCAGTCGGCCGCTTGCCGCAAGACCTTGGGATCGACACGCCCGGCCTCGGGCGCGTGCGGGCGCAGCAGCTTGGCGCCGTCCATCACGCCTCGGCTCATCCGTAGACCGTCGTGTAGCAATGCACCAATGCGCGCGCCAGCGACTTTTGCACGGCATTGGGCGTCAGGCCCAATTGCTGCGCGATCTCGGCATACGACAAGCCATCCACCTGCGCCATCAGGAAGATGCGGCGGCTGTTCATGGGCAGCGTGTCCAGCAGTTCGCAGAGTTGTTCCAGCGCTTCCAGGATCAGCGCACGATGCTCCACCGACGGTTCGACCGCCACGGGTTGCAGCGCCAGGGATTCGGCATAGGCGGCTTCGAGTGCGGCGCGGCGCGCACGCCCGATGACCAGGCGCGTGGCGATGGTGCGCAGATAGGCGCGCGGCTCGGACAAGGGTTCGCGCACATTGGCGCGGATCAGGCGTTCAAACGTATCGTGCGCCACATCCGCCGCGTCGCACGCATTGCCCAGCTTGCGCTGGAGCACATTGCGCAACCACTGGTGGTGAGCCTGGTAGACCGATTGCACTTCGGCGTGGGCCGCGAAGGAAGAGGATGGCATGGCGGAGCGCCCCGGCGTCGCCGCCAGATCCTAAACAAAATGAAAATGATTCGCAATTATAAATATCTTTGAATCGTTTTCAAGACGGGATTTGCCGGGGCCCCCGATCAGAACTTGGCGGTCAGGTTGACGAACACGCTGCGGGGTTCGCCGTAATACACCTGGCTGGCGACGCCGCCCATATAGTATTTTTTGTCGAACAGGTTGTTCACGTTCAACTGCGCCGACAAGGCCGAGCTGAAGTCGTAGCGCGCCATCAGGTTGTAGATGGCGTAGGCCTTCTGCTTGGCCGTCACGGTATCGTCGCCCGCGCTGACCTGGCTATAGGTCGAGATCTGCCAGTTGACGCCGCCGCCCACGGTCAGGCGGCTCCAGTCGCCCGGCAAGCGGTACGTGGTGAACAGCTTGGCCATGGCGCGTGGCCGTTCGGTGTTGACGGACACCCCTTCGGCATCGCGGCTGGTGTAGTACGTGCCGCCTGCGTAGGCGTTCCAGCCCGGCGCCAACTGGCCACTGACTTCCAGTTCCACGCCCTTGGTCGTGACGCCGTCGGCCGTGGTGTAGGCCTGGTCCATCGAGCCCGGCACCAGCGCGTCGCCATCCAGCACCGCCAGCTTGCTTTGCTTGACCTTGAACAGCGCAATCGACGTGTTCAAGCGGCCGTCCAGGTATTCGCCCTTGACGCCCACTTCGTAGTTCTTGCCTTGCACCGGGTCCAGGTAGTTGCCGTTGCGGTCGCGGTTATCCTGCGGCTGAAAGATGTCGGTGTAGCTGACGTAGGTGGAATACGTGTCGTTGATGTCGTAGACCACGCCCGCGTAGGGAATGAACTGCGAGTCCTTCTGGTCGCACGTGTCGGACTTGGATTCCCACGTGGCGTAGCGGCCGCCCGTGATGGCGGTCAGGCGGTCGGTCAGCGACCAGCGCGCCGCGGCGTACGCGCCCTGCTGATGCGTGACCGTGTCGCGCAACGTGGCGTCCGTCCAGGTCGGCTGCGCGAATGAACCGTCCCATTGATAGAAGTTGCCGGTGCTGGCCAGCGACGCGCTTTCAAATCCGTAGCGATAGAAGTCTTCGCCATAACGGCTGCGCATGGCGCCCACCACCACTTCGTGCTTGCGGCCCAGCAAAGTGAACGGCCCCTTGGCCTGCACATCCAGCGAGGTCTGGTCGGCGTACGAATTCCAGTAGCCCGGCAACGCGCGCAGGCCCGTGCCGGTTTCGCGGTCCAGGTCGCCATACAGGTACAGCAGCTTGGCGTCGTACTTGCTCTTGCGATGGGACCAGTCGGCGCGCACTTCCCAGTCGTTCTGGAAGCGGTGCGACAGCGTGGCGAACATGGTTTCGTTGGTGGTGTGCCAATACGTCCAGTCGGCCGCCGTGGTCTTGGAGCGCCGCCAGTTCGTGTCCGTGCCGTCGCTGAACACCACGGGCAGGCTGCCCCAGGTGGAGCCGCGCGGACGCTTGTCCTGATAGTCGGCCCCGATGCTCAAGGTGGTGTTGGGCGTGAGGTCGGCGTCGATCACGCCGTAGAACACCTTCTTGTTGGCGTGGTACAGGTCGATATAGGAATCGCGGCCCTGGTACACGGCGACCATGCGGGCGCGCACCGTGCCGGCTTCGTTTAACGGCGTGGACATATCCAGCGTGCCGCGATACTGGTTCCACGAGCCAAAGCCCGCGCTGACCGAACCGGTAAAGGTCTTGCTGTTGGCGTGCTTGCGCACCAGGTTGATGGAGGCGCCGGGATTGCCCGCGCCCGACATCAGGCCGGTGGCGCCGCGCACAACCTCAATGCGGTCATAGATGAAGGAATCGTTATCGGATTCGCCATACATGGACAGGCCGATAGTGGTGGGCACGCCGTCGTATTGCAGGCTGTCGATGTAGAACCCGCGCGACCAGAAATCGGTGCGGTCGGAATCCTCGCTGACCACCTGCACACCGACCACGTTGCCCATCACTTCGTCCAGCGACCGCAGGTTCTGGTCGTCGATGCGCTGGCGCGTCACCACGCTGACGGACTGCGGCGTTTCGCGCAGCGACAGCGTCAGCCCGGTTGCCGCCGCGGATGCGGGCGTGGTGTAGGAGCCCGTGCCTTCGGTTACGGCCGGGTCCGAATTGCCCAGCACGGTCACGGGCGCCAGGCTGGCCACGCCGCCATCACGCGTCAGGATGATGCTGTCGCCCTGCCAGCGGTACACCACGCCCGTACCTTGCAGCAAACCGCGCAGCGCTTCTTCGGGTGTCATGCTGCCGGAGAAACCACGGGTGGACAGGCCGGCCACCACGTCGGGCGCGTAGAACACGCGCACCTTGGTCTGCGCCGCCCATTGCAGCAGCGCATCGCCCAGCGGCTGGGCGCCGATGTTGATCGACACGCCGGCGTTCTGGGCGCGCACCGCGCCGGGCGCGGCGGCCAGACTCAAAGCCACACCCAGGGCCAGGCCCATGGCCAGCGTCAAGGAAGAAGGCGTGAAGCGCGGGGTGGCGCGGGCGCGGCGCGATGCCGGCAATGAATTTCGGTGTGCGAAGAAGGTCACGACTACCTGCTGTTTCGGTTCGACGAGGGGGGTGGCAAGGGCCGGGCTATGAAGCTCGGCCCAACGCCTTCCTTCGTAGAACGTTTCAAACGCAGATAAACCTGAATCTCATTCCCATTTATTTTGTAACGGCGCCCGCCGCGTCCGCCCGCGTGTAGATGTCGATGGGGCCGCCGGGGCGTGGCGCAAGGCGCACGGGCGCAATGGCAGGCAAGGCATCGATCAAGGCTTCGGGGCGGTCAAGCGGGAACGAGGCGGACACGCGCAAGCGCCCCACCTTGTCGTCGGCCAGGCGCAGCGGCGTGGCCAGATAGCGGTTCATGTCGCGCACGACGTCTGCCAGCGGCGCGTTCTTGAACACCACGCGCCCTTCCCGCCAGGCGGTCGCCCCCGACACGTCGGCGGGCGCGGGCACGCCGATGGCGCCGCTGCCGGGCACGCGGAGGCCATGGCCCGCGCGCAGCACGGCGCGGCCCAGGTTCCACCAATGCCCGCCCGACACCTGCACCGTGCCGGACTCCACCAGCACGGTCACCTGGTCGGCGTCGCGGCGTACGTCGAACACCGTGCCCGTTACGCGCACCACGCCGCTGCCGGCGTCCACGGTGAACGGGCGAGTGGCATCCGCCGCCACGGTAAAGGTGATTTCGCCGCTGTCCAACGCCACGTCACGGCGTTCGGCATACAGCTTGACCGTGGCGCGCGTGCCGCCGTTGATCTCAAGCACGGAACCGTCGGGCAGGCTCAGTTGGCGGCGTTCGCCGCGTTCGGTGCTGACCGTGGTGGTGAAGGACGGCGCGGGCACCGGCAGGTTCCACCACACGCCCAGCGCGACAACCACCGCGGCCGCACAGGCCAGCGCGACGCGCAGGGTCAAGAAGCGGTCAGGCCGTGGGAGGCGGGGCCGCGCCGGCACCGGGCCGCCCAACAGGGCATGCACCTGATCGCGCGGCAAGCCCGCCGCCGCCGCGCCCAGCTGCTGCATGCGGTCGAACTCGCGGGCGCGCTCGGGGTGGTCGCGCCGCCAGCGCGCAAACGCGCGCCGGTCACGTCGCGTGAGGTCACCCGAATGCCAGCGCGCGAACCACCACGCCGCGGTGGCGGCGTCGCGCGGATCATCGCGCGGATCATCGTGATCAGGGGTAGAAGACATCGTCATGGAGTGTATTCGCGCAGGCGGTCGCGGGCATGCTCGATGGCGCGCATGACATAGCGTTCGATCATGTTCTTGGACAGGCCCATGTGCTGGGCGACTTCCGCCTGGGTCCAGCCTTCGATGCGGTTCAGCACGAATGCCTGGCGGCACTTGGGCGGCAATTCCGCCAGCACTTTGGCCAGATCGTCGGCCAGGCGCGCGGCCCGCAACGGCGCATCGGGGTCTTGCACGATCAACTGATCGGCGTCGTTCAATTCGTCCAGCGGCACGTGTTCGGCGCGGTCCTGCCGCCGCCAACGATCGATCAAGCGATGGCTTGCCGCCTGGAACAGATACCCGCGCGCCTTCAGCGCCACGCTGGCGTCCGCCTTCAGCAAGCGTTCGACGGCGTCATGCGCCGCGTCTTCGGCGTCGTGCCGGTTGCCCGTGCGGCGGCTCCATACGCCCACCAGCTCGTCGTAATACGCGAGCCAGCCGGTGCGGGTCGGAGGTGAGCGGGACATGGGCCGAACGGATTACGCAGCAAAACAGGGTGGCGAATTTTACAAATAATTCTCATTATCGCAACTGCTGTTTTTAGCGCCCGGCCAGATGCGGCGCTTTTTGCCGCTAGTAATCCATGGGGATATGCGCCTGCGCCGCGCGCAGTTCCTGGATGTGGCGTTCGGCCTCTTGCCGTTCAGCCGCCGGCGGCAATGGCCGCCAACCCACCATGTTGCCCGGTGTTTTCACGGGCATCCAACCCAGCACGCTGTATAGCGAAATGGCGGTATCGCCCGTGTCCAGGCGCGTTTCGTAATAGCCCTGCCGATCCGGCGCGGTGTCGCCGGACGTCCAATCCAACTGCGACATCCATGTCTCCTTGTGCAAGCCTCTTGGGCAAGCGCGCCGCCCGCGTGCGGCCTTCGCTTGCCTGATCGTAAAACGGGCGTTGTACGCCGGTGCGCCGGTGCGCCGATGCGTCTACCTTGCGCCCGCTTTGCAATTCTTGACAGAGGGGAATCCCTAGGATGCCGGCCGCGCTGCGCGTTACTTGATGCCGATGAACGGCAGCGCGGCACCGGGTACCTGCGTGGCCGGCAGCACGCCGTCCCACTTTTCAACAGCGTTCAGGCTGACCAGGTTGGTGTTGGCGGCCAGCGCTTCGGCCTTGGCGCGGATGGACGCGGCTTCGGCGTCGCCGCGCATGCGGATGCCGTCGGCTTCAGCGGTGAACTGCTGGCGGCGTGCATCGGCTTCGGCCTTGGCCTTCACCACCTGGATCTCGGCGTTGATCATCGCCGTTTCCTTTTGCTGGCGCGTCGTTTCAATCTGCACCTGCGCCAACATGCGCTGTTCAATCGAATGCTCGTAGGCTTGCGAGAAACCCACTTCTTCGATCTGCACGCCCACCACTTGCACCGGCGCGCCTTCCATCGTCTTGAGCACCGCGTTGTTCACATCCAGGCCCAGCTTCTGGCGTTCCTGAATGGCGCGCACGGCGGTGTACTGGCCGAACACGTTCTTCACGGCGTCGGGCGTCTTGCGTTCCAGCACGCGCATCTGCAAATTGTTGATGGTGCCGTATTCCGAATACAGCTCGGCCACGTGCTCGGGCGGCACGCGGTACGTGACCGACACGCGCAAGTGCGCGGGCTGTTGGTCGTACGAATACGCTTCCAGCTTTTCAAACACGAACGTGTGGTCGCGCACCGACACGGTCATCACGTTGTCGATGAACGGCGTCTTGAAGTCCAGACCCGGTTCCGACACGCGCACCAGCTTGCCGTTACGCAGCACCACGCCGCGCTCGCCCTGGTCCACCTGAAACCACGAACCGAACGCCAGGAACAGGATCAGGAAAAACAGAATCACGGCCCCTGCGGCGACCTTAATGTTGCGCGGCTTAACCGCGCCGATCGTCTTGACCATCTGGATATCCGTCGGCTTCACTTTGAGTCCCTGTCTGATTTTGTACGTTTACGGTCCGAGAACACGGCCGCGATGCCACGAGCGAGCAAATAGGCGACCACGGCCGCCCCCACCAAGATCAGGAAATAACGCATCGCGAGCCCCCCCCGGGAAAGAAGCACCGGATTCTATCCCGTGATCGGAACCGAATCCGCATTCAAAGGGCCGCCATTGTTGCCAGACATTTCTGAACGTTGCCAGGCATGCAAATGGGGCGGTTTTCAGGCGCCGTAATGCCGTAAACCCAGCCGCGACAAGGCATCGGGATAGTCCCAGAACGCGTGGTCCAGGCTGTCCATTTCCTGCTGCTCGGCCTCGGTCATCGCGCCGTAGATGTCGTTCAATTCGATGACTTCGGGCGACGCCTCAAAGCGGTCGATCAGGCCGCGCATGCGCGACAGCACGGCCAGCATGTGCGTGGCGCCCAGCTTCTTTAACGCCTGCAACGCCAGCTGGCACGTGGGGTCGCCCCAGTTGCACAGAAACTGCATGAAGCCGCCATTGTTGATGTCGGCCTCCATGCGCCACAGCGCCACCAGTTCCTGTTCGATCTGCGGCAAGCGCTCAAGCGTCCAGTCGGCCGCCTGCAACGCGGCCAGCGCTTTTTCATAGCGCTGGTCCCACAGGATGTCGTACACGTTCAGCATGCCTCGCGGCGCGGGTTCCCACAGCCGCGGCCACACCAGGCCGTGGCCGTCGTCGACCAATTGCCATTGCAGGCGTTCGTCTGGCGTCGCCTTCTCAAGACGGATGTAGCGCTTGATGGGTTCAGACAGCGTCTGGCCATTGGCCAGCGTCAATTGCAGATGCGTGGGCGTGAAGGCAAGGGCCGCGATGCGGTAGTCGGGCATTGGCGAATCGGGCATTGGCGAATCGGGCATTGGCGAATCGGGCATTGGCGAATCGGGCATTGGCGAATCGGGCGTCGGCAAATCAGAAGTCGGCATGGCGGCATGTGGCGGGGAAAACGACAGGCAAAGTACTGGAACGCCGTGGCGCTGTCGAGGCACGCGCTTTCCCGTCGCATCAGGCGGCAGACTGTTACGCCATCGGTCATCGGGCATCTGCTACCGTGGCATTTCGCCCCGCCGGCATTGCGCCCGGCGCTGAAAGACGGAGACCCGAATGCCACGTCCTTCCGAGTCCACCCCCTTGATCGGCGTGATCCCCCCGTATGTGCTGGACCGCCTGGCGCAGCATACCGACGCCCGCGTCAGCATGCCCGCCGTCAAGACGTTGATCATCGACCAGCAGCAGCGCAGCCTGCGCGACATGGCTACGCAACCGCCCCGCGCCACGCTTGCGCCAAACGCGCCGCCCTCTCGCCCAGGCGCGCCGCAGCGCGCCATTCACGATGCGCACAACGACACCACGCTACCGGGCACGCTGGTGCGCACCGAAGGCCGGCCCGCCAGCGGCGACGTGGCGGTGGACGAAGCCTATGCGCATCTGGGCGCCACCTACAAACTCTTCTGGGACGTCTACAAACGCCACTCCATCGACGGCCACGGGCTGCCGCTGGTGGGCACCGTGCATTACGGCGAAGACTACGACAACGCCTTCTGGAACGGCGCGCAGATGGTGTTTGGCGATGGCGACGGCGAAGTCTTCAACCGCTTCACCGCCGCCGTCGACATCATCGGGCACGAGCTGGCGCACGGCGTCATCGATTCCGAGGCCGCCCTGCTCTATCAAGGCCAGTCCGGCGCGCTGAACGAATCGTTGTGCGACGTCTTTGGCGCGCTGGTCAAGCAATACGCCCTGGGGCAAACGGCGCGGCAGGCCGATTGGCTGGTGGGCGCCGGGCTCTTCACCGAAAAGATCAACGCCCGCGCGCTGCGTTCAATGTCGGAACCGGGCAGCGCGTACGACGACCCGGCGCTGGGCCGCGACCCGCAACCCGCGCACATGCGCGACTACGTCGATACGCCGCGCGACAACGGCGGCGTCCACATCAATTCCGGCATACCCAACCGCGCGTTCTTCCTGGCGGCCACCGCGCTGGATGGCCCCGCGTGGAAAGGCGCGGGCGGCGTCTGGTACGACACCTTGTGCGACAAGCGGCTGCGCCACGACGCCGATTTCAAAACCTTTGCCGCGTTGACGGTGACGGTCGCCGCCGAACGCTTTGACGCCGCCGTGCAGCGCGCCGTGGCGCAAGCCTGGGCGACCGTAGGAGTCCTGACATGATCGAACTGCCTTCCTTGGACCTGGCGCTGCTGGTGCGGCTGACGCGTGAAGGCGGCGTGGCCTACCTGCCCGCGCTGACGCAGCCGCGCAGTATCAACCTGGCCACCTGCCCGCCCGGCGTGCGCCAGGAAGTGTGCGACACCTTGCAACGCGCGGCGCCGCTGGCCGTGCCCGAATACGGGCAGGCGGGCGGCGACCAGCGCTACTTTCATATCGAAATCGTGCTGGACCGCGACGAAGACTCGGCGGTGACGTTCGATGTGCCGGAAGCCCAGGCGCCCGACACGCTGGTGCAACTATGGAAGACGCACGCCCAGCCGCTTGACTGACGCGCCAGCGCCATCACGCATCACGGCGCCGGCTGGGACCGGGGCATGCCGGCGCGGTAGCCGCCGATCTGAATGGCGCGGCCCGCGTACGTGCCGATGATAGCCATGGCCACGCACAGCGCCGCGCAAACGCCCAACGCCACGCCCCAGCCGCCCAGGCGGTCGTGCGTGGCGCCCACCAGCGCGGGGCCGGTGGCGGCGAACAGATAGCCGACGCATTGCGCCATGCCCGACAAGGCAGCCGCCTGCTGCGCATGACTGGCGCGCAGGCCCACGAAGGCCAGGCCCAGAATGATGCCGCCGCCCGTACCCAGGCCCAGCAACACGATCCACAACGTGGCCCAGTGCGGCGCGGCGATCAGCCCGGCAAACGCCACGAACGATGCGGCAGCCGAGCAGAACGCGGCCGCGCGCTGATCCTTCATGCGCCGCACGACGGGCGCCAGGAACAGGGCCGGACCCGCCGACATCAGTTGCAGCAGCCCATGCAATGACCCCGCGCGTTCGGCGGAATAGCCCGCGTCGCGCAAGATGGCGGGCAGCCAGCTCACGCCCACATAGAACACGAAAGAATTGATGCCCAGATACAGCGTGACCTGCCACGCCAGCGGCGAATGCCACAGCCGCCCACCGTGCGGGGCGTGCGCGGTGGTGGACGCGGGCGCGGTATGCCCGCCCAATTGCGGCAACCACAACAGCAAGCCCAGCAGCGGCACCACGAACAGGCACAGCGTTGAAAAGCGCCAGCCATCGGCCGACAGATTGGCCAGGGGAATGGCGACGGCCGACGCCGCGCCCGCCGCGATGCTCATCGTCAACACATAGGCCGACGTCAGGCCGGCCACGCGTTGCGGGAAGTCGCGCTTGACCAGGCTGGGCAGCAGTACATTGCCAATGGCGATGCCCGCGCCGATGATGGCCGTGCCCGCATACAAGCCCCAGGCCGCGCCATACGGACGCACCAGGATGCCGGCGCAAATCAGCAACAGCGCGCCGAACAGCGTGCGCTCCAGTCCGAAGCGGCGGGCCAGCGCCGCCGAGAACAGCGACACCACGGCGAATGCCAGCAGCGGCAAGGTGATCAACATGCCGGCAGCCGTGGACGACAGGCCCAACTGTTCGCGGATCATGCCAATCAGCGGCGGAACACCGGTAATGGGCGCGCGCAGCGCCATGGCAATGCAGAGGATGCCCAGGATGAGCCAGGCCGCGCGGCGGCCGGCGGGGGGAAATGCAGAGGGAATTTTCATCATGCCGACAGCTTATCCACACGCAAGCCTGCCGAATTTCGAGACAATGACAAGCTATCCTTCATTCCTGCCAAAGCGATCCGGGCGGTGTGGTCCGGGCGGTGTGGTCCGGCCAAGCCGGGTTTAACGACCCCTGTCACCCTCACCGCGCCGCCTGCCATGCGACTGAACCTGCCAGCCCCCTTCGACCTCGACTCGCCCACCCAGTGCACCTTCGCCATGCCGGTGGACCCGGCGGACCGGGACGACGAATCCCCCACCCATCGCCACCCCATGGGCCAGTTGGTGCTGGCGCTGCGAGGCGGCGTCACCTGTTCCGTGCCGCAAGGGCTGTGGATGGTGCCGCCGCAGTGCGCCGTGTGGATACCGGGCGGCATGTCGCATAGCAATCGCGTCACGGCCAACGGACTTGTGTACTTTCTGTTTGTGCCGGCCGATGTTGCCGGCCTGCCGACCAACTGCTGCACCCTGACGATCACGCCGCTGCTGCGCGAGCTGATCGTGCACCTGTCCGCGCAACCCGCCGCCGATCTGGACGCGCCCGTCAACCGCCAGCTGTCGGACGTGCTGATCGAGCAGTTGCGGCGCATGCCGGCCGAGCATCTGCACTTGCCGCTATCCGACCACCCTCGCCTGCGCGACATCGCCAGCGCGCTGAACGCCGACCCGTCCGACCGCAGCACCGTCGCGCAGTGGGGCAAGCGCGTCGCCATGAGCGAACGCACGCTGGCGCGGCTGGTGCAGCAGGAAGTCGGCATGAGCTTTGGGCGCTGGCGCCGGCAGCTGCACATCATCCTGGCGCTGCAACGCCTGTCGGCGGGCGTGTCGGTGCAGCGCACCGCCGATGACCTGGGCTACGAATCGGTCAGCGCCTTCATCACGATGTTCAAGAAAACGCTGGGCAAGACGCCCGCGCGCTACTTCGCGGACAAGTCGGCGGGTCCGGCGGCGGGGTGACGATGCGCCGCTGTTACCTCGGCTTGGGACCTGCCACGATGAACAGGCGCGGAAACGGCAGCAGCACGGTGCCATCGGCCAGCGCGGGGTAAGCCTCGGCAATCAAGGCCTGATAGCGCGCCAGGAAGCTGGCCTGTTCCGCGGCGTCCAGCTTGTCCAGGTACGGACGCAGCGCGGTGCCCTTGAACCATTCCACCACCGCCGCCGCGCCTGCCAGCGGATGGTGATAAGTGGTGCGCCACACATCCAGCACGCCGCAATGCGGCTTCAGCAATTCGTAGTACCAGGCGGCGCTGTGACGCGGCGGGTGCTTCACGTTGCCCGTCTTCGCCGCCCACGGCGCTTCGCCCGCCACCTGGCGCGCGAGGCGATGTGCGGGTTCTTCCATGTTGTCAGGCGTTTGCACGGCCAGCAGGCCGCCCGGCGCCAGCTTGCCCACCAGGCGCGGATACAGCGTGGCGTGGTCGGGCACCCATTGCAGCGCGGCGTTCGCCAGGATGACGTCGTATTGCTCGGGGGGATTCCAGGTGGCGATGTCGGCCAGGTCGAATTGCAGGGCGGGCAAGCGCTTGCGCGCGGCATCCACCATGTCTTGCGAGCTGTCCATGCCGGTAACGACGGCGTCGGGGTAGCGCTGGGCCAGCACCTCGGTGGAATTGCCCGGGCCGCAACCCAGGTCCACCGCCCGTTGCACCGCCTGGTCAGGCAGGGCGGCGACCAGATCGCGCACGGGGCGGGTGCGTTCGTTTTCAAACGCGGAATATTGCTTGGCGGACCAACTGTTGTTGCTCATGGCGGCTCCTGGTAGCGGCATAACGGCGCATAACGCGTCCATAACGTTCACATACGGCCGACTCTACGCCCGGGAACGCCATATTACAAATAGGGAAATTTGCAGATTTTCATATCGGCGACGTATCGCAACGACGAAAAAAACCCGCCGGGCTAACCGGCGGGTTTTTGCTGGAACGGCGCGATTACTGCGTCGACATCGTGTCCGAGCGGGTTTTCCACAAGGAGAACAACACGCCGCCCAGGATCAGGCTGAACGTCACGCCCAGCGATACTGCCGCCGGCACCTTGCCGATGAAGCCGACCAGGAAAATCTTCGTGCCGATAAACACCAGAACCAGGGCCAACGCGTACTTCAGGTAATGGAAGCGATGGATCATGGCGGCCAGGGCAAAGTACAACGCACGCAAGCCCAGGATGGCGAAAATGTTGCTGGTGTAGACAATGAACGGGTCGGTCGTGATGGCGAAAATGGCAGGCACCGAATCCACCGCGAACACCAGGTCAACGAACTCGATCAGTACCAGGGCCAAGAGCAGCGGCGTGGCATAACGCACCTTCTTGGACGTGGCCGGATCCGTCTCGGTCACCATGAACGCATTGCCGCGCAGGCCTTCCGTGACACGCATGTGGCGCTTCAGGAACTTCAGGATCGGGTTGGTGGCGATGTCCGGCGTCTGGTCGGCAATCATCCACATCTTGATGCCCGTGAACACCAGGAACGCGCCGAACAAATACAGCAGCCAACCAAAATTACTGACCAGCGCGGCGCCCAGGCCAATCATGATGGCGCGCAACACGATCACGCCCAGGATGCCCCAGAACAACACGCGATGCTGGTACTGGCGCGGAATCGCGAAGAAGCTGAAGATCAGCGCAATCACGAACACGTTATCCATGGACAACGATTTTTCGATCATGAAGCCCGTGTAATAGGCCATGCCGCTGGTCGCGCCCATTTGCCACCACACCCAGCCGCCGAACAGCAGCGCCGCGGTGATGTAGCCGGCCGACAACAGCAGGCTTTCACGCACACCGATCTCGCGGTCTTCCTTGTGCAGCACGCCCAGGTCAAAGGCCAGCAGGCTGACGACGATGCCAACGAACAGCAACCAGCTCCAGGTCGGTGTCCCTAAAAAATCGTTGGTGAAGAATGTGATCAAAGTGTCCATGATTGCCCCGCTGTGTTCGAAGGTGCCCATCATCCGGATATGAGACCAACCGAGAAATCAGCCTGAAAGTGAGTTAAGGTTCGAAAAAACCGAAGAGTCCAAGCGCATGCTGAATTACCGTCACCTGTATTACTTCTGGATGGTCGCCAAGGAAGGCGGCTTTTCGCGCGCCGCCGAACGGCTCGACATGGCCATCCAGACCATCAGCGCGCAGGTGCGCGAACTGGAAAAAAACCTGGGCCACCAACTGCTCAAACCGGCCGGCCGGGGGGTGGCGCTGACGGACGCCGGCAAGGCCGCCTTCGCGCGCGCCGAAGAAATCTTCCAGATCGGCCATACCTTGCCGCAGGAAGTGCGCGCGGCCGCCACCAAGCCGGTCATCCGGCTGTCGGTCGGCCTGTCGGACGGCATTTCCAAGCTTGCCGCGCACGCGCTGCTGGGCCCGGTGCTGGAAACGCCCGACCTGCGGCTGACCTGCCACGAAGGCGAAGTTCAAGAGCTGCTGGGCGAACTGGCCCAACACCATCTGGACCTGGTGCTGGCCGGCCAGGGCGCACCCGCCAACCCCAACCTGCGCCTGACCAGCGATCGGCTGGTGTCTTCGCCCGTGGACTGGTACGGCCCGGCCCGCCTGGTGCGCAAGGCCGACACGCTGGACTTTCCGCGCTGCCTGGCGCGGCTGCCCGTGCTGCTGCCCACCGGCCATTCCGTGCTGCGCCAGACGCTGGACCGCTGGTTCAGCGAACAGGGCGTGCTGCCCAACGTCGTCGGCGAATTCGAAGACAGCGCGCTGATGTCGGTGTTTGCCGCGCGCGGCCTGGGCGTGTTCCCGCTAAGCCGCCTGGGCGGCGATGACATCGGCCTGCTGCGCGGACTGCGTCCGCTGGCCCGCTGCGACGATGTCCATGAAGAAATCCACGCCATTCGCAATCGGCGCGGCCAGCATCATCCGCTGGTCCAGGCGGTGCTGGCGCATGCCAAGACTTCGGTTTTTTCGTAATGTTTGTCACACGCACTCTGGTTTTTTAGAAATAGAATCCGCTTTATCGTGGCCCCTCTTTTGAATCGGAGTACCACTGCAATGAAGAAAATCATCTGGCTCACCTTCGCCGTCCTGGCCGCGCTTTGGACGGGGCTGGTGGCGCTGACCCTGCAACTGACCGACTGGGTGTTGGCCACCATCGCCACCGCGCAGGTGCCGGGCACGGCGCTGGACACGTCCCAATGGGTGGCGCCGGCGTGGGCGGCGGGCTGGCTGGACCCGGCCTGGTTGCAGACGCTGCAAGGCGGTCTGGTGTGGGCCGCGCAGGGCCTGAACCAGGTCTTGCCCGTGGCGGGCAGCCTGGGCACGCTGATCGCGGTGGTCGGCTGGATCTTCTGGGGCTTCATCATCGCCGGCCTGCTGGTGTTGGCGTTGATCCTGCACTGGCTCGCGGGCAAGCGTCAGCAAGCCAATGCGGCCCAAAGCCGTCAAGTGGTGTAATAAGCGCGGCAACGCGCCGCCCGGCACGCTGCCTTTCATGAGGAGCGTGCCGTGCCCACCCGATCGGTCCCACCCGTCTCACCCTCGAACAAGCCAGGCCTGCCTGGCTTGTCCGCCTGGTTGGCCGTGGTTTGCCTGCTGCCAGCCGTGGCGCTGGCCGACGCCGCCGCGCCGCCCAAGCCGAACCCGCTGGGCGTGGACGTCTGCATCACCACCGGCACCTCGGGCCAATACAGCGTGCGCGTGCGCAATGTGGGCGATGCCCCGCTGGTGCGCGTGGATGTCTCCGGCGTGCGCCTGGACGCGGCGGGCCACGCGACCGAGCCGCTCAATCTCAGCCTGGCCGACATCGCGCCCGGCAAATACAAAACCGCCATCCTGGCGCGGCACGACGAATCGGCCGCGCTGGACCGCATCGTCACCTACACCCTGGTCGACGGCAAACCCAAGCCGCAACACGAGCTGTTCGCGGGCAAGGTGGCCCACGTATCGCCGGGCTCGGCCCTGCAATACACCTTGGCGCCACTGGCCGTGCGCGGTTGGACGGTGGCATATGGGTCGCCCGCCTCGGCGCGGCTGGAAGCCGGCAGCGCGGTGATCCTGGGCTATCCGGTCAGGCAAAGCGGCAAGCCGGCCACGCGCCCCGAAGCGGGCCGCTCTCCGTCGGCGGTGGTGTCGCTGGCGCCGTGCAAGGCGTCTTGATCAGGCGTGGTGATCAGGCGTCTTGATCAGGTGCCGCTGAGCAGGTCGCGCTCGTTCAGCAGCGCGTAGACAATTTCCGGTTTGTTGTCGAAGCCGCGCCGGATGGCGGCGGGCAGCGCGGTGCGCGTCTTGCGGCACAGCCCGGGCGCCTCTTGCAGCTGGATAGAGATCCCGCGTGACGTACGCACCTCGTTATCGCTGGGCGTGATGACGATCACGATGCCCAGCTGCGCCTGGATACGTCCCTGCATGGCACGCAGGTCTTCCAGGCTGGTGATGTTTTCCAGGCGCGCGACCAGGCGTTTCTCTTCTTCCTTGGTCAGCCGCAGGATGCGGATATCGGCCGCCGGGTCCGCCAACAGCGCGTCGCGGTCGCACATACAGGCGCCCGGCGGACATTCTTGGCGGATGGGAAAGGCAACTTTCATGGCGGACAGGCACGCGTGGGCCGATAAGACCGGCAGCAACTCCAGACGGTCAATTCTACTCAAGATGGCAAGCCGGCTTGCGCCGCGCGGTGATCGTTTTCCCGCACGGTGCTGCGGTATATTCCCCCCCTTGTTCCAGGTGGGGAGAGGCGAGTGAAACGGATTTTGCTGGCGGCCTCACTGGCCACGATGGCGGTACAGCCGCAGGCCGGGGCCTGGGCACAGACCCAGGTTCAGGACCAAACGCATACCCAGCCTCAGATTCTTGCCCAGGCCGCGTCCGCGACTTCTTCCCCGGCCGCCCGGCAAGACTATCCCATTGTCATCCAGCCCGGGCTGGCGGCCGTGATCACCCTGGGCAATGGCGATACGCAGCAAGCGAGCGTACGCGTGGGCGACGGCCCCCTCCAGCCGCTGGCGACCTTCGATGACGACACCGTGGACCAGGTGCAGGCCGTGGACATCAACCACGACGGCTACCGCGACCTGATCCTGGGGCAAAGCGGCGGCAGCACGCAGCTTTTCGCCCGCCTGTTCCTGTACCAGCCGGATCGCCGCGGCTACCAGGAAATTGCCCACCCCGACAACGCCAGCCCCTGCAAAGGCTTCGTCAACCCGGTCATTGACGACAAGCAGCCTGTGATTCACGTGGCCTGCCGCTACGGCGCCGCCAGCAATGGCTTTGAAGACTACGTGCTGCGCCCCGACGGCACCCTGCGCGCCACATCGTGGGGCACCCAGGCGCTGTTCGCGCTGGAGAGCGAGGCTGCCGAACTGACCTACCGTTTTCGCGAAGACGGCGCCATCGACCGCATCGACATCGAGGGCGAAGGATCGCCGCTGGAGGGCGGCACGGTGCCGGTCAGCCGGCTGGACCTGTACGACACGCCGGACGTCAACGCCCGGCCCGGCACGACCGCCGCTGAAGGCGAACACCTGGACGTCGTCGCGCTGCGCCCGCCCGACTGGCTGCAAGTGCGCTACGCCGACAAGACGGCGGGCACGGTGCTGAAATGGGTGCGCTACGGCGATCTGCGCGTCGACAAGCATCGGCTGGCAACGCCGTCGCCGAAAGACAGGCTGACGCTTGAGCTTGCCGACACGCTGGCCGATTGGAATGGCGAAGACGGCGGGCAGTTCATGGTCAGCGTGGCCAACCATGGCGACGGGCCCGTTGCCCTGAACGCGCCGCGCGTGTGGCTGCTTTTGACCAACGCGCAGGGCGAGCGCATCGTGCACCCGCTGTACCAACGTGAGGGCGACACGCTGCACCCCGCCAACCCGCTGGGCTTGGCGCGCGACCCGGTCGTGTGGGCTGCCGGTGAAGATGGAAAACCGACTTATCAGGTGAACGACAACGGCTATAGCAGCGTGCCGTTCCTGCCCGTGCTTGCGCCCGGCAAGTACCGCGCCGCCGCCGTCCTGACCGACCCGGGCAATCTTGCCGCGCCCATCGTGTCCAACGACGTCCGCTTTGATTACCCGTTGCCGAAACTGTCGCCCGCCGCGCAGTAGCCGCGCGTTCATCATCCACCACACAGCGTCCCGACTCGTGACCTTTCCTCGCGCTGATCGCGGCCATTCGGGCGATAAGCCGGCCCCGGCTTCGGACCGGACTTCGAAGCCGGCAATGCGCCGCCGCGCCGGCCGCGTGGCCGTCTTATTGCTTGCCGTCGTTCTGCTTGCCACCGTTCTGCTGGCCGCCGCCCTGGCCGCAACCGGCCTGCTGACGGGCCTGTCCACCCAAGCCCGCCCCGCCGACGTCGCCATCGTGCTGGGCAACACCGTGCTGCCCAACGGCCAGCCCTCGCCACGGCTAGCGGCCCGACTGGATCGCGCCTATGACTGCTACGCGGCCAAGCAATGCCACACCCTGTTCGTCAGCGGTGGCATAGACCCGGCCGGGGCCGACGAGGCCGCCGTGATGCGCGGCTACCTGTTGGCACGCGGCGTGCCCGGCGACCGCATCGTGACGGACAGCGCGGGAAACAATTCCTGGGCCACCGCGCGCCATGCCGGCGCCTACATGCGCGAACACGGCTATACCCGCGCGCTGGTCGTGACGCAGTATTTCCACGTCCCCCGCACCATGCTGGCCTTGCGCCGCCATGGCGTGGCGGACGTCAGCGGCGGCTATCCGCGCTTCTTCGAATGGCGCGATATTTATTCCCTATTTCGAGAACTGCCGGCCGTGGCGTGGTATGCGCTGCGCCCGCTATAGTGACAACCGCCACCTGTCATTGCCCGCCATTCAAGGACCGACCCCGTGCTGATTTTCCACAACCCCGTCCACGACCAACACGCCGGTCGCCACGAAATGTTCCGGGGCAAGCTGGTGCCCTGCCACGAAACGCCGGCCCGGCTGACCTTTGTGCTGGACGCGCTGCGCCAGCGTGGCATCGGCGAACTGCGTGCGCCGTCCGCGCCCGACATGGAGCTGATCAAGCGCGTGCACACGCCGCGCTACGTGGATTTTCTAGCCCGAGCCTGGCAAGACTGGGTGGCGCTGGATCCGGCCAACGCGGACATCGACATCCTGCCTTCCGTCTGGCCGGTGCGCGGCTTTCGCCACGACATCGAACCGACCAATTTCGCCGCCCGCGTCGGGCTGTTTTCGTTTGATAGCGGGTGCCCGTTGACGGCGGGCACCTGGGTGGCGGCCACCGCCGGTGCGGCTTGCGCCATCGACGCCGCGCGCGCCGTCACCCCCGCTGGCGGCCCGCGTGCCGCCATGGCCTTGACGCGCCCGCCCGGCCACCATGCCGGCGCTGATTTCTTCGGCGGTTACTGCTTCCTGAACAACGCCGCACTGGCCGCGCAAGCCCTGCGCGAAGCGGGCGCCGCGCGCGTGGCGATTCTGGATGTGGACTACCACCACGGCAACGGCACGCAAAGCATCTTCTACGAACGCGGCGACGTGTTGACGGTGTCGATCCATGGCGACCCAACCACCGAATACCCCTTCTTTCTGGGCTATGCCGACGAAGCAGGCGAAGGCTCGGGCTTTGGGGCCAACCTGAATTTGCCGCTGCCCGCGGGCACCGACTTCGCCACCTGGACGCAAGCGCTGCAACAAGGGCTGGCCGCCGTGCAAGCGTTCAAGGCCGACGCGGTCGTGGTCGCGCTAGGCGTGGACACCTACGAAGGTGATCCGATCTCGACATTCAAGCTGAAAAGCGCGGACTATCTGGCCGTCGGGCAGGCGCTGGCCAGCCTGGGCCTGCCAACCGTTTTCACGATGGAAGGCGGCTATGCCGTGGCCGACGTAGGCATCAACGTGGCGAACGTGCTGGAAGGATTCGGGGGCTGAAAAAAGCCCCCGGCCGAAGGATCAATCCCGCGTTTCCAGCACCTTGTTGATGCGCAATGCCAGCAAGGTGCATGCCGCGCCCGACAGCAGGTAGACGCTGACGGCCACCAGGCCGAAGCGGGCCGACAAGCCCAGCGCAACCACCGGCGCGAATGCCGCGCCGACCAGCCACGCCATGTCCGACGTAAGCGCCGCGCCCGTGTAGCGGAAGCGGCGCGTGAAGTTGGCCGTGACGGTGCCGGACGCCTGTCCATACGACAAGCCCAGCAACGCGAAGCCGATCAGGATGAAGGCGTCCTGCCCCACCGGCCCGCCGCCCAGCAGCCACGGCGCGAACAGTGCAAAGATGCCGATCGCCACCGCCAGCATGCCCAGCGTGGTGCGCCGGCCGATGCGGTCGGCCAACCAGCCGGAAGCCACCGTGCCCAGGATGCCCAGCACCGCGCCAAAGATCTGCACAATCAGCACGTCGGTAATCTGTTGCGTGGCGCTGATCGCAATCCACGACAGCGGGAACACGGTGACAAGGTGGAACAGCGCATAGCTGGCCAGCGCCGCGAACGCGCCGATGAACAGGTTGTAGCCTTGTGAACGCAGCATCTCGGTAATGCTGATGGGTTCCAGTTCGCCTTCTTCAAGCAGCTGCGTGTATTCCTCGGTGACGACCAGGCGCAGCCGCGCGAACAGCGCCACCACGTTGATGGCGAACGCCACGAAGAACGGATAGCGCCAGCCCCATTCGATGAAGTCGGCCTGCGTCAGCGTGACGTGCAAATACAGGAACAACGCGCTGGCGACCAGGAAGCCGACCGGTGCGCCCAACTGCCCCATCATCGAATACCAGCCACGCCGATTGGGCGGCGCGTTCAACGCCAGCAACGACGGCAACCCATCCCATGAGCCACCGAACGCCAACCCTTGCAGGCAGCGAAATACGGCAAGCAAGGTGATGGCGTGCGCGCCGATGGTTTCGTAGCTGGGCAGAAACGCCATGCCTACCGTGGCCGTGCCCAACACAAACAGCGCAACCGTCAATTTTGTGGCGCGGCCCCAACGCCGCTGCACCGCCATCGACAGCGCCGTGCCGATGGGCCGCATGATGAACGCAAACGAGAAGATCACGAAGGACCACAGCGTGCCTTCAAGCGGTGCTTCAAAGGGGAAGAAGACTCGGGGAAAGACCAGCACGCAAGCGATGCCGAACACGAAAAAATCGAAGTATTCGGATGCGCGCCCCACCACCACGCCGACGGCGATTTCGCCAGGAGCCACCTTGGCATGGCTGGCCCCGCCGGACGGTGCCCCCGGGCCGGGAACGGAAGGGGCATGACCGGGATACTGCGTGGAGGTCGACATGGATGTGCTCACTGTAGGAAGTTCGAAACCGCCTTGTCTACGATCTTGCAACATGCCAGTGCAACGCAACGTTGCTGCCCGCCAAGCCGCGCCCGCATTGGGATAGCGCCCTGCCGCACACGCCTTGCCGCGCACACTTTTGTTCTTTTTACCCTAGATTTTTCGCGGCTTCCAGCGTAGTGTTGCGTTTACCTCCCACGGTTACGTTTCGAGGTATGGCTATGTTGTCCATCACCAGGCTCCGCGGATTGATCCTGATTACCGCCCTGCCATTGCTCGCTGGATGCAATGCAGTGCTGCTGTCGCCCTCGGGCGATGTCGCGCTTCAACAGCGTAATCTGATCATCATTTCAACCGGCTTGATGCTGCTGATCATCGTGCCGGTGATCTTCCTGACCTTTCTGTTTGCGTGGCGCTATCGGGCCAGCAACAAAGAGGCTCACTACGATCCGGAATGGAACCACTCCACCATGCTGGAGCTTCTGATCTGGGCGGCGCCGCTGCTCATCATCATCGCGCTGGGCGCGTTGACCTGGGTCAGTACCCACCAGCTGGATCCCTACCGCCCGCTTGCCCGCCTGTCCGAAGGCCGCGAGGTGCCCACGGGCACCAAGCCGCTGGTGGTCGAAGTGGTGGCGCTGGACTGGAAGTGGCTGTTCCTGTACCCCGAACAAGGCATCGCCGCCGTCAACGAAATGGCGGCGCCCGTTGACCGCCCCATCCAGTTCAAGATCACCTCGTCGTCGGTGATGAATTCCTTCTTCGTGCCCGCGCTGGCCGGCCAGATCTACGCCATGCCCGGCATGCAGACGACCTTGCACGCGGTCATCAACCACCCCGGCGAATACGAAGGGCTGTCGGCCAACTACAGCGGCTCGGGCTTCTCGGGCATGCGCTTCAAGTTCCATGGGCTGGACCAGCAGGGCTTTGACAAGTGGGTGGCCGACACGCGCGCCTCTACCCAGCGGCTGACGCGCGATGCCTACCTGAAGCTTGAGCAGCCCAGCGAACGCAACCCGATCCAACACTACGCCTCGGTCGCCCCCGGCCTGTTCGACGCCATTGTGAACCGCTGCGTCGAAGGCAACCGCATGTGCATGAAAGACGCCATGGCCATCGACGCGCAAGGCGGCATGGGCATACCGGGCGCGCTCAACGTCACCACGCTGGACGCGCAAACGCGCGAACGGCTGGGCCTGACCGACACCAAGCCGCGCAAGTATGTGGGCGCCATGTGCACGTCCACCGAAGGGCTGGTGTTGTAGCGGCATGCGCGCGGTCCGCGCCGTCCGCACCGCACATCGGATGACGCAGGGTTTCATGAAATCGTGGTTTTTACGCTGGAATCAAGATGCCTGATCAACCAGACCTCACCAAGCTGATCTTCGGTCGCCTGACCTGGGACGCCATCCCCTACCACGAGCCCATCCTGATCGCCACGTTTTTCATGGTGGCCATCGTGGGCATCGTGGTGCTCGGGTCCATCACCTACTACAAGAAGTGGGGCTACCTGTGGCATGAATGGTTCACCAGCATCGACCACAAGAAAATCGGGATCATGTATGTGATCCTGGGCATCGTCATGCTGCTGCGCGGCTTTGCCGACGCCATCATGATGCGCTTGCAGCAGGCTGTGGCGTTCGGCGATTCCACCGGTTATCTGCCGCCGCACCACTACGACCAGATCTTTACCGCGCACGGCGTGATCATGATTTTCTTCGTGGCCATGCCGCTGGTCACGGGATTGATGAACTACATCGTGCCGCTACAGATCGGCGCGCGCGACGTGGCTTTTCCGTTCTTGAACAACTTCAGTTTCTGGATGACGACGGGCGGCGTGATCCTGGTGATGATGTCGCTGTTCGTGGGCGAATTCGCGCGCACCGGCTGGCTGGCGTATCCACCACTGTCAGGCATATTGCACAGCCCCGACGTCGGGGTCGACTACTACATATGGGCGTTGCAGATTGCCGGGGTGGGAACCCTGCTATCCGGCGTGAACCTGCTGGTCACCATCGTGAAAATGCGCGCGCCCGGCATGAAGATGATGCGCATGCCCATCTTCACGTGGACCGCGCTGTGCACCAACGTGCTGATCGTGGCGGCCTTCCCCGTGCTGACGGCGGTGCTGGCGCTGCTGTCCATGGACCGCTACGTGGGCACCAACTTTTTCACGGCGGACTTCGGCGGCAACGCCATGATGTACGTGAACCTGATCTGGATCTGGGGCCACCCCGAGGTCTACATCCTGATCCTGCCGGCTTTCGGCATCTTCTCTGAAGTGGTGGCCACGTTCTGCCGCAAGCGCCTGTTCGGCTATGCGTCCATGGTGTACGCCACCGTCGTGATCACGGTGCTGTCGTACCTGGTTTGGCTGCACCACTTCTTCACCATGGGGTCCGGGGCCAGCGTGAACTCGTTCTTCGGGATCACCACCATGATCATCTCGATCCCGACCGGGGCCAAGATCTTCAACTGGCTGTTCACCATGTATCGCGGCCGCATCCGCTTCGAAGTCCCCATGCTTTGGACGCTGGGCTTCATGGTCACCTTCGTGATCGGCGGCATGACGGGCGTGCTGCTGGCGGTGCCGCCCGCCGACTTCGCGCTGCACAACAGCCTGTTCCTGATCGCGCACTTTCATAACGTGATCATCGGCGGCGTGCTGTTCGGCTTGATGGCCGGCATTACCTACTGGTTCCCGAAAGCCTTCGGCTACAAGCTGGACCCGTTCTGGGGCAAGTGCTCGTTCTGGTTCTGGCTGGTGGGCTTCTACGTAGCCTTCATGCCGCTGTATGTGCTGGGCCTGATGGGGGTGACGCGCCGCGTGAATCACTTTGAAGACATGTCGCTGCAAATCTGGTTTCAGATCGCGGCGGTCGGCGCCTTGCTCATTGCCTGCGGCATCGCCAGCTTCATCATCCAGCTGATCGTCAGCTATCGCCGCCGCGACCAACTGCGCGACTTCACCGGCGACCCCTGGGACGGCCGCACGCTGGAATGGTCCACGTCGTCGCCGCCGCCGCAATACAACTTTGCCTTCACACCGCGCGTGCATGACCTGGACGCCTGGTGGCAGATGAAACAGCACGGCTACGAACGGCCGCAGCAAGGCTTCATCCCCATCCACATGCCCAAGAACACCTGGGCCGGCATCGTGCTGGCGGGCATCAGCGTGGTGATGGGCTTTGCGCTGATCTGGCACATGTGGCCGCTGGCCGTGCTGTCTTTCGTGGCGCTGATCCTGGTGTCCATCATTCATACCTTCAACTACAAGCGCGACTACTACGTGCCGGCCGATGAGGTCGTGCGCGAAGAGGCCGCCCGCACGAGGTTGTTAGCGAATCATGTCTGATACCTTGGCCCCCACCCTGCAAGGCGGCGCCGCGCCGCCGCAAGAGCCCGTGTTCTACGTGCCGGGCGAACATCATCCCAAGAACGGCACGCTGCTTGGGTTCTGGGTCTACCTGATGAGCGATTGCCTCATCTTCGCGTGCCTCTTCGCCACGTACGGCGTGCTGGGGCGCAGCTACGCGGCGGGGCCATCCGGCGCCGACCTGTTCGACCTGCCGCTGGTGGCGGTGAACACCTCGCTGCTGCTGTTGTCGTCCATTACCTACGGCTTTGCCATGCTGGAGATGCGGCGCAACCGCATCGGCGCCACGCAGCTGTGGCTGGCGGTGACGGGCCTGCTCGGGCTGGGCTTTCTGTCGCTGGAAATCTACGAATTCGCGCACCTGATCCACCAGGGCGCGGGGCCGCAGCGCAGCGCCTTCCTGTCGGCGTTCTTCACACTGGTGGGCACGCACGGGCTGCACGTCACGTTCGGCATCGTGTGGCTGGTGACGATGATGATCCAGGTGCGGATGCATGGCCTGATCCCCGAGAACCGCCGCCGCCTGATGTGCCTGTCGATGTTCTGGCACTTCCTGGACCTGATCTGGGTGGGCGTGTTCACCTTCGTGTATCTAATGGGAGTGCTGCCATGACGACGTCGCACATGGACAACCTGGCTGATCGTGGGCTGCACGGCCACGGCCACGGGCATGACCACGGCCATGGCCACGGCGGCGGCCATGACCACCACGACGACGATGACGGCGCCGGCCATGGCACGCTGAAAAGCTATGTCACCGGCTTCATCCTGGCGGCCATCCTGACCGCCATTCCGTTCTGGCTGGTCATGAACCGCGTGTTTCCCAGTTCGCGCACGACGGCGCTGGTGATCCTGGCGTTTGCCGTGGTGCAGATCGTGGTCCACATCATCTACTTCCTGCACATGGACACCAAGTCCGAAAGCGGCTGGAACATGTTGGCGTTAATATTCACGCTGGTGCTGGTCGTAATCACGCTCAGCGGATCAATCTGGATCATGTATCACTTGAACTCCAATATGATGCCCATGTCCACACACGACATGCGGAATATGCCCTGATGGCAGCAGTAAAAGACACCACTATCCGCGACACCCCCCGTAAACCGCGCAGCAAAACCACCCTGGTCATCCTGGGCGTGGTTGCTGCCGGCCTGTTCGCCGGCCTTTGCGCGCTGGGCACCTGGCAGGTGCACCGGCTGGCCTGGAAACAAGAGCTGATCTCGCAGGTGAAGCAGCGCGCGCACGCGCCGACCGCCCCCGCGCCGGGCAAGCAGGAATGGCGTGGCCTGACGTCAAGCAATGCCGAATACCGCCACGTCACCGCCACCGGCACGTATCAGTACGACCGCCAGACGCTGGTGCAGGCCGCCACCGAACTGGGCAGCGGCTACTGGGTCATGACGCCCTTGCAAATGGCCGATGGCGGCACGGTGCTGGTCAATCGCGGGTTTGTGCTGCCGCAATGGCGCAAGACAGAAGGCGCCAACCCGCCGCCGCCCGCCGAAGGCCGCGTGACGGGCCTGCTGCGCATGGGCGAACCCGGCAGCGGCTTTTTGCGCAACAACGATCCGGCCGCCAACCTCTGGTATTCGCGTGACCTGCCCGCCATTGCCGCCGCGCGCGGCCTGACGGATGTGGCGCCCTACTTCATCGATGCCGACGCGGCGTCCAGCCCGGGGCGCGATCCGGCCAAGGCCCCCGTCGGTGGGCTGACCGTGCTGGAATTTCCGAACAACCACCTCGTCTATGCCATTACCTGGTACGCGCTGGCGCTGATGATCATCGTGGGCGTGGTGATTTTCGTGCGTGAAGACAAGCGCGCGCGGGCCAAGGCCTGACGAACGACTCTTCAGGCCATAAAAAAGCCGCACTGCCCGAATCGGGCGTGCGGCTTTTTTCATGGGCGACGCTATCGGGTCAGCGCGAGGCCCACGCAATGCTGCCGGCTTCCGGGCATACCCACGACGTTTGCAGCCGCTGCCGGATCTGGGCCAGGTCCTGTTCCACCAGCAACTGGCCGTCGCGAAACACCGGCACCAGCGCGCCGCCCGCCGCTTGTTCAGGCGTCTGCTGGTCGTGCAGTTCATAGCCCGTGGCGGTCTCGTCCACGCGCAGCAGGCCCTTGGCCGAACGCTTCACGCCGGAATCCGTGACCGGGTCCTTGACCAGTTCCTCGGGTTCGCCGTTGACTTCGGCGTACGTGGCTTTCAGTGCCCAGCCGAAGGTGTCGCGCGTCAGGTACTGGTACGTGTACGAGCCAATGCCCAGCACCACGTTGCCGGAGGCGTAGCCCTTCTTCTCCAGGCGCACAAGAATGTCGCGGCCGCGTGCCAGCGTGATCGAATCGCCGTAGATCAGGCCAACGTGCGGGTCCAGCAGCTTGTAGCCACGGTCCGTCACCACACCACCGAAAATGTCCCACAGGCACTGCACCGCGCCCTTGACCTCGGCTTCGCGCAGCGGCTGGACGGCGCGGGCGTCATCGTCCAGCAGCCAGTACTTGCCGGTGGCGGCGTCGCGCACCGCCTCGAAGCCTTCGCGCCGCGCGGCGGCCAGCGCCGTCGCATCCTGGACGGCCGGCACGTCGGTGCAGAAATAGCCCGTCAGGATCTTCACCGGGTCGCCGGAATCCGGGCGGAACACCACCTTGGCATTGCCGTACGGGTCGGGCGTGCGCGCCAGGATTTCCGACTTGAGCGCGGCGGCGAAATCGGTCACCACCTGCCAGAAGTCCCAGGTGTCGGACACCACCGACACGATGCCGCCGGGATACACCTGGGTGACCAGGCGGCGGATGGTTTCGATCTCGCCTTCCTTGCTGCCCAGGCACATCACCGAGTGTTCCGTCGCGGGCACCGACCCACCGACCAGTTCCCGATCGGAATCCGCGCCGTAGATGTCTTCCAGGTAGTCGATGGCGGGAATCGTGTCCGTGCCGGTGAACGACAGCAAGTGGCCCGCGCCGCTCTTGCGTGCGTCGTACAGGCCGGACATGCCGCGCATGGAAAAGTCGTGCCCCTGCCAGTTCACGAAGTCCATGGGGCTGCCCGTGGTGCGCGCGAAATAGGTCAGCAGCTTGCGGTATTCAAAGGCAATGGTGGCCACCGTGGACGGCTTCCACGATTCGCAGCTGAACAGGGTTTCGATGTAGGTGACCAGCCACGCAAAGTCGGGGTGCGTGTTGATGAAGGTGACGGGCGGCACGCGGATGTCGACGCGGGCGCCCTCGGGCACCGAGCGGATCTCCAGCGGCAGGTAGCCCAGTTCATACAGCGCTTGCAGGTGGTCGACGGTGACGGCGCCCTTGCCCAGCGCATTGTCCACGCGGCGTTGGTATTGGCGCACCGCGCTGCCGGCCGGCTTGCCGAAGAATTCGCGGTTGAACAGGTCGATCAAGATTTCCTTGATAAAGCCTTGCAGGCCGAACCAGACGATCTTGGCGTCGAACAATTCGGGCAGCACCGGCGCCAGCCGCGCCGAGCGTGGCGTGAAGTTGGCCAGGATCTTGTTGGTGCCCTTGGGGTACTGGAAGGGGTGGCCAGTCTTGTAGAAATCCGCTTGCAGGAAGGGGTTGATGCCGTTCTTGGCGATCAGGGTGTCGGGAGCATTCATGGCAGTTTCCTTCTTAGTTCACAAGCGCGGGGATGGCGCACGCCTGGGCGTTGGGCGCCAAAGACGGCGATGCAGGCGTTGGGCGGTCCGGGCCTACGCAGACCGGGGCGCCGTCGCCATCGGTCAACGTCCAGTCGTAGGCGGCGAACACGCCGGCATAGCGTTCATTCAAAGCCGTCAAGCCATGGCTGAAGATGCCATGCGTGACGTACAGGTAAAGCGGCTGGCGCGTCTTGTCGGCAAGCGCCAACGCCAGTTCCAGAAAGGTGCGGCCGCCGTCGCAGATGTCGTCCACCACCAGGATGGGCTGGTCGGGAACGTCGTCGGGCACGCGGGTTTCGGTGATGCGGCCCGTTTGCGGGTCGCGCACTTTATCGGCGTAGCGCACGTCGGCCACGCCCAGCTTCTTGGCCAGGGCCTGCACCCGCTTGCGGGCGCCGGCGTCGGGCGCCATCAACGTCACGCCCTTGGCAAAGGCCGGTGCCGCCAGCGCCCGGCCGACAAACGCGGCGGCGTCCACCACGCGCACCCGCTGCAACAGCGCGGGGGTAACGTCGCTGTGCGGTTCGGTGATGGTGACGGTGGCGTATTGCTGGTCGTTGATCAGCTTGCAGAAGACGGCCGCGCCCAGGGCCTCGCCCGGATTGCACACCCGGTCTTGCCGGGCATAGGGCACGTAAGGCATGTCCAGATGCACCGGCACGGCGGGATTCAGGCGGCGCAAGGCGTCGGTCAGCATCAGCAGCTGCATGACGTCATTGGCGGACTTGAGCAGCGCGTGGATACGGAACTCGGTGGCGGCATCGGCCGCCGCGCGCAAGCCGGCGGGCACCGTGACCTGGCTTTCGCCGCCGGGAAACACGAACGCGGTCGGCGTTTCGGTTTGGCGTTGTCCTTCTACTACGGCAGTGATGGTGAACATGATCGGCCCTTAGTGGCGTTTCAAAACTAAGTGAGGCAAGTATATGCGCACTTATTGTTATCTTGCAACTATGTCGTTGAAAGTCCGCGTTGCGTGGCGGGTGTTGGCGTGCAGGGTCATCCGACTGTGCGGTCGAACAGGGTGAAGTCTTTCAGGCGGTATAGGCGCGCGGGGCGCTGCGCCCCGGTGACGAAATCGCCCGTCGGTTCCAGCACCCCCCAGGCGTCCATCTTCCTGCGGAAGTTCGATTTTTCCAGCCGCGTCTGCAAGATGGCTTCGTAGGTGTGCTGGAGCTCGGTCAGGGTGAAGCGTTCCGGCAGCAGGAAGAAGGGCAAGGTCGAGTAGCTGGATTTGCCGCGCAGACGGGCCACGGCGGCGGCCACGATGGCGGCGTGGTCGAACGCCAGCGCGGGCAACGCGTCCACGCTGACAAAGCGCAGGCCCTGCCCCGCCGCCGCTTCCAGTTCGGCCACCGGCACCAAGGCCACGTATGACACGGACAAGGACCACTGGCGGGGGTCACGCTGGGGGCCGGAGAACACCTGTAGCTGTTCCAGGTAACGCGGTTCAAAGCCGGTTTTTTCGCGCAGGACCCGGCGGATGCTGGCTTCGGTGCTGTCGTCTTCGTCCGCATGCACCACGCCGCCCGGCAGCGCCATGGCGCCCTTGAAGGGCGTGCGGTCGCGCTGGTGCAAGGCAATTTCAAGGCCGCCGGCCCGCAAGGTCAGCAGGACGGCGTCAACGGTCACAAGGGGCTGTGGATAGTCCACGGGGCAGTTTCCAGATCAAGGCTTCGGGGCAAGATGCCACTATGACGGCGCGCGGTCAATCGGCGGGCGACATAGGCGCCAGCATCAGGCCGCAGCATGAGCCGTCAGCAGGGCCGCCCGATTAGACGAAATAGCCGGAACATCCCAGGCAATCAAAGGTAAATAGCGTAAATGTTCTACACTTGCGCCCGGGAACACCGCTGGGTTTGATGCCTGGCGTGGTGTTCCCTTTGTTTTTTCCCCTCAAAAATCCCAGGAGATTCCCGGATGAAAAAGACGCTGCTCGCCGCTGCGATGCTGACCGCTTTCACAGGCATTGCACAGGCAGAACCGTCAGTCACCCTCTATGGTGTCATCGACACCGGCATTGGCTACAACAAGATCAAGGGCGACGGCTACAGCGGTAGCAAGCTTGGCATGATCAACGGCATCCAGGCCGGCTCCCGTTGGGGCGTGCGCGGATCCGAAGATCTGGGCGACGGCCTGCGCGCCGTGTTCAAGCTGGAAAGCGGCTTTGATTCCGCCAATGGCCAACGCGGCCAGTCCGGCCGCCTGTTCGGCCGCCAAGCCACCATCGGCCTGGCCAACGACGCCTGGGGCCAGCTGGACTTCGGCCGCCAAGCCACGATCGGCTCGAACTACCTGGCCGACATCGACCCCTTCTACACCAGCTACACCCAGTCGAACCTGGGCCTGGGTTTCAGCGCGGCCAACACCATGCGCTGGGACAACATGGTCATGTACCGCACCCCGTCGGTGAACGGCTTTGAATTCGGCATCGGCTATTCGTTCAACGCTGACGACACCACCGCCGACCAGACCGGTTTCCGCACCGCCGACAACACGCGCGGCATCACGGCCGGCCTGCGCTACGTGCAGGGCCCGCTGAACGTGGCGCTGACGTACGACCAGTTGAACGGCTCGAACCGTGGCAACATCGACAGCAACGCCACGCCGCGCCAATACGCGTTGGGCGTGTCGTACGACCTGGAAGTGGTGAAGCTGGCCGCCGCCTATGGCCGCACCACCGACGGCTGGTTCGTCGGCCAGGACCTGCCGGCCGACACCCCGTTCAGCGATGAATTCGGCACCAACCGCTTCGTCAACGGCTTCAAGGCCAACGCCTACATGCTGGGCGCGACCGTGCCGGTGGGCGGCGCCAGCAGCGTGTTTGCCTCGTGGCAGCACGTGGCCCCGTCCAACGACAAGCTGACCGGCGGCGACGCCAACATGAACGTGTACAGCGTGGGCTACACCTACGACCTGTCCAAGCGCACCAACCTGTATGCCTATGGTTCGTACGGCACCGACTACGCGTTCATCGACGGTCTGAAGAGCACGGCCGCCGGCGTGGGCGTGCGCCATCAGTTCTAAGGCACGCATGACGCGGCCGGGCGACAGGCGATAGCGCGATAACACGCCAGTTCGCCAGCCCGATAAAAAGCGGGGCGAGTCCGATGGGACGCGCCCCGCTTTTTGCTTTGGCCTGGCAGGCGCTGCCTGCGTTTCGCCTGCCGCGCCCCCCGGCGCTTCATCCGCCTATCGCGCGCCCGCGCGTTCCAGCTGGGCAACGATTTCGGCCTGACCCTTCTGACGCGCGTGCCGCAACGGCGTCACGCCCTCCCGATCCGCCAGGTTCACGTCGGCACCCGCCCCGATCAGCATGGCCACGATCGCCTGATGCCGGGGGCCGCCGTCACCCAGAATGATGGCTTCCAGCAGGCCCGTCCATCCCAGCCGATTGACGTGATCGGGCTTGGCGCCCGCTTGCAGCAGCGTTCTGACCACTTCCACATGCCCGCGTTCGCAGGCAGGAATCAACGCGGTGCCGCCGTAGCGGTTGGTGCTTTGCAAGTCCGCGCCGTGGCGCAAAGTCAGTTCAAGAATTTCCCGATAGCCTTGCGCGCCCGCCAGCAGGTAGGCGCTGTCCTGCATGCCGTTTTGCGCGTTCACGTCCGCGCCGGCTTCGATCAGCACGCGCGCCGCCTCCACGTGGTTGCCCTGCGTGGCGCGCAGCAACGCCGTGTTGCCTTGCGCGTCGCGCCCGTCCGGCGGCACGCCTTGGTCCAGCAATTCCCGCACCCGCGCTGCCTGGCCCAAGGCGGCGGCCTCGCGCAATTGCGCCGTCGGGTCCACCGCGGCGCGCGCCTCGCCGCTGGCCGCGCCGATTGCCCCAACGGCGCCCAACGTGCTTAGCGCCAATACGAAACAGGCCCGCCAGTGTTTGATCGTTGCCATTGCCGGTATCCTCCCGTCTGAATCGAGGACCGATTATGGACAAGCCCCTGGCGAATGGGAAATCGATGGCGTGTCATGGCCGGTGCAATACGGGGGAAACACGCCGCCGTCATGATTGGATACCTTTAGATCGCCGCAATACGGCCCGCCCATGACCCTCGACTTTGCTTCCCATCTGCCCCTGAAACCTCTTGCGCGCCTGCTGGCCATGGCATTGCTGCCGCTGGCCCTGGCCGCCTGCAACGGCAGCGACGACAACGACGACGCGCCCGCCTCGCC
>NZ_LBHW02000038.1:0-62510 GCF_001005835.2 Achromobacter sp. LC458
GGTCACGACCTGGTCGCGGGTCTTGGCTTGTTCCAGACCGGCGGCTTGGGCGCCAACGCCAACAAGCGCCAGGGATAGCAACAGGGTGGTGGTTAGGGTTTTCATGATTGAGACCTCCGTGTCATCTTGGATGGGGACCGAATCCGGCGGCCCTCCGTCGTGGTTCGTTGTTTGTTCCCGATGACTGAATTCTGCGCTTGATCCCACCTGGGATAAACCCTTGCTTGTTGAAAACATCTTTCCAAATAACCGAGTAATAAGCGTGATAGTGAAAAATCTCCCCGTTTTTGGCATGGTCTTGGCATGGTCGCGGCCCTCCAGGGAAACTTTCCTTACCGCCGGGACGGCAGATGGCGCAAAAAAGCCCCTGCCGTCATCCGGCAGGGGCTAGGGCGTAACCGCGGGGTCCGGCGCGCTCAGGCGCCGGCAGTACCCGGATCGGTTCAGGTCAAGGCGCGGCTTTCTTCTTGAAGTCGCCGGCGACGGCGGTGCTGAAGCCGTCGGGACGCAGGTACTTGCGCAGCGCGGCGTTGACCGTCTCAGGCGTCAGGGCCGAGATCTTCTTGTCCATCTCGGCTGACCACTCAAACGTGCGACCACGTTGCAGATAGTCCAGCCAGGTGCTGGCCAGGATGTCGTCCTGCGCGCGCGCCAGGTTGCGGTAGTTGAGCAGCGCGTTGATGCCATCGGTGATTTCCTTGTCGGAAAAGCCGTCTTTCAGCACGCGAGCCAGTTCCTCGTTGATGGCCTTTTCCAGCCGTTCACGATTCTGCGGCGCGTAGATGGCGTACATGGTCCAGCTGGCGCTGGGTTCGAACGAGGACACCGACAACGAACTGCGCACGTTGTACGACAGCCCTTCGGTCTCGCGCACGCGATTCCACAAGCGTGACGTTTCCGACGCACCGAACAGGTAATTGCCCAGATACAGTGCCGCGTAGTCGGCATCGGTGTCTTGCAGCTTGAGCGGCATGCGCGACAAGTAGAACGCATTGGCCTTGTCAGGTGTGTCGATATCGAACTGCTTGGCGGGGATGTCGCGATACGGGTTGGGCACGCGCGTGTAGGCAGGCGCCTTCTTCCAGCCGGCAAGGCCCGTCTTGATGGCCTTTTCGACGGCCGCCGGTTCAAAGTCGCCGACGGCGGAATACTCGATCTTGCCGGCGCCGTAGAACTTGGCGTGGAATTTGACGAGCGCGTCGCGGTTCAGGCCACGTACATTCGTCAGCGACTCTTCGAACGTGGGCACGTAGCGCAGGTCATCCACGGGCCACGGATTGTCCTGGCGGGCCAGGGTGCGTCCGGCCAGGGCTGACGGTTCGGTCATGGCGTTTTGGATCGACGTTTCCAGCTGGCGCTGGTATTCGTCCAACTGCTCTTTCGGGAAGTTGGCGTTGCGCACGATGTCCAGCGCCAGGGCAGTGAGCTCGGGCAGGTTTTCGCCCTTGGTCGACATGGCGATCTTGAGCGTGGTGCCGCCGCCGCTGAAACCAAGTTCAGCCTGGAGCTTGTCCAGCCGATCCTGGATGTCCTGGCGCGACAGCTTGGCCGTGCCGCGTATCAGCAAGTCGGCCACCGCGCTGGCGTTCACGCGTTGCCCGCGCAGGTCTTTCTCGTTGCCGAACTGGATCAGCATCTGCGCCTGCACGCGGTTGCCGCGCGTAGCCTTGGGCAACAGCGCCAGTTGAACCGGCCCGTTGGGCAGGTCCAGCTTCTTTCTTTGCGTCAGCTTGTCGATGTTTTCCGGCGTGGGATCGAATGCCGAGGCGGCCTTGAAGTCCGGGTCGCCCTTGTAGTCCTTGAACACGGCGGTCAGGTCCACGCGTTGCGTCTGCGGAGCGCGCAGCGGCTTTTCGGTGGGGATATAACGACCTTCGATGCGATTGCTTTGCAGCAGGTACGTGGTGGCCGCCTGCTGGACTTCAGCCAGCGTGGCCTTGCGGGCGCGGTCGCGCTGCAAGAAGAACAAGCGCCAGTCGCCGGCCGCAATGGCTTCGGACAACGCCACGCCGACTTGCTCGGGATCGCTGTAGGTTTGTTCCCATGCGGTCAGCCACTTGCTGCGGGCGCGGTCCAGTTCTTGCTGAGTGAACGGCTTTTTACCCAACGATTCCAGCGTGCCGGTCAGCGTCTTCATGGCGGCGTCCAGGTCTTTGCCGGGCGGCAACTGCGCGCCGAACATCGCCAGGCCCGGATCGCGGTTTTCCATGGTGAAGCCAAATACGCCCGAGGCCATTTTCGTGGCGACCAGCGCGTGGTACAGGCGGCCCGACGGCGTGTCGGACAAGATCACGGTGGCCAGGTCCAGCGGCACGAAGTCGGGGCTGCCGGCGGCGGGGATGTGGTACATCGCGGCAACCAGCGGCGTGCCGCCCGTGCGGCGCAGCGTGACGGAGCGTTCGCCGTCCTGCACGGGTTCCACGGTGTATTCGGGCGGCAGCTTGCGCTCGGGCTTGGGCAGCTTGCCCAGCGTTTGCTCGATGTCTGCCAGGGTGGCTTGCGGGTCGAATTTGCCGGCCACGATCAGCACGGCGTTATCGGGCTGGTAGTACTCGTGATAGAAGGCGCGCAGCTGGCCGATGTCTACGTTTTCGACGTCGGAGCGCGCGCCGATGGTGTTCTTGCCGTAGCTGTGCCACTGGTAGGCGGCGGCCTGCATCTTTTGCATCAGGATGCGTGAAGGACTGTTTTCGCCGCTTTCCATTTCGTTGCGGACGACGGTCATTTCCGAATCCAGGTCTTCCTTGGCGATCAAGGAATTGACCATGGCGTCGGCCTGCCAGCCCAGATACCACTTCAAGGTGTCGGGGTTGGCGGCAAAGCTGGCGAAGTAGTTGGTGCGGTCGCTGGAGGTGGACCCGTTGGCTTGCAAGCCTCGGCGCGAAAACTCGCCCATGGCGTTGCGGGTAGTGGACGTGCCCTTGAACAGCATGTGTTCAAGCAGGTGAGCCATGCCGGTCTGGCCGTAGTTCTCGTTGCGAGAGCCGACCAGGTACGTCATGTTGACCGTGGTGGATGGTTTGGATTCGTCGGGTACCAGCAGCACCCGAAGGCCATTGGCCAAGCGATATTCGGTGATGCCTTCAACCGAGGCGGCCTCCGAAACGCCGGCCGGAAGATTGGCGGCGCCGGCCTGGAAGGCCAGGAAGGAGGAGAACAGCAGCGCACCCAACGGGCGCGGCAGCTTCGACAGGGACAGGCGCATGGCAGACAATTCCTTTGGCATGGCAGAATCCGTTGGAGTGTATACGTTGGCAATGGTTCAGGGGCTGCGGACCTGGGCGCAAGACAAGGAAGTGCGACATGTCGTTATCTCTTGAAGTAGAAACACCGCGTCTGGTGCTGCGGCAATGGCGGGCGGACGACCGCAAGCCCTTCGCCGCCATGAATGCCGACCCTTGCGTAACGGAATTCCTGATCCCGCTTTCCACCGAAAAAAGCGATGCGCTGGCCCAGCGGCTGGCAGCGGGCATCGACGAGCACGGCTGGGGCTTTTGGGCGGTGGAAGCGCCTGGCGCGGCGCCGTTCATCGGCTTTGTCGGCATCAAGCCGTTGCCGGCCCTGCTTCCGTTTGCGCCAGGCGTGGAAGTGGGCTGGCGGCTGGCTCGTCCCTTTTGGGGGCGGGGCTACGCCAGCGAAGCGGCCGAGGCGGCGCTGCGCGTGGGCTTCGGCCAGGTGCACCTTCCCGAAATCGTGGCGTTCACCGCCGTGGGCAACCAGCGTTCGCAGGCAGTGATGAGGCGTCTGGGCATGCAGGCCGAGCCAGGTACGTTCGATCATCCCGCCTTGCCCGAGGGGCACAAGCTGCGCGAGCACGTGCTGTATCGACTGCGCCGCGAGCAATGGCTGCGCCAGAATAACGGTGACGCAGAGATAGGCGGCGTGCCGGTTGCAGCCGCATAATCGGCCGAAAGTGGCGTCGTCACAGGGTGCTGCACCGCAACACCGTTCGTGCACAAGGCAAATTTGAGCTTGCCCGGCTTGCGGGTGTAAGCTTTTCAACACGTAGTAGCTGTTGCCGACGGGATGCGCGACAGCCGTCTACCCGGCTTCCCGTCCAACGCCAGACGCCGCTGCAAGCGCGGCGCCGGTGCTTGTCGTTCGCGCCTTCGCTGCCGGCATCCTGCCGGCGCATTTTTCGGAGGAACGACCCATGCTGACCGAAATCGTCACGCGTGCCTTGTCCCAATTGACCGGTAGCGCCCTGAACGGCGACGGCATCAAAGGACAGTTTCAGTACGCCTATGCCAGTGATGACGGCCAATTCGTGGCCATACTGACCCATGATATGACCACCTATGTGGTGGACCTGAACGCCCAACGTTATTTTGCCGAGTGCGGTGGTTCGCCCCGTGGGTTTGCCGGGCACGTGCTCGAGATGGAAGGCGCGGCGACGCGCAGCCACCCCTGGCCGGCCGCGAACGATCTCTTTGACCTGGATATGGACGGCGACGACCTGTCCTGGCGCCAATGTCCCGGCCTGCGGCATGCGTTCGCCAACAACCGATCAGTGGAGAGCCGCGCCGCCTGAGAGTGGCCAGAAGCGGCAACACCTCATTGAACCGGCGGATTCGCCGGTCTTTTTTTTGTGCGGACGCTTTCGGCCGATGCTATCGACGCGGCTCGTGACAGTACAATTTCGCGCCATGAACTCGCCCGACATCCACGTCCCACCAGGCGCCACCCTGGTTGATTGCACGCATGCGCGCCATGCCGATCAGATACTGGCCATCTTCAACGACGCCATCGTCAATTCCACGGCGTTGTACGACTACAAGCCCCGTCCGCCAGAGGCCATGCAAGGCTGGTTCCAGGCCAAGCAGCAGGGCGGTTTTCCGGTAGTGGGATTCGAAAACGAGGCCGGTGAGTTGATGGCCTTTGCCAGCTACGGCACCTTCCGTGCCTGGCCCGCGTTCAAGTATTCGGTCGAGCATTCCGTTTACGTGGACGCGCGTTTTCGTGGCAAGGGGCTGGGCGAAGCGATGATGCGGGTGTTGATCGAACGTGCGCGCGCCAACCAGGTGCACGTGTTGGTCGGCGGCATCGACGCCTCGAACGAAGGCAGCATCCACCTGCACGAAAAGCTGGGCTTCACGCATTCCGGCACGATTCGCCAGGCCGGGTTCAAGTTCGGCCGCTGGCTGGATCTGGCGTTTTATCAACTGACGCTGGACACGCCCGAGCAGCCGGTCGACGGCTGACGCCCCGCAGGGCCTTACCGCGCGCCGTTACCGCAACCCCTTACTTGGACAGCATCCGCATGGCCTGTTCCAGGCCGGCGACGGTGACCGGGTACATGCGGTCCTGCATGATGTCGCGCATCAGCGCGATGGACTGCCGATACTGCCACGACGCGGTGGGCTCGGGGTTCAGCCATACCGACTTGGGCCACGCGTCCAGCAACCGCCGCATCCATTGGGCGCCGGGTTCCTTGTTGTAGTGCTCGACGGACCCGCCCGGTTGCAGGATTTCGTACGGGCTCATGGTGGCATCGCCCACGATGATCAGGCGCCAGTCCGGGTTGTACTTGCGCAGCACATCCCAGGTGTCGAAGCGTTCGTTCTGGCGGCGGCGGTTGCTTTGCCACAGGCTTTCGTACGGGCAGTTGTGGAAGTAATAGACTTCCAGATTGCGAAATTCGCTGCGCGCCGCTGAAAACAATTCTTCGACGCGGCCGATGTGGTCGTCCATGCTGCCGCCCACGTCCAGCAACATCAGCACCTTCACGGTGTTGTGGCGTTCGGGCACCATGCGCAGGTCCAGGTGGCCGGCGTTGCGCGCGGTGCTGGCGATGGTGTCGTCCAGGTCCAGTTCCATTTCGGCGCCTTGACGCGCGAAGCGGCGCAAGCGCCGTAGCGCCACCTTGAAGTTGCGCGTGCCCAGTTCGACCTGGTCGTCGTAGTCCTTGAACTGGCGCATGTCCCAGACCTTGACGGCCGACCGGTTGCCCGCCGACGCGCCGCCCACGCGAATGCCCTCTGGGTGGTAGCCGCCGTTGCCGAACGGCGACGTTCCGCCGGTGCCGATCCATTTGCTGCCGCCCGCGTGGCGCTCTTTCTGCTCTTGCATGCGTTCCTTGAAAAGCTCCATCAGCTTGTCCCAGCCGTGCTTTTCGATGGCCGCTTTTTCTTCGGGCGTCAGGTTCTTTTCAAACTGCTTGATCAGCCAGTCCAGCGGAATTTCCTTGCCTGGCGGCAGCGCGGCTTCGATGCCCTTGTAATAGGCGCCGAAAGCCTTGTCGTAGCGGTCGTAAAGCGATTCGTCCTTGACCAGCGTGGCGCGCGCCAGGAAGTAGAACTCGTCCAGCGTGGGCGCCATCAGGTCGTGGCGCAGGGCGTCCACCAGGGTCAGGTATTCCTTGACCGAGACGGGCAGCTTGTGCGCCCGCAGGTGATAGAAAAAGTCGATCAGCATAGGGTGCGCCGGTGGCTGCAAGATCAGCGGCGCTGGCCGCCGCGGGTCATGGCCGCCAGGCGTTCCAGCAGGTGCACATCTTGCTCGTTCTTCAGAAGCGCGCCGGCCATCAGCGGCACGGCGGTTGCTGTGTGGGCGTCGATCTCGGCCGCCGTGGCGTTTTCGGCCAGCAGCAGGCGCAGCCAGTCCAGCAGTTCCGAGGTAGACGGCTTTTTCTTCAGGCCGGGCGCATCGCGCAGCGCAAAAAAGGTGTCCAGCGCCGCGCGCAGCACGTCCTGTTTCAAGTGCGGATAGTGCACGGCCACGATGTCCCGCATGGTGTCGCGGTCGGGGAAGCGGATGTAGTGGAAAAAGCAGCGGCGCAGGAACGCGTCGGGCAGGTCTTTTTCGTTGTTGGACGTGATGATGACCAGCGGGCGATGGCGCGCCGAAATGGTCTCGCGCGTTTCGTACACATGGAATTCCATGCGGTCCAGTTCGCGCAGCAAGTCGTTGGGAAATTCGATGTCGGCCTTGTCGATCTCGTCGATCAGCAGCACCACCGGCTCATCGGCCTGGAAGGCTTGCCACAGGGTGCCTTGCACGATGTAGTTGCGGATATCGCGGACTTTTTCGTCACCCAGCTGCGAATCGCGCAGGCGCGAGACGGCGTCGTATTCGTACAGGCCCTGGTGCGCCTTGGTGGTGGATTTGATGTGCCATTGCAGCAGCGGCCGCCCCAGCGCGCGCGCCACCTCTTCGGCCAGCATGGTCTTGCCGGTACCGGGTTCGCCTTTGATCAGCAGCGGGCGCTGCAAGGTCAGGGCGGCGTTGACGGCCAGTTTCAGGTCATCGGTGGCGACGTAGCTGTCGGTCCCGTTGAAGCGGGCAGGCGAGGCGGAGTGTGCGGACTGGGCTGCGGACATTGGCTTATGGCTTCCGAGGATTGACGGTGATCAATACCCATCGCAAGGTATTAATCCTGAGCAATTATCGTACAATCAGGCGGTTTTGCAGTTGGGTTCGACCCGCAACGTGTTTGCAGGGGGCCGACGTGTGAGCAGGCCCTAGTCCTTAAGCCATACCAAGAAGAGCCATTCCAATGAAGTTGCGAACCTCTCTGAAGTGCACGGTTTACGTGTTGGCCGCGATGGCATCCTGTGCGATCGCCGGTCAGGCTGTTGCTGCCGACGCAGCGCCTGTCGGTAATATCCAAAACGCCCGCGACAAGGTCTCCATGTGCATCGGCTGCCACGGCATCGAAGGCTACAAGGCGACGTTCCCCGAGCTGTATCACGTGCCGATGATTGCTGGCCAGAACGCCAAATACATCGAAACCGCCCTGAACGAGTACAAGAAAGGCGCGCGCAGCCATCCCACGATGGACGCCATTGCCGGCAGCCTGTCCGACCAGGACATCGCCGATCTGGCCGCGTACTACTCGAATCTGAAATAAGGGGCAAACAATGAATCGCACGATGCTTGCCCTTCTGGGCGCGACTTTCGCCATGGCGGGCGCCTCCGTCCAGGCGCAGGACCTGGCGGCCGGCAAGGCCGTTTTCGACAAATTCAATTGCGCGTCGTGCCACGGCGCCGACGCCAAGACCGCGGTAGACCCGGCCTACCCCACGCTGGCCGGCCAGCATGCCGACTACCTGTCGCATGCGCTGAAGGCCTACAAACGCGGCGCCTCGGGCAGCGCGGCCACCGCCAACGTGCGCAAGAACCCCATCATGGGCGCCTTTGCCACGCAGCTGTCCGACCAGGATATTTCCAACGTGTCGGCATGGCTCGCGTCTCAGCCCAGCGACCTGGGCGTACGCAAATAAGCCATAACGCTTGCGCGTTGCACGCTACATAAGCGTCAAAGCAAGCATCAAAGGCTGGCGCGGCGCCGGATCAGATCGATATAGGTGTCGCTGTCCAGCGGCGTGCCCAGGCGCTGCGCCTCCCATACGACTTGCCCCAGGCATTCCATGATTTCATGGGCTGCATGGTGCGCGTCCGAGCGGGCGGTCAACTGCTGGTAAGCCAGACGGATGCCGGGCGGATGGTCGATGGACAACTGCTCGGCGATGGCCAAATGCATGGACAGGTGCAGGAAGGGGTTGGTGCGCCCCTTTTCCACCGCGTATTCCATGGTCATGGCCTCGGGGCTTTCAAGGTCCCCGTGGTATTCGGGATGCTCGATGATCCAGTCCAGCGCGATGGCCTCGAGCGGGGTCAGCACCTCGTTGGCGCGGTGCTTGCGCCAGGTGTCGATAAAGAATTCGCGGACTTGGTCGCGTGAGGGATTGAACATCGGTGGGGGCGCAATGCGGTCTATGGACGCATTATTTTACCGCGCGCCCGATGGCCGCCGGTTGCCGGGAACCCTTTGCGATATAGAATTGGTTGCTATCCGCCATCCGGTGTGCGGTCAGACAGGGGTTTTTCCCTGCGGAATCGGACGCTTTTCGATGCGGCGCGTGCAGAAAAACCACCCGGAGCAAATGGAGCATTCATGTCCTACCAACATATCAAGGTTCCCGCTGGCGGCCAGAAAATCACGGTCAACGCTGATTTCTCGCTGAATGTGCCTGAACAGCCCATCGTTCCCTTCATTGAAGGCGACGGCACGGGCGCTGACATCACCCCGGTGATGATCAAGGTTGTCGATGCCGCGGTGCAAAAAGCCTACGGCGGCAAGCGCAAGATCCATTGGATGGAAGTCTATGCCGGCGAGAAGGCCACCAAGGTCTACGGCCCGGACGTCTGGCTGCCCGATGAAACCCTGGAAGTCGTCAAAGACTACGTGGTGTCCATCAAGGGCCCGCTGACCACCCCGGTGGGCGGCGGCATTCGGTCGCTGAACGTGGCGCTGCGCCAGCAACTGGACCTGTACGTCTGCCTGCGCCCGGTGGCGTACTTCAAGGGCGTGCCTTCGCCGGTGCGTGAACCCGAAAAGACCAACATGGTGATCTTCCGCGAGAACTCGGAAGATATCTATGCGGGCATCGAATACATGGCCGAAAGCGAACAGGCCAAGGAACTGATCCAGTTCCTGCAGACCAAGCTGGGCGTCAAGAAGATCCGCTTTCCGAACACCTCGTCTATCGGCATCAAGCCGGTGTCGCGCGAAGGCACCGAGCGCCTGGTGCGCAAGGCCGCGCAGTACGTTATCGACAACGACCGCACGTCGCTGACGCTGGTGCACAAGGGCAACATCATGAAGTTCACGGAAGGCGGCTTCCGGGACTGGGGCTACGAGCTGCTGCAAAAGGAATTTGGCGCGCAGCTGATCGACGGCGGCCCGTGGTGCAAGTTCAAGAACCCGAAGACGGGCCGCGAGATCATCGTCAAGGACGTGATCGCCGACGCCTTCCTGCAACAGATCCTGCTGCGTCCGGCCGAATACGATGTGATCGCCACGCTGAACCTGAACGGCGACTACATCTCGGATGCGCTGGCCGCGCAGGTGGGCGGCATCGGCATCGCCCCGGGCGCCAACCTGTCGGATTCGGTTGCCATGTTCGAAGCCACCCACGGCACCGCGCCCAAGTACGCCGGCAAGGACTACGTGAACCCCGGTTCCGAAATCCTCTCGGCCGAAATGATGCTGCGCCACATGGGCTGGACCGAAGCGGCCGACCTGATCATCTCCAGCATGGAAAAGTCCATCCTGTCCAAGAAGGTCACGTATGACTTTGCCCGCCTGCTGGAAGGGGCGACGCAGGTGTCGTGCTCGGGCTTCGGCCAGGTCATGATCGAAAACATGTAAACCCGCGGTTCGTATCAAGATGGTCCGCTGAACCCGCCCGCCGTCATGGCGGGCGGGTTTTGTCTAACGTATCCGCATGAAGCGCGCTGGCGCTTACGCTGCTCTTTCCAGGTTGATCGCTGTGCCCCGACTGTATGTATCCCTAGCCACCTGGCTTGTATTGCTGGTTCCCGCGCTGGCGTTGACCAGCCCGGTGGGCGGCCCCGCCGTTCTTTATCTGAGCGCGCTGATTGCGCTGACCGCGCTGGCCGTGAACGCCGTCAAGCGCTACGAGCCCATGGACTTCCGGGCCTTGTGGCCCATGTCGCTGGTGCTGCTGCTGCCCCTGGCCTGTATGTTCATCACGTCGGCGGTGCGCGGCGTGTGGAGCAATTCCGAACTTGAAAAGCTGTTGCGCTTCGCCTTGGCGCTGCCGGTGCTGTGGCTGCTGCTGCGTGCGCCGCGCCCGTGGTTGAAGGCGGTGCAATGGAGCGTGCTGGTGGGCGCCTTCGGCGGGGCCATGCTGCTGATCGTCACGATGGCGACGGTGGGCCGCAACGGCATGGTGGACGTGGGCGGGCGCTATAACGCGGTGGCGTTCGCCAACCTGACTCTGCTGCTAGGCGGCATGACCTTGCTGTCGATGGGCTTTGGCGCCTGTACGCGCTGGCCGCGCATCGAAATGGCGGTGAAGCTGGCGGTGGTGCTGCTGACCGTCTACGCCACGTGGCAGTCCGAGACGCGCAGCAGCTGGATGTTGCTGCCGATTCTGGCGCTGGTATTCCTGCTGGGCCTGCGCAACTGGAGCCGTCGTCACAAGGTGTATTGCGCGCTGGCGCTGTGCGTGGCGCTGGCCGCCAGCGCCGCCGCCATCTGGACGTTCAGCAGCCGCATGCACGAGATCACGTCCGACGTGCAGGGGTTTGCCACGTCGTCCAACCGCGATACCTCGTTTGGCATCCGCTTGCAGCTGTGGCATGCGTCGCTGCTGATGTTCCAGAAAAGCCCCATCGTGGGCGTGGGCCCCAGCATGTTCCGCGAAGAGTTGCGGCACTTGCAGACGCAGGGGATCGTGACGCAAGAGGTGGTTGAAGGCTTCGGTGAGCCTCACAACGATATGCTGGGTGCGTTGTCCGGATATGGCTTGCTGGGCTTGATGACCATTCTGACCTTGTATCTGGTGCCGGCCGCCGTTTTCTTCCGGCGCATGGCCAGCGACGACCGCGTGATACGGGTGGGAGCGCAGCTGGGCTTGTTGTTCTGCCTGGGTTATTGCGCGTTCAGCTTGACCGAGATGATGTTCCGCAACATGCGCAGCGTGCCCAATTACTCGCTGATCGTGGTCACGCTGATCGCGCTGACGACGCCGCGGCCGACCAAGCAGGCAGTGACACCGCAGCCGGTGCCCCCGCGGCCATGACCTCCCATCCCTGACGACCCGGCATCCAGCCGCCGGGCCCGCACCGAACAAAACGCAAGGCGTCCCGCGCCTTGCGTTTTTTTTTGCGCCCGGCGCTTGCGCCAGATCAACAAGCCCGCGCGCGCTTGGTGAAAACCCTGCGTCTTCTTCGTATCCTGACAAATCGCAAATACATAAACAGTCACATTTTGCCGTCTATCGTTTCAGGCGCGCAGTGGGCATGACAAGCACTACAAGGAAATCCGGTGAAGAACTCCAGTCTGCGCAGAGAGTTGTTGTGGTTCGTTTTCGCGATAGGCGCGGCCGTGCTGGCGCTGGGCGCCTGGGATGCGTGGCAGCGTCGGGGTGAAATGGTCGAGGACCGCAAGACGGAACTGCGGCACGTGCTGGACCTATCGGCCGGCATTTTGCGCAACGGCAAGCAAAGCGTCAGCGAAGGCATGCCGCTGGCCGAGGCCAAGCGCAACGTGGCCAGGCGCCTGTCGCAACTGCGCTATGGCGCCGACGGCTATGTGGGCGCATTCGGCGATGACTACGCCTTGCTGGTGCACCCTGACCCGAAATTGGTGGGCACCAAGGTGCGTGACATCAAGGACGTGGACGGGCTGCCCATATTCCAGCGGCTGTATGCCGGCGGCAAGGCGGGCGGCGGCTATGTGCACTACCGCTTCCCACGGCCCGGCGCGGAGGAAGCGCTGCCGAAGATCAGTTACGCAACCTACGACGCGGAATGGGGCTGGCTAGTCTTCACGGGCCTGTATGTAGACGATGTGGACGCCGCGTTCTACCAGACGCTTTGGCGTCAGGGCGGGGCCACCATCGGTCTGTTGGTGTTGTTGCTGTTGGCGGCGCTGCGTTTTTTCCACACCCATGTGATCCGCCCCTTGGACGAGGCCGTGGCGCTGTGCGAACGCGTGGCCAACGGCGATCTGGCAGGCGAGGTATCCGGCAACCATCGTGGCGAAATCGGGCAGCTGTTCGAAGCCATGGGGCGCATGCAGACACGGTTGGAAGTGGCCTTGCGCAGCATCGTGCAATCGACCGGCTCCATCGCGGCGGCCTCGCGCCAGATCGCGGCGGGCAGCCTGGACCTGTCGGACCGCACCGAAAAGCAGGCGGCCGCGCTGGAACAGACGGCGGCCAGCGTTGAAGAAATTACGGCTACTGCCCGCCAAAGCGCGGAACACGTGCGCGAAGTCAGCGCGCTGGCCGCGCAGTCGGCAAAGTTGGCGCGTCAGGGCAGCGAAGAAACGCAGCACGCCATCGACGCCATGCGCGAGATCTCGCACAGCTCGCAGCGCATCGGCGAGATCATCAGCGTGATCGACGGCATTGCGTTCCAGACCAACATCCTGGCCCTGAACGCGGCGGTGGAAGCCGCGCGCGCGGGCGAGCAGGGGCGTGGGTTTGCGGTGGTGGCGGGCGAGGTGCGGGCCTTGGCGCAGCGCTCGGCCACGGCCGCCAAGGAAATCAAGGACCTGATCGAAGCCTCGTCCGACTCGGTGGCGCGCGGCAGCGAACGCGTGGGGCAGGCCAGCGCCACGATGGGCAGCGTGCTGGAATCGGCGGCCACCAGCGCGCCGTTGATGGGGGAAATCGCCACGGCGTCGGCTGAACAAAGCACGGGCATCGAACAGATCAACCAGGCCGTCACGCACCTGGACAGCGTGACGCAACAGAACGCCGCACTGGTCGAAGAGTTTGCCGCGTCGGCCTCGACCCTGCACGATCAGGCCGATGGCCTGGCGCGCGCCGTGTCGGTATTCAAGCTGTCTGCAAGCGGCTCGGCAGCGCCTGCATTGCGCCCAGTGCTCGTTGCAGCCGCGGCGTAAGGTCGCGGCTGGCGGGCATCATGGGCATGCGCAGTTCGTCGGCGATCAGGCCTTGCATGGCCAGCGCACGCTTGATCGGCGCGGGGTTCGGTTCGGCGAACAGCAGCCGGATCAACGCGCGCAGCGGTTCGAATAGCGCCCGGGCGGCGTCGGCCTGACCCGCGCGCGCCAGCCGCATGATTTCAACGTGGCGTTCGGGAAACAGATGCGCGGCGGCCGGTATGGCGCCGTGTCCGCCGGCCAGCCAGTGGTCCAGCAAGGACAAGTCGTCGCCACACAGCGCATCCAGCTTGCCGCGCGCATTCAGGGCGGCAAGCACGGGCGCATCGCATTCCTTCACCGCCGAAAAATTGGGCAAGGACGCCAGTGTTTCCATGGTTTCCACCGTCATCGTCACGCCGGTGCGCTTGGGGATGTTGTACAGGATGATGGGGCGATCGGTGGCCCAGGCGATCTGCCGGTAATGCCAAAGAATGCCCGCCTGCGATGGGCCCAGATAATAAGGCGGCGGCACCAGATAGCCCGCCGGCCGTAGCTTGTCCAGGCGCCGGATGGCCGTGGCCACGCCGCGCGTGTCCACGCCGCCCGCGCCGAACACCAGCGGCAGCGCGTGCGGATCGCTGTTGATCGCCTGCGCCATGTCGATCTTTTCGGACAGGCTTAGCAAGTTGCCTTCGCCGGTCGACCCGAACAGCACCAGCCCGGCGATGCCCGCGTTGCGGTAATAGCGGGCCAGCGCCTGGGCCGCGTCCGCGTCTACATAGCCGCCACGCAGCGGCGTGATCATCGGCAGCCAGATGCCTTCAAAGCGGGGGGTGACGGGCATGTCCATGGTTATTGCCCCGTCAGGGTGGCGGCCGGGCGCACGGTGCCGAATTCGGCCTGCGGCAGCCCACGCATGACGGCTTGCATCATGTCATCCAGTTGGTCCCGGCTGCATTGCAATTGCAGCGTGCTTTGCGCGCGGGCGTGGTCCACCGACAGCAAATAGATGCCGATGCGCGTGCCAAGGGCCCGATGCAGCGCCAGGCGCACGTTCAAGGCATCCAGCGTATCGATTCTGACCGTCAGCGCCACCTGTTCGTTGCGCGCCTGAGCAGGCGCGGGAAAGGGGGCAAGCAAGGCGGGGCCAGAGGAATTGGGTTGGGCGATCATGGCGGGGGCGGGGCGGAAGGCGCTGCTTGCGGCGATCCGCGTATCGGTTGGTTGATGACGATTCCACTATAGGAAGGGCGCCGTAAACCGCGCCGATAAAAGCGGGCGCGGCGCGTAAAAATCGCGTCAACGCCCGGGGGGATCAAAAAATTTTGGTCAAGGACAGCACGCCTGTCGCGCGGCCCATGTCGCGACCGCGGGTGTTGGTATAGACGGCGCGATCCGCGTTGGTGTCCAGGTAGGCCAGCGATACCGACAGGCCTTGTCCAAAGTCCTTGGTCAGCCCCAGCTTCCAGTCGGTATACGACCCGTTGTCCACGTTTTTCACCATCTGGCGGCCGGCATGGGCGTTCAGGGTCAGGCCCCACACGCCGGTGTCGACGTTGGCGCTCAGGTCGAAGTATTGGCTGTATTTGCTGTCGGCAAAGCCGAACAGGTTGGTCATGGCAATGGAATACTTGAACATGACCGGGCCATAGCCGATGCCGGCGTAGAGTTCGGTGGTGTCGGGGCTGGTGTAGCCGGACGGGAAATCGCCCGGGTAGTAGTACTGCAAGACACCCAGGTCCACGGGCACGCCGTCGGCCACATTGCCCTTGTAGCCGCCGTAGAAATCCATTTCCACGGGGGCGGAAACGTCGGGGTTGCTGTCGCCGAGCCAGCTGATGCTGGAATTCCAGTTGCCCAGATAAAAGCCGCTGCGGTGGGCAAGGTCGAAGCCGCCTTGCACGGCGGGTTTGTTGTCCGACTGCATCAGGCCGCGATAGCGGTATTGGCTCGTCAGGCCGAGGTTTGCGGACAAAGTGAAGTCGGGGGCGGCGGTGGCGACCGGGGCGTCATTGGCTTGGGCGGTGGCGGCCAGCGTCAGCAGCGCCAGCGCGGCCAAGGAATTGCGGGACATGGAATGCTCCTGCTGTTGAACGGATGGCAACAATAGGAGGATCGGCATAAAGCGCGAGACAAGACACGGGCGGCACGCGTAAAGATCGCGTCAATGTGGATCACAGGCACGGCGATCGCAGACACGTTGATTACATCCACGTTCACTACATCCCGGTCACCGCGATCCGTTGCCCCGCTCAGCCCGCGAAGCGGTACCCCACGCCGATCTCGGTCAGCAGGAACACGGGCTGCGCGGGGTCGGCTTCGAGCTTTTGCCGCAGGTGCCCCATGTAGATGCGCAGGTAGTGGTTGCTTTCGATATGCGACGGCCCCCACACCTCGCGCAGCAGTTCTCGATGCGTCATGACCTTGCCCCGGTGCGCCAGCAGTGCGGCAAGCAGTCGGTATTCCATGGCGGTCAGGTGCACGTGCTGGCCGCCGCGTTCGACGACGCGCCGCGAGAAGTCGACGCGCACGTCGCCAAAGCTGATCTCGGCGGCGCTGGCCGCGCCCGCCCGCGCATGGCGGCGCAACAGCACGCGCAGCCGCGCGAGAAGTTCGCTGACGCCGAACGGCTTGGTCAGGTAATCGTCGGCGCCCGCGTCCAGCGCCGCCACCTTGTCCGGCTCGGCGCTGCGGGCCGATAGGACCAGCACCGGCACCTGCGTCCAGCCGCGCAACTCGCGGATCAGCGTCATGCCGTCTTCGTCGGGCAGCCCCAGGTCCAGCACGATGGCGTCGGGCTGGCGCGTGCCGGCCTCGATCAGGCCGCGCTTGACCGTGTCGGCCTCGTGCACGGCGCAGCCCTCGCTTTCCAGGGCCTGGCGTACGAAGCGCCGGATGTTGGCGTCGTCTTCAATGATCAGGACGGTAGGCTGGTAGTCGAACATGCAAAAGGCGCTTTCAATGGGAATTGGGGGAATCGGGGGATTCAGTGGATTCGGGCTGGACGTCGGGCGGGGTGCCCAGCGGCAGGCTGAAGACGAACTGCGCGCCATGGGCCTGGCCCGGCGTGTGCTCCACCCAGATACGGCCGTGGTGGGCCAGGATGATGGCTTCGCATACCGCCAGGCCCAGGCCCACGCCGGGGGTGGCGGATTCGCGGTCGCCACGCGTGAATTTTTCGAAGATGCGGCGTTCGGCGCCCGGTGTAACGCCCGGGCCGTTGTCGCAGACGGCCACGCGCAGCGAGTCATCGTGCACCGCCGCGTGGATATGCACGGTGCTGCCGGGCGGCGTGTACTTGGCGGCGTTTTCAAGCAGGTTGCACAGCACGCGTTCGATCAGCACGCCGTCGCATTCCACCAGCGGCAGGTCGGACAGGCGCGCAACGGTGACGTGGTGCGCGGCAAGCGGCTCGCGCATGGCGGCCAGCGACGCGCCCACCAGTTCTTCAATGGACTGCCATTCCAGGCGCAGCGGCGTGTCATGGCTTTGCAGCCGCGCCATGTCCAGCAGATTGACCACCAGCGCATGCATGCGCTGCGCCTGGTCGCGCATGGCGCGAATGGTGTCCTGCACATCGTCCGGCAGCGTGCCCGGCCGGCGCGTCAGCGTGTCCGTCATGCCGACCAGGCTGGTCAGCGGGGTGCGCAGGTCATGCGACACCGCCGCCAGCAGCGAATTGCGCAGCCGTTCGGATTCCATGCTGACCAGTGCCTGCTGCGCGACTTCGACATAGTGCAGTCGCTCCAGCGCAATGGCGATCAGCGTGGCGTAGGCCTCGATCTGGCGGCGCGCGTCGGGATGCGTGAACAGGCTGCGGCGCGGCGCGGCCAGGGCCAGCACGCCGCGCGTGCGCATCGGCGCTTTCAGGGGCAGGTACAGCAGGTCGCTGTTGGATAGCGTGGCGGTGCCCGCGCCGGCCGGTTGGCCATGGTCGTACACCCATTGGGCCAAGGCGGACTCCAGCGCCGGCATATCGTCGGCGGCGGGCGAGGCCAGCTTCAGGCGGTCGTCCAGGCCCAGGATATACAGCGCGCAGCGCGAGCCGAAGGTGGCGTGCACGAATGCGCCGGCCAGCGCCACGATCTGTTCCGGCAACAATGCCGACGACAGCTCGCGCGCGAATTCGTACAGGCTGCGCGCGTCGGCTTCGCGCTTGACCGACACCTGCGCCTGTAGCCGCAGCCCGGCCGTCAGCTGCCCGATCAGCAGGCCCACGGCCAGCAGCACGGCGAACGTCAGCAGGTACTGCACGTCCGACACGGCAAAGGATGCCAGCGGCTGCACGAAGAAAAAGTCGAACAACGCGACGCTGACCACGGACGCCAGCGCGGCCGGGCCTCGCCCGTGACGCAGCGCCACGGCCACTACCGCCAGCAGGAACAGCATGACGATGTTGGTCTGGTGCAGCGCCGGAAACGCCAGCATCGACAAGCCTGTGGCGGCCGCGCAATAGCACAGCGCCCAGGCATAGCCCGACCAAGGCGCGGTGTTGCGGTCATCGGCTTGCGTGCGTGCGCGGTGCCCGAGCGTCAGCGGGTCGCGCCCTGGCGCCGCGCTGGCGGGCAGGGGTGGTGCACCCAACCGGATGATGTCGATTTCGGGGCAGCCCGCGGCCAGCATGTCGGCAAAGCTGTGGCGGCGCCACAGCCAGCCCGGCGCCAGCGCCGCCGACAGCAAGGCGGATAGCGACACGCGCAGCCGTTGCAGGCCGCTTGCGCGGGTGCGCCCCACGACGGCCTTGGTGATGTTGTGCCGACGCACGTAGCGCACAACGGCATCCACCATGTCGCCGCCGGGCAGCGTTTCCGTGCGCGCGCCCAGGCCGTCGGCAAGCGCCAGGCTGCGCTGCATGCGGTCTTGCTGGGCCTGGGGGGTGGGCGCCGCGCGCGGCGTGTCGATGGTGACCACGTGCAGGTCGCAGTCCAATTGCTGGCTCAGGCGGTGCGCGCTGCGGATCACGTATTCGGCGTCCGCGTCCGGGCCGATGCAGGCCACCACGGCTTCGCGCGTGCGCCACACCGAATCAATGGCGCGGTCGCGGCGATAGGCCTGCACGTCGTCGTCCACGTGGTCGGCGGTGCGGCGCAAGGCCAGTTCGCGCAGCGCGATCAGGTTGCCCTTGCGAAAGAAATTGCGCGTGGCGTGGCGCGCCTGCTCGGGCAGATAGACCTTGCCTTCTTTCAGGCGCCGCAGCAGTTCGTCGGCCGACAGGTCCACCAGGATGACCTCGTCGGCGGTGTCGAAGACCTCGTCCGGCACGGTTTCCCACACGCGCACGCCGGTGATGCTGCCCACCGCTTCGTTCAGGCTGTCCAGATGCTGCACGTTCAGCGTGGTCCAGACGTCGATGCCGGCGGCCAGCAATTCGTGGATGTCCTGCCAGCGCTTGGCGTGGCGCGAGCCCGGCGCGTTGGAATGCGCCAGCTCGTCCACCAGCACCAGCGCGGGCCGGGCGGCCAGCGCGCCGTCCAGGTCGAATTCGCGCAGCACGTGGCCCCGGTACGCCACATCTTTCAAGGGCAGCGTTGCCAAGCCATCCAGCAGGCTTGCCGTTTCGCGGCGGCCGTGGGTTTCGACGATGCCGGCCAGCACGTGCACGCCTTGCTCGGCTTGCGCGCGGGCGGCCACCAGCATGGCGTAGGTCTTGCCCACGCCGGCCGATGCGCCGAAGTACACGCGAAGCTTGCCGCGCACCGCCTGGCGCGCGGCGTCGTCCAGCGTTTTCAAGAGCGCGTCGGGATCGGGACGCTCGCCAGCAATGTCAGCCATGAAGCGCAAAGTGTGGGGTGGAAAAGGCTGGCGCTACTATACGCCGCGCCGTCATGGCGCAGGGCGCAATGCATCCAGCGCCAGGTTCAAGGTCAACACATTGACGGTCGGGTCACCCAGCACGCCGATCCAGGGTTTTTCGGTGTGCGCCTGAATCAACGCATCCACTTGAGCGCGCGGCAGATGGCGGAGGCGCGCCACCCGCGCGGCCTGATAGTTGGCGGCGGCCGGGCTGATGTGCGGGTCCAGGCCGCTGCCGGACGCGGTGATCAGGTCCACCGGCACCGGCGTGGGGTTGTCCGGATCGGCCGCTTTCAAGGCCGCGATGCGTTCCTGGATGGCTTGTGCCAGCGCGGGGTTGCGCGGGCCCAGGTTGGACCCGCCGGAGGCCGCGCCGTTGTACGGCATGGGCGCGGTGGCCGACGGCCGGCTCCAGAAGTACCGCGGTTCGCTGAACGCCTGGCCGATCAGCGCCGACCCGACGACCTTGTCGCCCTGCGTGATGAGCGAGCCGGCCGCCTCGTGCGGGAACACTACGGCGGCCACGCCGCGCGTCAGGAAGGGGTAGGCCAGGCCGGTCACGAGCGACAGCGCGGCAAAGACGACCAGCGCGGGGCGCAGGATGCCGCCTTGGCGGGCCGGGGTGGGGGCAGTGGCGGCTGCGTTTGGGGAAGTTGTGGCTTGCATGATGAATTCCTTGAATGAGGCAGGCTCTGGGCGGGCTCACCGGCGGGCGCGAGGCGCGCGCCGGGGGCCGGGAGTGACTGGGGGCGGGTTATGTCGGCGGCATGACAGACGTGGGCTACGTGCTTATGTTGCGGGCCGGGCCGGGCCACGCCAGGCCACGCCAGGCCGGGCCGCGCCAGGCCGGCGCGGGCGTCAGGCCCACCCCAGCGCGGCCAGCACCATGTCGACCAGCTTGACGCCGACGAATGGCACCAGCAGGCCGCCCAGGCCGTAGATCAGCAGGTTGCGGCGCAGCAGCACCGAGGCGCCCAGCGGCCGATAGCGCACGCCCTTGAGAGCCAGCGGAATCAGCACCACGATGATCAGCGCGTTGAAAATCACGGCCGACAAGATGGCCGAGGCTGGCGTGGCCAGCTGCATGATGTTCAGCACGTTCAACTGCGGATACACGGTGGCGAAGGCGGCCGGAATGATGGCGAAGTACTTGGCTACGTCGTTGGCCACGCTGAACGTGGTCAAGGCTCCGCGCGTCATCAGCATCTGTTTGCCGATTTCAACGATCTCGATCAGCTTGGTGGGGTTGGAATCCAGGTCCACCATGTTGCCCGCTTCCTTGGCGGCCTGGGTGCCCGAGTTCATCGCCACGGCCACGTCGGCTTGCGCCAGCGCGGGCGCGTCGTTGGTGCCGTCGCCCGTCATCGCCACCAGCCGGCCTTCGGCTTGATAGGCGCGGATCAGCTTCAGCTTGGCCTCGGGCGTGGCTTCGGCCAGGAAGTCGTCCACCCCGGCTTCGGCGGCGATGGACGCGGCGGTCAGCTTGTTGTCGCCGGTGATCATTACCGTCTTGATGCCCATGCGGCGCAGTTCGGCAAAGCGCGACTGGATGCCCGGCTTGACGATGTCTTTCAGCTCGACCACGCCCAGCGCGCGATTGCCGTCGCTGACCAGCAGCGGCGTGCTGCCGCGCCGGGCTACGTCTTCGGCTTGATGCAACACGGCGTCGGGCACGTTGGCGTCCAGCGCTTTGAGCCAGGACTGTACGGCGTCTATCGCGCCCTTGCGGATCATGCGTTCGCCCAGGTTCACGCCGCTCATGCGCGATTGCGCGGTGAACGGGACGAACTCCGCGTCTTCCACACGCGTGGCGGGGGCGTGCGTGGTCTTGTCGGCCAGCGCCACGATGCTGCGCCCTTCGGGCGTTTCATCGGCCAGCGAAGCCAGCCGTGCCGCGTCCGCCAATTCGCGGACCGACACGCCCGGGGCGGGCAGGAAGGTGGACGCCTGGCGGTTGCCGAAGGTGATGGTGCCCGTCTTGTCCAGCAGCAGTACATCGACATCGCCCGCCGCTTCAACCGCGCGGCCCGAGGTCGCGATGACGTTGGCGCTCATCATGCGGCTCATGCCCGCCACGCCGATGGCCGACAGCAGGCCGCCGATGGTGGTCGGTATCAGGCATACCAGCAGCGCCACCAGCACGGTCACGGTCACCGCCGCACCGCCGCCCGCCGCGCTGACGGCGTAGATGGAGAAGGGCATCAGCGTCACGACCACCAGCAGGAACACCACCGTCAGGCCGACCAGCAGGATGGTCAGCGCCAGTTCGTTGGGCGTCTTCTGGCGCTTGGCGCCTTCCACCATGGAGATCATGCGGTCCAGGAAGCTCTCGCCGGGGTCGGCCGCGATGCGCACGAAGATCCAGTCGGACAGCACGCGCGTGCCGCCGGTGACGGAAGAAAAATCGCCACCCGATTCACGGATGACGGGCGCCGACTCGCCGGTGATGGCGCTTTCGTCCACCGAGGCCACGCCCGCGATGACCTGCCCGTCGCCGGGAATGGTTTCACCCGCTTCGATCAGCACCACGTCGTCCCGGCGCAGCAGGCCCGAAGCCTGGCTGACGGCCTGGCCGCGCCATTGATCGGGATGTGCGTCGCGGGCGTCGGCATCGTGAAAGTTCTTGAGCAGGCGCGCGTTGATGGTGGTGCGCAAGCCGCGCAGCGTCGCCGCCTGCTGCTTGCCGCGGCCTTCAGCCAGGGCCTCGGCGAAGTTGGCGAACAACACTGTGAACCACAGCCATACGGCGATGGCCAGGATGAAGCCGGCGGGCGCTTCGGCCTGGCCGCGCAGGGCCATGACCCACAGCACGGTGGTCAGGATGCTGCCCACGTACACGACGAACATGACGGGGTTTTTCAATTGCGCGGCGGGCGACAACTTGCCCAGGCTGTCCAGCAGCGCGGGCGCGACCAGCGATCGGGACCACATGCCGAAAGGGCGCTCTTGGGGGGTGACGTCGGGTGCGCGGGCGGCGCCGCCGCCTGCGCTTGAGGTTTGCATTTCAATCTTGGCCATGTTGTTTCCTAGCCTGTTGCATTCAAGGTTGCAGGTGTTCAGCGACCGGCCCCAGGGCCAGCGCGGGCACATACGTCAGCGCGCCCACCAGCAGCACCGCGCCGATCAGCAGCACGACGAAAAGCGGGCCGGTGGTGGGCATGCTGCCGGGGCCGGCGGGCAGGCGCCGCTTGGCCGCCAGCGAGCCGGCCATGGCCAGCACCGCCACGATCACGGCAAAGCGGCCAAACCACATCGCGATGCCCAGCAGGACGTTGTAGAAAGGCGTGTTGGCCGATAGCCCGGCAAACGCGCTGCCGTTGTTATTGGCGGCCGATGACAGTGCGTACAGGATTTCCGAAAAACCGTGGATGCCCGGATTGAGCACGCCCGCCTGGCCCGCCGATACCGACACGGCCAGCGCGGTGCCGCCCAGCACCAGCAAGGGGGTGACAAGGATGATGATGGACACCATCTTCATGTCGTAGGCTTCGATCTTCTTGCCCAGGTATTCGGGCGTGCGTCCGATCATCAAGCCGGCGATGAACACCGCCAGCACGGCGAAGGCCAACATGCCGTACAGCCCGGAGCCCACACCGCCGTAGACCACTTCGCCCAACTGCATCTGCAACATCGGCGGCAGGCCGCCCATGGCGCTGAACGAATCGTGCATGCCGTTCACCGCGCCGCACGATGCCGCCGTGGTGATGATGGCAAAGAGCGACGTGGCCGCGATGCCGAAGCGCGATTCCTTGCCTTCCATGTTGCCGCCCGGCGCCAGGGCCGTCATGGCGCTGTCCGCGCCGGCTTGCGCCGCCATGGGGTTGGGCTGCTGTTCGAAGTAGGCGGTGGTCAGCGCAAACGCGGCAAACAGCACCGTCATCGCGGCCAGGATGGCGATGCCCTGCCGGCGGCTGCCCACCATTTCGCCAAAGGTGAAGCACAGCGCGGCGGGAATCATCAAGATGGCCAGCATCTGCATGAAGTTCGCCAGCGGCGTGGGGTTCTCGAACGGGTGCGCGGAATTGGCATTGAAGAAGCCGCCGCCGTTGGTGCCCAGCAGCTTGATGGCTTCCTGCGAGGCCACGGGGCCCATCGCCAACGTTTGTGTCGAGGTGACGGCCGGGTCGGTCACGGCCTGGCCGGACGCGTCCAGCACCGGCTGGCCGTCGGCGCCCACGCGCGGCTGTTCGTAGTGCAGGGCCTGCACCGTCTGCACGTCTTGATACGGGCTGAAGTTCTGGATGACGCCCTGGCTGACCAGCAACAGCGCCAGCACGAACGACAGCGGCAGCAGCACGTACATCGTGCAGCGAACCATGTCCGCCCAGAAGTTGCCCACCGTGGCCGAACAGTGGCGCGACAGGCCGCGTATCAACGCAAACAGCACGGCGATGCCGGTGGCGGCCGAGACAAAGTTCTGCACCGTCAGCGCCAGCATCTGCGTCAGGTAGCTCATGGTGGATTCACCGCCATAGCCTTGCCAGTTGGTGTTGCTGACAAAACTGATCGCGGTGTTCAGCGCGGAATCCGGGCTGACGGCGCCCATGTTGGCAGGGTTCAGCGGCAGCATGCCTTGCAAGCGCTGCAAGCCATAGACGACCGCGATGCCGACCATGTTGAACACCAGCACGGCCACGGCGTAGCGCTTCCAACCCATTTCGGCCTGCGGGTCAATGCCCGCAAGCCGGTAGATGCCGCGCTCCAGCGGGCGGCCCCAGGCGGTCAGCCTGGATTGCCCGTTTTCCATGGCGACGCGGATGTAGCGCCCGAGCAGCGGCGCGATCGCAAGCAGGATTGCCAGGTACAAGGCCAGCAATCCGACGAATTCGGCGGTCATCAGAATTTCTCCGGTTTGAACAGCGCCACCAACAGGTAGACGAACAGCACGGCCGCGGTCAGGCCGCTAAGCCAGTAAAGCCAGTTCATGACGGCTCTCCCCCGGACAGGGCTGCGCAAAATTGCAGCAGGGCTAGCGTCGCGCCGGCCATGACGGCGAAGGCGGCGATATAGATGGCATCCACGTTTTTCCTCCCGGGAGCAGCGCTCCCTTCGAACGACGGGCCTGCGCGGCAAAGGCGGATGCGCGCCGGGGCAGGCCAGGTGACCAATCAGGACACCGGCAGGTTACGGAGCGGGGGGTAAAAACGGGATATAGGTTGGGCGGGCGGGTGTAAACAAGAAATAAAAATGGCGCGGCGTCCGGGGCGGACCAGGGGGCTGATGGGCCGGACCGGCGCGCCCGATTCCGGGCATGGCGCGGTGGCGGCCGTCATATTGCGGGACGCGCCAGATTCCTGAATTCGGCTCAATTCCGGCTTTTTTGACAAAAAATCCCAATATTTAGAACTTTCCGGTCAAATGGCACCGTTGTGGTGCGAGGAATATGTAAATGAATGCTCCGTCTTAGGGCATTCCCCTAGTGTGGCATTCCCGCACTTGGTGCAGAATCTCTTCCCATGCAGGTGAGGAGACAAAGCCCTGCATGGGCAAATACCGGCGGCACCGGTACATAAAAAAAGTAAAGCAGTACTCAAAAAAAGCAAAACGCACAACGGCTGGCACCAAAGAGTGCCAGCCGTTGTCGCATAAAAAGCCTGGATTTCATCCGCAAGGGCTTTTCAGACGCAGCGTTTCGCGCTATCCAGATAGGGTCTGAAAACATCCTAGCTATGCCGAAATCCCGCGCATCTCTTTCCCCGCCTATCACCACCCCCTATTGGCGCCGCAATCTGCGGCTGATTCTGTTGCTGCTTGTGGTCTGGGCGGCACTGACGTTCGTGCCCGCATTCTTCGCGCGCAGCCTGAGCTTTGATTTCATCGGATGGCCCTTCGCGTTCTGGATGGCGGCCTATGGCGCGCCGTTGGCATATCTGATCATCGTGGGCGTCTACGCGCGGGTCATGAACCGCGCCGACGAAGCCGCCGAGGCGGCGCTCGATGCGGGCGGTGGAGGGGGCGCTGAAGTGGGGACCCCTGCGGGCGGCAACGGCAACGGCAACGGCAACGGCAACACCCCCGGCAACGGCGATCGCGCCGGCGGGGGCCGCTGATGCCGTTCAGCGGAGATACCCCACAGGAATTCAAGATCCGGCTACGCCGTATCTACGTGCTGTACACGGCCGGCTTTGCCCTGATGATCCTGCTGATGGCGCTGGCCGAGGTCCTGGGGATGCCGCGCAACTGGATCGGCTACGTTTTCCTGCTGGTCACGGTCAGCCTGTATGCCGGTATCGGCATCGTCTGCCGCACGTCGGATCAGGTCGAATACTACGTGGCGGGCCGACGCGTGCCCGCTATCTATAACGGCATGGCCACGGCGGCCGACTGGATGTCGGTGGCATCGTTCATCGGCGTGGCGGGCACCCTGTACCTGACCGGCTACGGCGGGCTGGCCTACATCATGGGCTGGACGGGCGGCTACGTGCTGGTCGCCATGTTGCTGGCGCCTTACCTACGGCGCTTTGGCCAATACACCATTCCCGACTTCATGGGCGCGCGCTACGGCGGCAACATGCCCCGGCTCGCGGGCGTGGCCTGCGCCATTCTCTGTTCGTTCACCTACCTGGTCGCGCAGATCTACGGCGTGGGCATCATCACCACGCGCATGACGGGTATTTCGTTCGAGCTGGGCATCTTCGTGGCGCTGGGCGGCATGCTGGTGTGTTCGTTCCTGGGCGGCATGCGCGCCGTAACGTGGACGCAGGTGGGGCAGTACATCATCCTGGTCATCGCCTACCTGGTGCCGGTGGTGTGGCTGTCGGTCAAGCATACGAACATGCCGGTGCCGCAATTGTCGGCCGGCGTGGTCTTGCAGCAGGTGACCGAAAAAGAAATCTATCTGCAAAACGATCCTTCCGAAATCGAGGTGCGGCGGCTGTGGCAGCAGCATGCCGATGAAATGGCGTCGCGCGTACAGGCACTGCCTGATTCGTGGGCGTTGGAAAAGGACAAGCTGCGTAGTCGCCTGGCGCAGTTGAACGCGTCGGACGCGCCGATGGTCGAGATTCGTTCGGCCGAGCGCGAGCTGGCCGCCTACCCCGCCAGCGTGGAAGACGCGCGGGTGGCGTGGTCGCAGGCGCGCGCCACGTTCGAGGCGCGGGCCGCCCCGGCCACCCCTCACGCGGAACCCTTTCCCGCCAAAGACCCCGAAGAACAGCGCAACATGCGCGTCAACTTCCTGGCGCTGGTCTTGTGCCTGATGCTGGGCACGGCGGGCATGCCGCACATCCTGATGCGTTCATACACCACGCCCTCGGTGATCGAGGCGCGCAAATCGGTGTTCTGGTCACTGCTGTTCATCCTGCTGCTGTACTTCATGGCGCCCGCGCTGGCGCTGCTGGTCAAGTACGAGGTCTATACGCAGGTGGTGGGGTCGAACTTTCTCAGCCTGCCCAATTGGGTGCATGCCTGGAGCGCGGTCGACAGCAACCTGCTTGACGTGACCGACATCAATCGCGATGGCGTCGTGCAGCTAAGCGAGATCAGCATGGGGGCAGACGTGGTGGTGCTGGCGATGCCCGAGATCGGCGGCTTGCCTTATGTGATTTCGGGCCTGGTGGCGGCCGGCGGGCTTGCCGCCGCCTTGTCCACGGCCGACGGCCTGCTGCTGACGCTGTCCAATTCCTTGTCGCACGACATGTGGTACCGGATGGTGTCGCCGCGCATGTCGGCGGCGCGCCGGGTAATGGTGTCCAAGATACTGTTGCTGGTGGTGGCGTTTGGCGCGGCCTGGGTCGCCGCGCGCAAGCCTGCCGACATTCTGTTCATGGTGTCGGCGGCGTTCTCGTTCGCGGCCTCGTCGTTCTATCCTGCCCTGGTCATGGGCGTGTTCTGGCGCCGCGCCAACAAATGGGGCGCTACCTTGGGCATGGCGGCCGGGCTGCTGGTTACCTTTGCCTACATGACGCATACGCATCCGTGGTTGCGCGAATGGGTGCTGGGCATTTCACGCACGCAGCCGGTGGACCTGTGGTGGGGCATCCAGCCGATTGCCGCTGGCGTGTTCGGCGCGCCGGTGGCCTTCCTGACGATCATCGTGGTGTCGCTGCTGACCCCGCCGCCGGACCGTGCCACCTTGGCGTTGGTGGATTATGTGCGGCATCCGGGCGCGCGCCATCCCGGCGATTCGCTGCCGCCCACCAACAATTCCTAGGGGGCACCGCAGGCATTCGCCTGCCGGTTGTCGGCGTTGGTGCACGCTTCCCACACGCCTGGGGGCAGCGTCTGCAATAGCGTGTAGACCTGGCCCGGCGCCCACAGCCAGTGCACGCCGCCGGGGTTTTTCCCTGCCGCTTCCCAGACTTGGCGGCGCTGCGCCACGCTAAGGGTGAATTGGCCGTCCGGGCCGCTATTGCCCTGCGCCAGGATGGACGACGGATCGCGCCTGGCGCCGTAGACGTCGCCGTCATCGCCCTTGGGCTGCACGATGGCCCAGTCGTAGTGATACGACTCCATGGCCGGCGCCGCCCAGTTTGCGCCGGGCAACACCAAGACGGCAAATTCGGACGGGCGTTCCTGATAGGGCAGCCCCAGCATCAACTTTTCGTTGTGCCAGTCCAGCCGTTGGCGACGATAGCGCTGGGCGGGGTGGCCTTGCTGATCGAACTGGGTGACTTCCTGGGCATCGCCCTGGTTCTCCACATACGAAATCGTGCGCAGCAGCCGACCGGCGGCATCGTGTACATAGCGCATCAGCGGCCGAGACGGGTCGCTGCAAGCGCTGGCGCCATGTTCCGCCAGCCATCCGTTGCTGTCATAGCGCAGACAGAAATAGGCCGAGGGGTTGGGCTTGCCCTGCGCATTCCGAGAACGCATTTCGTAGCCCGCAAGCCGGCCGGCGCTGTCGTATTGAAAGCGGGTTTCGTAGTCGGGCTTGGGCAGCCCGGGCCGCCCGGCGGCTTGCGCTGCCTGGAGGGTGCCGGGGTCGAATTGGGCGATGCCGCACAGGTGGCGGACGCCGTCGGGGCCGCGCTCGAACCGCAGCACGGTGGGGCCGAGCGTGGCGTTGGCGATGGGGTCGGCCTTGGACCCCGCGTTGATGGGGGCGGGAGACGCGGCCCCAGACGCGGGGGAGGCGTTCGCCATCGGGTCGGTCACATACACCGACCAGTCCACCTGCTCGGCCCAGATGACGGGCGTGGCGCGTGTGCCCGTTTGCACCGCAACGGGCGGTTCCCAGGTCTTGATGCGCGAGCCGTCCAACGCCAGCAAAGTGGCGGTTTCGTCCAGCCGTACCTGGGCCACCACCGTCTCGCGCTGGGCCGATGCGGCCATGGGCTGGCACAGCGCGTGCGCCCACGTGGACGCGCACGACAGCCCGGTCAGCAGCAGCAGGCGCAAGGTGCGATCAATAGGCGGCATTGTGCAGGTAGACGATCAGGCCCCAGAGTTCGCTGCTGATGCCGCCCAGGCGCAACGCTTGGTCGCGCGTGTCCATCAGCAGGAAAGGGTAGGCGTCGCGTTCCAGCTTGCCGGGCGGGGGTAGCCGGTAGGGCTTGAAATGCTCGGGTGACAGCAGGTAGGTATTGGCCATGTCGCCGACGTCCACGTGCAGGTACCAGACGGTCAAATCGCCGACATCGACGGCGGGCGTGGTCTCGGGGTAGACGCCGCCCTGGCCGGCCGGGATGGCGCTGGCCAGCACGCCCGTGAACACCGCGCGCGACCCGGCTTGCGGATAGTACAAGCCGTCGTCGCCGCGTCGCGTGAAGGTTTGGCGCAGGAAGCTGGCGGCGCGCGAACCGGGCACGACGGAGCGCGCAAAACGTTCATCCAGCTGCGCCTCGGTCAGCGGGCCGCGCGTGGCGGCAAGCGCATCAAGATCGTGGGTGAATGCCTGGAACCAGGCGCGGTAGCGGACGAGTTCGGCGGCGCGGTTGAAGTCCTGCGCCATGGCGTTGGCGCTCCAGAGCCCGCCCACGCAGGCCAGGCTGACAAAGCACAGCCACGCAAACCATTGGCGCCAGAGCGGCATTCCGGCCACGCGCCAGCAGGCCGCGCCGGACAATTCCGCGTCACATACAGCGGCTGCACCCTCCGCGGCAGGCGCGGTCAATGGGATACCGACTTCGAAAATACGTTCATCACCACCACGCCGGCGATGATCAGGCCGATGCCAACCAGCGCGGGCGTGTCCAGGTGCTGCTTGAACAGCACCGCGCCCACGATGGAGATCAGCACGATGCCCACGCCGGACCAGATGGCATAGGCAATGCCCACCGGGATCTCGCGCAGCGTCAGAGACAGGAAGTAGAACGAAATCAGGTAGCCGCACACGGTGATCAGCGACGGCACCAGACGGGTGAATCCTTCGGAACCCTTTAGCGCGCTGGTGGCGAAGATCTCGGCGATGATCGCCACGCCCAGGTACAGCCATTTCATTTGCGCGACCCTTCGGATTGCCGCAGCAGCACCAGCAGCGCACCGGCGCCGCCTTCGCGTTCGGGAGCCTCGGAAAAAGCCAGCACTTCGTTCTTTTGCACCAGCCAGGTCCGCGCCTTGTCTTTCAGCACGGGCTCCAGCCCTTCGGATCCGTAGCCTTTGCCGTGCACGATGCGCACGCAGCGGATGCCATGGTCCTGGCATTCGTCCAGAAACGACAGCAGCGCGTGGCGCGCCTGTTCGACGCGCAGGCCGTGCAGATCCAGTTCAGCGCCCGCGCGCCATTGGCCGCGCCGCAGGTTGCGCGCGGTGTCCGGCGCCGCGTCACCACGCACAAAGGCGGTGCCGCCTTCGGACAACAGGTGCGTAATTTCGCCACCATCGGATACGCCCACATCGGCGCGCGACGGCGTTTCGCCCAGCGCGTTGGCCCGCCGCAACGCCGGGGCAGGTTCCGCCACGGGTTTGTGTTCAACCCGGGCGTCCTGCTTGATCGGCGTGACGGACTTCATCGTGCGCTGAAACGCCGCCATGTCATCCATGGGGGCGGTTTCAGGCTTCTTGATGGCGGCAACCCGCTTGGCAAGCGCTTCGCGTTCGCGCTCGGTTTGCAGGTCTTTCTTCAGGCGTTTCAGGTCGGCCAGGCCGACCTTACTGCCCCGCATTCTCCAACCACCGTTGGGCGTCCAGCGCGGCCATGCAGCCCGTGCCGGCGCTGGTGATGGCTTGGCGATAGACGTGGTCTTGCACGTCGCCGGCGGCGAACACGCCGGGCACGGACGTCATCGTGGCCATGCCGGACAAGCCGCTCTTGGTGACGATGTAGCCGTCCTTCATTTCCAGCTGGCCCTGGAAGATTTCCGTGTTGGGCTGGTGGCCGATGGCGATGAAGGCGCCGGTTGCCGGCATGTCTTCCGTGACGCCGGTGTCCACGTGGCGTACGCGCACGCCAGTTACACCGCTGTTGTCGCCCAGCACTTCTTCCAGCGTATGGAACAGCTTCAGTTCCATGTTGCCGTTCTCGACCTTGGACATCAGCTTGTCCACCAGGATGGGCTCGGCGCGGAACTTGTCGCGGCGATGGATCAGGGTGACCTTGCGGCAGATGTTGGACAGGTACAGGGCTTCTTCCACGGCGGTGTTGCCGCCGCCGACCACGACCACGTCCTGGTTGCGGTAGAAGAAACCGTCGCAGGTGGCGCAGCCCGACACGCCGCGGCCCATGAAGGCCTCTTCAGAGGGCAGGCCCAGGTATTTGGCCGATGCGCCAGTGGCGATGATGAGGGCGTCGCAGGTGTAGATCTTGCCTGTGTCGCCGGTCAGCGTGAACGGGCGCTTGGACAGGTCGACCTTGGCGATGTGGTCAAACAGCATTTCGGTGTTGAAGCGTTCGGCGTGCTTCTGGAAGCGCTGCATCAGGTCCGGACCTTGGACGCCATCCGCGTCGGCGGGCCAGTTATCGACGTCCGTGGTGGTCATCAACTGGCCGCCTTGGGCCAGGCCGGTCACCAGGACGGGGCTCAGGTTGGCGCGTGCCGCATAGACGGCCGCCGTGTAACCGGCGGGGCCGGAACCGAGTATCAAAACTTTAGCGTGCGTGGGCGTGGACATGGGCGGGTATCTTTAGGTTAACGCCCAATTATAATGAGCCGCATGCCGCGTATCTCGACTGCTTCCCCGCGCGCCTCGCGCAACACCCGCAACGGGCCTTCGCCGCTACAAACGCGTATCTCCGCGTTGCTGCGTGAAGCCCGCTGGATCCTATTTGCCGCCCTGGCGGCCTGGCTGACTCTGGTGCTGGCCACCTGGAGCGCGTCCGACCCTGGCTGGTCGCACTCGGTGCCAGGCGACGTGGTGCGCAACCACGGCGGCCGCCTGGGCGCCTACCTGGCCGACATCCTGCTCTACCTGTTCGGTTTTTCCGCCTGGTGGTGGGTAATTCTGCTGCTGCACCGGGTTCGCGCCGGCTACCGGCGCCTGGCCAGCCAGCTTAAGGTAACTAACAGTAAGCAACCGGAAGTGCTGCCGCGCGTCCATTGGGAAGAGGGCATCGGCTTCTTCCTGCTGCTGGTGGGGTCGCTGGGCATGGAAGCCCTGCGCCTGTCCAGCCGGGGCACGCACCTGCCCGGCGCGTCCGAAACGGCCAGCGGCGCCGGCGGCGTCATCGGCCACACGCTGGCCGACTTGATCAGCCGCAGCATCGGTTTTACGGGCAGCACGCTGGCCTTTTTGGTCATGCTGGCCATCGGCCTGAGCCTGTTTTTCTCTTTTTCGTGGTTGGCGGTGGCCGAACGCGTGGGCTCCTGGCTGGAAGGCCTGGTGCGCCGCGTCCGTAATTCCTACGCCGCTCGCGAAGACCGCAAGGTCGGCCAGGTGGCCAAGGCCGTGCGTACCGAGCAAGTCGTGGCCAAGCAGGAAAAACTGGTGCACGAACAGCCGGTGCGGATCGAACCCGCCATTACCGTGGTGCCCAAGTCCGAGCGGGTCGAAAAGGAAAAGCAGCAGTCGCTGTTCTTCGCGCCCGCCGGCGGCGCCGAAGGCGACCTGCCCGCGATCAGCCTGCTGGACCCCCCGCTGACCAACCAGGAAACGGTGTCGGCCGAAACCATCGAATTCACCTCGCGTCTGATCGAAAAGAAGCTGGCCGACTTCGGCGTGTCGGTCACCGTGGTGGCGGCGCAGGCCGGCCCGGTCATTACGCGCTACGAAATCGAGCCCGCCACCGGCGTCAAGGGCAGCCAGATCGTCAACCTGGCCAAAGACCTGGCGCGCGCCTTGAGCCTGGTCAGTATCCGGGTGGTGGAAACCATACCCGGCAAAAACCTGATGGGCCTGGAATTGCCCAACCCGCGCCGCCAGATGGTCCGCCTATCGGAAATCCTGGGGTCGCAGACCTATCACGCCAGCCATTCCGTCGTGACGATGGCGCTGGGCAAGGACATTGCCGGCAACCCGGTCGTGGCCGACCTGGCCAAGATGCCCCACCTGCTGGTGGCGGGTACCACGGGGTCGGGCAAGTCGGTGGGGATCAACGCCATGATCCTGTCCTTGCTGTACAAGGCCGACGCTTCGCACACGCGCCTGATCCTGATTGACCCGAAGATGCTTGAAATGAGCGTCTACGAAGGTATTCCGCATCTGCTGGCGCCGGTTGTCACCGACATGCGCCAGGCCGCCAACGCGCTGAACTGGTGCGTGGGCGAAATGGAAAAGCGCTATCGCCTGATGAGCAAGATGGGCGTGCGCAACCTGGCGGGCTACAACACCAAGATCCGCGACGCCATCAAGCGCGAGGAACCTATCCCGAACCCGTTCTCGCTGACGCCCGACCAGCCCGAGCCGCTAGCGCCGCTGCCCACCATCGTGGTGGTCATCGACGAATTGGCTGACCTGATGATGGTGGTGGGCAAGAAGATCGAAGAACTGATCGCCCGCCTGGCGCAAAAGGCGCGCGCTGCCGGTATCCACCTGATCCTGGCCACGCAGCGCCCCAGCGTGGACGTCATCACCGGCCTGATCAAGGCCAACATCCCGACGCGCATCGCGTTCCAGGTGTCGTCCAAGATCGATTCCCGCACGATTCTTGACCAGATGGGCGCCGAAACCCTGCTGGGCCAGGGCGACATGCTTTACATGCCGCCGGGCACCGGCTTGCCCGTGCGCGTGCACGGCGCGTTCTGCAGCGACGATGAAGTGCACCGCGTGGTGGAAAGCCTGAAGGCACAAGGCGAGCCCAACTACATCGAAGGCCTGCTGGAAGGCGGCGTCGAGGGCGATAACGGCGAAGGCGCCAGCAGCGTCACCGGCATCGGTGGCGACGCGGAATCCGACCCGATGTACGACCAGGCCTGCGAAGTGGTGCTCAAGCATCGCCGCGCGTCGATTTCGCTGGTGCAGCGCCACCTGCGTATCGGTTACAACCGCGCGGCCCGGTTACTGGAGCAGATGGAGCAATCGGGTATGGTGTCGGCGATGCAGTCCAATGGCAATCGCGAGATCCTGGTCCCCGCCGCTGCCGCCGCCCGAGAGGAAGCCTGATGAAGACGTTTCACCGCCTGGCCGTTGTCGCCGCCCTGAGCCTGGCGCCCGCGCTGACGTTCGCCGCCAGCGCGCAAGAGCAGTTGAAGTCGTTCGTGGCCACGGTCACCTCGGCCACCGGTTCGTTCTCGCAATACACCGTGAACAACCAGGGCCGCACGCAGCCTGCCCAGACCGGCGTGTTTTCATTCCAGCGCCCGGGCAAGTTCAAGTGGGCGGTGCAAAAGCCCTATGAGCAGCTGGTGGTGTCCGACGGGCGCGTGCTGTTCCAGTTTGACCCCGACCTGGCGCAGGTTACCGAACGCAAGGTGGACGCCGCCATCGGCACGTCGCCGGCCGCGATCCTGTTCGGATCGGGTTCGCTGGAACAGTCGTTTGATGTGTCGGCCTTGCCGTCCAAGGACGGCGTGGACTGGCTGCGCGCCAAGCCGCGCACGGCGGATGCGGGCTTTTCGCGCGTGGACATCGGCATGAAAGACAACCTGCCCGTGCGGGTCGAGCTGCTGGATTCGTTTGGCCAGACGACGCGCGTGGACCTGTCGTCCATTGCCGCCAACCCCAGCCTGCCCGCCAAGGAATTCCAGTTCACCGCGCCCAAGGGCGTGGACATCGTCAAGATGTAAGGCCGCGCCGCGCGCCGGCAGGCGCGTGGCCGGCGATTCACCGCATCAAGGGCGCTTGTACGCCACGCAATCGATTTCCACCTTGGCGTCCACCATCAGGCTGGACTGCACGCAGGCGCGGGCGGGCGGATTTTCGCCGAAGTATTCCTTGAACACCTTGTTGAACGACGGGAAATCGCGCGCGTCGTCCAGCCATACACCGCAGCGCACGACGTGTTCGGGGCCGTAGCCCGCTTCCTTCAAGATGGCCAGCAATTGCTGGATGGCCTTGTGGCATTGCGCCACCGTGCCGCCCTCAATCACTTCCCCGTTTTCCATCGGCACCTGGCCGGATACGTGCAGCCAGCCGTCGGCGGCGACCGCGCGCGCGAACGGCATGTGCGAACCGCCCTGGCCGGTGCCGCCACCGGCGCCGTAGCGGGTGATGCCGTTTTGATCGGGGGTGGGAGTGTTGCTCATGGAGGTGCTCCTTAATTCGTAGTGGGCAAGGATGATTCGGGCAAGGAAATTCAGGCCAAGGCCGAATAGGGCGAGGCCGCCGCGAAGCTGGCGCGCAAATCGCCATTGCGGGGCAGCCAGCGGCCCGCGCGTTCGCCGGTGGCCTGGCCGTGCCGGTAGGACAGCGCGCCGTTGACCCACACGGCCTCGATGCCAGCGGCCGTTTGCACCGGCTCGGCGAAGGTGGCGCGGTCGATGACGGTATCGGGATTGAACAGCACCAGGTCGGCGTGATAGCCCTCGCGCACCAGGCCGCGATCGGCCAGGCCGAAGCGGGCGGCGGAAAGACCGGTCATCTTGTGCACGGCCTGGATCAGCGGCAGCAAGCCCACGTCGCGGCTGTAGTGACCCAGAACGCGCGGAAACGCGCCCCACAGGCGCGGGTGCGGCATCGGGTCATTGGGCAAGCCGTCGGACCCCACCATCGTCAATGGATGCGACAGCACGCGGCGCACGTCGTCCTCGTGCATGTTGTGATACACGGCGCCGGCCGGTTGCAGGCGGCGCGCGGCGTCCAGCAAGGACACGCCCCAGTCCGCCGCCACGTCGGCCAGCTTGCGCCGCGCCTGCTCGGGATGCGGCACCGACCACGTGATGTCGATATCGAATTCGTCGGTCACCTGCTTCAAATCCAGCGTGGACGAGCTGGCCGAATACGGATAGCAATCGCAGCCCACATGCTGCATGCGGCCTGCGTTTTCCAACGCGAACAGCACTTCCTTCGTGCGGCCCCAATTGCCCGCGCCCGCGCATTTCAGGTGCGACACCACCACCGGCACGCGCGCGTGCCCGGCAATGTCGAAAGCTTCCTGCATGGCATCCAGAATGGCGGCGAACTCGGAACGCAGGTGCGTGGTGTACAGCGCGCCGAATTCATCCAGGGCTTCTGCCAGCAGTTTGACTTCAGCGGTGTCGGCTTCAATGGCGGACGCATAGGCCAGGCCGGTGCTCAGGCCGATGGCGCCGTGCGCCAGCGCATCGCGCAGCTGTTCGCGCATGGCCAGCACTTCGTCGCGCGTGGCGACGCGGTCCAGGCGGTCCATGTGGTTGCTGCGCAGGGCGGTATGGCCGACCAGCGCGGCCACGTTCACGGCGGGACGCGCCGCTTCGATGGCGCGCGTGTAGTCGCTGAACGAGGGGTAGTTGAAGTCTTCACGGCCACCCAGCAGGTTCATCGGATCCGGCGGGTCGGCGCGCAGCGACACGGGCGAGGCGCTGATGCCGCAGTTGCCCACCACCACGGTGGTCACGCCCTGCGACAGCTTGGGCAACATGCCCGGAGTGCGGATCACGTTGGTGTCGTCGTGCGTGTGCACGTCGATGAACCCGGGCGCCAGCGCCAGGTCGGTGCCATCGATGATCTGGCGTGCCTGCGCGCCCGGCAAGGCGCCGATGGCTGCGATGCGGCCGTCGGCCAGCGCAACGCTGGCGCGGTACTCGGGGCCGCCGGTGCCGTCCAGGATACGGACGTTGCCGATAAGGGTGTCGTACATCTTGGGTTCCAGGTTCAATCGCCCAGCGGCAAGCGGTTGGGGCCACCACGGTGTTCGTCCAGCGCCAGCTTGATGCGGCGCAGGCGTTCGCGGTTTTCCTCTTGGTTCAGCATGGCCAGTTCGGTGGACAGCAAGTCGATGGCCAGCATCATCGCGTAGCGCGATGCCGAGGGTTTGTAGATGAAGTCGGTTTCGTCCGTGCGGATGGGCAGCACCACATCGGCCAGCTTGGCCAGTTCGGACGTGGCGTCGGTGATGGCGACGATGCGGGCGCGATACTGCTTCACGATGCGGGCCGCGCCAAGGATTTCCGGCGTCAGGCCCGACGCCGACAACACCAGCACGGCGTCGTGCTCGGTAAGCGTGGCGGCCACCATGCGCAGCAGCACGGCATCGCTGTACACCGCGATGGGGTAGCCCAGCCGCACCAGCCGCGACTGCACTTCCTGTGCCAGCACGGCCGAGGCGCCGCCCATGCCGAACACGTAGATCATCCGCGCGCCGTCCACAATGGATGCCGCCTGTTCGAATAGCGGTTCGGTGAACGTGGGCAGATGCGCGCGCAAGGTGCTTTCGATGTCGGCGTAGATGCGTGCGTAAAAGGTGCTTTCCTCGGCCGGCGCGCTGGGGTCCAGAAAGCGGCTGCCCACCGTGCTGGCCTGCGCCAATTTCATTTTCAGGTCGCGCGTGTCGTCGCAGCCCACGGTGCGCGCAAAGCGCGAAATCGTGGCGATGCTGACCCCGGCCTTGGTGGCCAGCTGGTCGACGGTGGCGCTGGCGCCCCAGATGATGTCGTCAAGAATGGCGTCGGCCACCTTGCGTTCGGTCACGCTCAATGCGTCCCGCCGACTGCGTATCTGGAAGACGATGTCGCGGATGATGTCCATGTGGGGTTTCCTGGGTCTGATCGGGTCGTGCAATGCGCTAGGCCGCCAGCTCGGGGGCGTCCAGGCGCGAACAGGCCACGAAGTGGCCCGCGCCCACCTGGACGGCTTGCGCCTCGATGGTGGCGCAGGCGTCGATCGCGTGGGGGCAGCGCGTGCGGAACACGCAGCCGGACGGCGGATTGACCGGGCTGGGGATATCGCCCTTGAGCAGAATACGCGATAGCGGGGCGCGCGGATCCGGCACGGGCGCGGCCGACAGCAGTGCGCGAGTATAGGGGTGGCGCGGCCGTGCATAGACCTCGCTGGTCGGCCCGCGTTCCATCACGCGGCCCAGATACATGACGACGACTTCATCGCACAGGTAATCCACCACGGCCAGGTCGTGCGCCACGAACAGCATGGTCAGGCCCAGGTCGCGTTGCAGGTCTTGCAGCAGGTTAAGCACCTGCGCCTGCACGGATACGTCCAGCGCCGACACCGGCTCGTCCGCCACGATGAAATCGGGTTCAACGGCCAGCGCGCGTGCGATGCCGATGCGCTGGCGCTGTCCGCCCGAGAATTCATGCGGGTAGCGGCGGCTGTGGTCCGCGTTCAGGCCCACGCGTTCCAGCAGTTCGCCGATGCGCGCTGCGCGGCGATGTTGCGCCAGCTTGTGCGTGTCCAGCGCTTCACCCAGGATCTCGGCCACCGTCATGCGGGGGTTGAGGCTGGCGTACGGATCCTGGAACACAATCTGCATGCGGCGGCGCCACGGCAGCATCTGCTTTTCGTTCAGATGCGTGATGTCGGTGCCGTCAAACAGCAGGCGGCCGGCGGTGGGCTTGAACAGGCGCAGCAACGCGCGGCCCGTCGTGGTCTTGCCCGAGCCTGATTCGCCGACCAGGCCGACGATGGTGTTGCGCGGCACATCGAAGCTGACGCCATCCACGGCACGCACGACCGGCGCGTTACGGGCTTGCGACGTGGGAAAGTGGACCTTCAGGTCTTCAATGCGGACCAGCGGGTCTTGGGCCCGCACGGTGGCTTGGGGGCTAGTCATATCGGATTCACCTTGATGCAGCGCGCGCGGTGTTCCGCTTGCACCGCAACCAGTTCGGGCACGGCGGCGCGGAAATCGTCCGCCGCCAGTTCGCAGCGCGGGGCGAAGGTGCAGCCGGCGGGCAGCGACAGCACGCTGGGTACGTTGCCGGGAATGGCGCGCAGCCGTTCGCCCGAGGCCAATAGCGCGGCCGTGGGCAGGCAGGACAAGAGGCCGCGGGTGTACGGGTGCGTGGGTTTCTCGAACAGGTCGTAGACACCCGCGTCTTCCACCACGCGGCCGGCGTACATGACGGCGACGCGGTGCGCGATTTCCGCCACCACGCCCAGGTTGTGCGTGATGAACAGGATGCTCATGTTCATTTCTTTTTGCAGGCGGCGCAGCAGGTCCAGAATCTGCGCCTGCACCGTCACGTCCAACGCGGTGGTGGGCTCGTCGGCGATCAGTACCGCCGGGTTGCAGGCCAGCGCCAGGGCGATCATCACGCGTTGCCGCATGCCGCCCGACATCTGGTGCGGATATTCGTTGACGCGCCGGTCGGCGGCCGGGATCTCCACGCGTTCCAGCATTTCGCGGGCGCGGCGGATGGCCGACGCGTACGAGCCGCCTTCGTGCTGCAACACGGCTTCGGCGATCTGGTCGCCCACCGTGTACAGCGGGTTCAGGCTGGTCATGGGTTCCTGGAAGATCATTGCGATTTCGGCGCCGCGTATCTTCTGCAGGGTGGCGGACGAAGCGCGCGCCAGGTCATGCTGCACGCCCTGGCGGTCGCGAAACAGGATCTTGCCCGCTTCGATGCGGCCCGCCGGTTTGGGCAACAGCCCCATGATGGACAGGCTGGTCACGGATTTTCCGGAACCGGATTCGCCCACGATGGCCAGCGTTTCACCGCGCGCCAGATCAAAGGTGACGCCGTCCACGGACTTGGCGATGCCGTCGCGGCTGTGGAACCAGGTCTTGAGCCCTTCCACGGACAGCACGACGTCTCGGTTGCTTGACGTCATGATTACAGCTCCTTGCGCAGGCGCGGGTCGAGTACGTCGCGCAGCCCGTCGCCCACCAATTGCAGCGACAGCACGGACAGCACGATGGCGATGCCGGGGAAAATCATGATCCAGTCCGCCGACCCCATGTATTGCTGGCCGGCGTTGATCATGGTGCCCCAGGTGGGGATGTCGGGCGAAACGCCCACGCCCAGGAACGACAGGCCGGCTTCGGCCAGAATCGCGTAGGCGAAGATGAACGTGCCTTGCACCAGGATGGGCGACACCAGGTTGCGCAGCACGTGCACGGTGACGATGCGCCACGTGGGCACGCCCAGCGCGCGGGCGGCTTCCACGAACGGCAATTCACGGATCACCAGCGTGGAGGCGCGCACGATGCGGGCCAGGCGGGGCGTGTAGACGATGCCCAGCGCAATCACTACGTTGATCAGCGAGGGGCCCAGCGCGGCCACCAGCGAAATGGCCAGCAGGATGTCGGGAAACGCCATCATGGCGTCGATCAGCCGCGAGACAAACTTGTCGGCCGAGCGGAAGAAGCCGGCGATCAGCCCCAGCGCGATGCCCAGCACGCTGGACACGATCACGACCGAAAAGCCCACCATCAGCGACAGGCGGCCGCCGTAGATGACGCGGCTGAAGACGTCGCGGCCAAAGTCGTCGGTGCCGAACCAGTGCGCGGCGCCCGGCGCCTTCAGCCGGTTCATGATGGACAGCTTAAAGGGATCGTAGGGGCTGACCCACGGCGCCAGCAGCGCGGCGGCCACCAGCACGATGATGACGATCAGACTCAAGAGCACGGTCTTGCGCGACACCAGCAGGCGCAGCACCTGCCAGCGGTCGGCGCCGCCGGCGGATTGGGGGGAAGTTGCAATAGCCATATCAGTAGCGCACCCGGGGGTCGACCAGCAGGTAGAGCAGATCGATGATCAGGTTGATCAGGACGTAGATGGCCGCGATGATCAGCAGCGCGCCCTGGATGACGGGATAGTCGCGGCGCAGCACCGCCGACACCACCAGACTGCCCACGCCGGGCAGGCCGAACACGGTCTCGGTCACGACCGCGCCGCTGATCAAGAGCGCGGTGGTCAGGCCCAGCACGGTCAGGATGGGAATCAGCGCGTTGCGCACGGCGTGCTTCAGGATGACCTTGCTTTCCGGCAGGCCCTTGGCACGCGCGGTGCGCACGTAATCGTCTCGCAGTACGTCCAGCATGCTGGCGCGGATAAAACGGGTGATCAACGCCGAATTGACCAGGCCCAGCACCACGGCGGGCAGGATCAGGTGCGACAGGCGAGTGGCCAGCGAGGCGTCCGGGCCGCCATAGCCCGACACCGGCAGCCAGCCCAGCTTCACCGAGAAAATCTGCATCAACAGCAGGCCCAGCCAGAAGCTGGGCACGCTGGAGGTAAACATCGAGAACGACAGCACCGACTGGTCCAGCGTGGTGCCGCGCTTGACCGCCGACAGGATGCCGACCGGCAGCGCGATGGCGCTGGCAATCAGCAGCGACATCAACGTCAGCAAAATAGTGGGCTCGGCACGGTCAGCCAGCGCCGACAGCACGGGCTTGTTCATGAAGATGGACTGGCCCAGGTCGCCTTGCACCAGCTTGCCCAGCCACGATACGTATTGCAGCGCCATGGGCTGGTCCAGCCCCAGTTGCGCGCGCAGCGCGGCGATGTCCTGCTGGCTGGCCTGTGGCCCAAGCATCACAGCCGCCGGATCGCCGGGTGTGACGCGAATGATGACGAACACGATGGTCGCGACGATAAACATCACGGCCACCAGCCCGACCAGCCGGTTCAAAAGATAACGCAACACGATAGAGTCCTAGAAAAGCGGCAATCAGTGCACGCGGAGCGAAAGACGGCTTGGGGCGCGGCAGGCGGCGGGATCATTCACCGCCTGGCCGCGCGTTTCCCTACTTACTTGGCGCTTTTCCAGGCGTTCCAGAAGTACGGCCACGGAGCGGGCTGCGTGCCTTGCAACGACGGCGAGCGCGCGGCCTGGGCGTTGAAGTCGCCCACCTTCACGAAGGGGATTTCGTCATACACGGCCTGCTGCACGTCGGCCCAGCGCTTGATGCGTTCTTCCTGCGTGCGCGCCTGGTTGAAGGCGTCCATCACCTGCGCGCGGCGCGGCGTGTCCCACCAGCCGGGGGCGTCCTTGGACGGGAAATCGATCAGCGCGGGTTCGGGCAGGAACACGCTGTGGGTAATGAAGATGTCCCACACGGCGGGGTCCTGGCGGCGCTGCGTCAGCGTGGCCCAGTCCACCACCTGCATGTCCACCGTGAAGCCGGCGGCCTTCAGGTATTCCGCGGCCACCAGCGCCATCTTGTAATGGAATTCGTACTGCTGGCTGGTCAGGATGCGGATCTTCTTGTCGGCCACGTTGGCGCCGTCAAGCAGCTTCTTGGCGGCGGCGGCATCGCCCTTGTTGTAGACCTTGCCGCCCAGCGACGTGGCCCACGGGTAGCCTTCCGGATACAGGTCGCCGTTCAGCTTGTAGAAGTCCTTGTTGCCGAAGGCGGCGAACAGCATGTCTTCTTCATTCAGCGCCAGCTGCACGGCCTGGCGCACCGCCAGGTTGGACATGATGCCTTGCTTGGTGTTGAGCACCAGGCGCGGCCAGCCGAAAGGCTTGAGCATCACCGGGTCGGAACGGCCACCCTTGAGCTTGGCCAGCGCTTCCACCGGCAGCGAGTCGACGTAGTCGAACTGGCCGGCGGCGGCGGCTTCGGAACGCGTGTTGGCGTTGCTGACCGGCACAAAGCGGATTTCGTCCAGGTACTGCTTGCGCGCGCCGCCGTAGCCGTCGGGCTCGCCGTCGCGTTGCTTGTAGCCGTCAAAGCGCACCAACTGGATGTACTGGTCGGGCACGCGGGCCTTCAACTGGTACGGACCCGTGCCGACGATTTCGGTCAGCACCGGCGCAATCTTGCCCTTGGGCATGATGACGGCGGCGGCGTTGTTCATGGCCAGCAGCGCGGTCAGCGGCGCGTAGGGCTGCTTGAGCGTGATGCGGATGGTGTGGGCGTCGGGCGCCTCGATGCTGCTGATGACCTTGGCCGCGCCCTTGCCGCGTGTGGCGGTTTCGGTCCAGCGCTTCAAGGACGCCAGCACGTCGGAGGAGTCCATCTTCGAGCCGTCATGGAACGTGATGCCCTGGCGCAGCGCAATCGTGTAGACCAGGCCGTCGGGCGTGACGTCGGGCATCTTCTCCGCCAACAGCGGGGTCAGGTTCCACTTGGCGTCGAAGGTGTAGAGCGTTTCGAAGAAATGCTGCGTCAGGATGCCGACCAGATCCGCCGTGCTGGTCATCGGGTCCAGCGTGGGCGGTTCACCGATGGTGGCGACGGAAATCGTGCCCCCCTTGACCGGCGTGGCACTCAGGGCGGGGGAGGTCATTGCGGTCAAGCCAATTGCGCCGGCCGCGAGCAGGCTGGTCAGCCCACTGCCTCGCCGGGAGGGTCGGAAGTTCATGATTCTCTCTCCAGAGGGTCAAAAACAAACAGGTTGTCGCGTGTGATCGGATTCGCGCCGGGATCCCGGTCGTCGTGCAGCAGCCCCCTTGGGCCAGGCGCGTTGCGGCGGGCTAGGGGGCGTTCAGAAGAAGGTTTCGGCTACGTCGGTGACGCGGTACTGCTCGTCCACCAACAACACCTGGCGCCATTTGTCGAACGTCAGGCAGGGGTGGGAAATGTCGAAGGCGATCATGTCGCCGACCTGGATGTCGTCGCCGTCGGCGATCTGCATGAAGGCATGCTGGTCCATCATGGCGGTCAGCTTCCACGCCTGGGGCGCGGCGCTGGGGGCGTTTTGGCCCGGCGAGGCGTCGCCCGGCGAGGCGTCGCCCGGCCCGACGCGGCCCGGCCTGGCGCGGCCCGGCCTGACGCGGCCCGGCCGATAATGCAGCGCGGGCGTGGGCAGGCCGGCGTCGAAAGCGGCATCGCGCTTGCCCAGCGCAATGATGGCGCGGCCCGGTTCGGGCAGCGACTGCACATAGGCCCAGACTTGCAAGGCGGGCAGCAGGCCCGGTTCCATTTTTTGCGCCACGGGGTTGTGGGCGTTGATGCGTTCAGCGGCGGACCGGTAGACGCCCACGTCGTGCGACAGATAGCAGCCGGGGCGCAGGATCACTTCCAGCGGCGCGCCGATATCCAGCTGCGAGAATTCTTCGGCCACCACATCGAACCAGGCCGAGCCCGCGCCGGAAATAATGGCGGGGCCGTTCTTGCGCAGACGGCCGGCCGTGGCCAGCCCGCGCAGCGCATCGGTGGCGCGGCGCAGGAACGCGCGGATCGCGCCTTCTTCCTGCAACACGCCTTCATAGACTTCAATGCCCGCCAGCGCCAGGCTGGGCCAACGGCCAATTTCGTCGATCACCGCTTGCAACTGCGCATCATCGCGCACGCCGGTGCGTCCGCCCGTGGGGCCAAGCTCGATCAGCACAGGCAAAGTCAGGCTCTGTTCGGCAAAGAACTGGCCTAGCTGGGCGGCGTTGGCGGGGGAATCGACGATGCAGAAGTAGGTGAACGCCGGATCTTGCAACAGGCGCGCGATGATGGCCATGTTGGCGCGGCCCACCAATTGGTTGGCCATCAGCACGCGGCGGATGCCGTGCTGGTACGCGGCCAGCACCTGCGGCGCGGTCGCCAGCGTGATGCCCCATGCGCCGTTGTCGATCTGGCGCTTGAACAGCGCCGGGCTCATGGTGGTCTTGCCGTGGGGCGCCAGCTTGACGTGGTACGCCTCCATGAACTGCTGCATCCATTGCAGGTTGTGGCGCACGCGCGCTTCGTACAACACGGCCACGGGCAGGCTGACGTCTTCGTCCAGCAGGTTCCAGTTCAGGGCGGTCACACCGGCCGTCGTACAGGACTCGGGGAACGCGCCCAGGCCTTTGCCGTTCACATCCAACAGGGCTGCGGGGGAAGAGGAATGGATCATGGCGGCGCGCTCGTTATGGAAAATATTTACGTGGAAATGCTTTTTTTTCATTATCGTGAAAGAAATTTACAAAGGCAGCTAGGACTTACCCGTACGGTGCGGGCCGGCCGAGTTGGCGCGACAATAGGAAATTCGCGAAAAAAACGCGCTCCATGAAGGAATAGCCATGTTGAAAGTTGCCTTGGGCCAGTTCGCCGTCAGCCGTGTCTGGGAAGAGAACGCGCAGGTCTGCATCGACCTGATGGAGCGGGCCAGCGCGGGCGGCGCCGGTCTGCTGGTCTTGCCCGAAGGCATCCTGGCGCGCGACATCACCGACCCGCAAATCGTGCTGAAAGCCGCGCAGCCGCTGGATGGCCCGTTCATGACGCGCCTGCTGGAGGCCAGCCGGGACTCGTCGCTGGCGACCATGATGTGCGTGCACGTGCCGACCGGCGAAGGCCGGGTCTGGAACACGCTGGTCACGGTGCAAGACGGGCGCATCGTGTCGCAATACCGCAAGCTGCATCTGTACGACGCCTTCACGATGAAGGAATCCACCAACGTCACGCCGGGCACCGAGATCCCCCCGTTGCTGGACATCGCCGGCCTGCGCGTCGGCCTGATGACCTGCTATGACGTGCGCTTTCCCGAACTGGCGCGCCGCTTGGCGCTGGATGGCGCCGACCTCCTGGTGCTACCCGCCGCCTGGGTGCGCGGGCCGCTCAAGGAAATGCACTGGGAGGTGCTGGTCACGGCCCGTGCGCTGGAGAACACCTGCTACGTGGCGGCCACGGGCGAATGCGGCGAACGCAATATTGGGTGCAGCATGGTGGTGGACCCGCTGGGCGTGGTGACGGCGCGCGCGGGCGAAGCCCCGGCGCTGGTGTTTGCCGACATCGACCCCGAGCGCCTGGCGCATGCCCGCAAGGTGCTGCCGGTGCTGGCCAACCGCCGCTTCGGCCCGCCCGAACTGGCCTAGGCGCCCCGGGGCCAGACGGTCCAATGTGTGGTCCGGTGTGTGGTCCGGCGTGCGCTCCGGGGGCGCCCGGAAAGGGCGCGGCGGTCATGGTGTAATGCTGACTTGATCTTCTTGCCGTCTTCCCCCATCTGCTGCCAATGAGCAACGATCTCTTCGCGGCCGATCCTGCGCATCGGCCCTATGTGCCCCTGGCCGAGCGCCTGCGCCCGCGCACGTTGTCCGACGTGGTCGGGCAGTCGCACCTGCTGGGGCCCGACAAGCCCCTGCGCGTGGCCTTTGAATCCGGTCGCCCGCATTCCATGATTTTCTGGGGGCCGCCCGGCGTGGGTAAAACCACGCTGGCGCGCCTGATGGCCGACGGTTTCGACGCGCAATTCATCGCCATTTCGGCGGTGCTGGGCGGCGTCAAGGACATTCGCGAAGCGGTCACGGTGGCGCAAGTGGCGCAAGGCCAGGGCCGCCGCACCATCCTCTTTGTTGACGAGGTGCACCGCTTCAACAAGGCCCAGCAGGACGCCTTCTTGCCCTATGTGGAAAGCGGGCTGTTCACCTTCATCGGCGCCACAACGGAAAACCCGTCGTTCGAAGTCAATTCGGCGCTGTTGTCACGCGCCCGGGTGTACGTGCTGCAATCGCTGTCGCCCGAGGAATTGCAGCAGCTGGTCGACCGCGCCGTGCACGCCCTGAACGAAGGGCTGGACGACGGCGAGGCCGCCATCCGCATCGAACCCGACGCGCGCGAGCAACTGGCCGCCTGGGCCGACGGCGATGCGCGACGGCTGATCAGCGCGGTGGAAGTGGTGGCGGAATCGGCGCAGTCGGCCGGTCGCGACACGGTGGACGCCGCCTGGCTGGAAATATCCCTGTCGCAAAACCTGCGCCGTTTCGACAAGGGTGGCGACGCGTTCTACGACCAGATCAGCGCCTTGCACAAGTCGGTGCGCGGCTCAAATCCCGATGCCGCGCTGTATTGGTTTTGCCGCATGATCGACGGCGGCGCCGATCCCAAATACCTGTCGCGGCGCCTGGTTCGCATGGCGGTCGAGGACATCGGCCTGGCCGACCCGCGCGCCACCGACCTGGCCGTGAACGGCGCCGACATCTACGAACGCCTGGGCTCGCCCGAGGGTGAGCTGGCGCTGGCGCAAGCCGTGGTCTACATGGCCTGCGCGGCCAAATCCAACGCCGTCTACAACGCCTACAACCAGGCGCGCCAATTCGCGGCGGAACACGGCAGCGCGCCGGTGCCGATCCACCTGCGCAACGCGCCGACCAAGCTGATGAAGCAACTGGGCCATGGCAAGGCCTATCGCTATGCCCACGACGAGCCTCACGGCTACGCTGCGGGCGAACAATATTTCCCTGACGGACTCAAGCCTTCCTTCTACCGGCCGACCGATCGCGGCCTGGAGGCTAAAATCCAGCAAAAGTTGGCATTTCTGCGCGAGCTGGACGCGCAGGAACGCGCCAAGAACCGGTAACGGGCCCCGGCCCGCCGCCTTCACCCAACCTCAACCGACATCAACATGCTAGACCCGATACTGCTGCGCAAAGACCTGCAAACCGTCGTCGACCGCCTCAAGAGCCGTGGCGTGTCCTTCGACACGGAACGGTTCAACGACCTGGAATCCCGCCGCAAGGCCGTCCAGACCGAAACCGAGTCCCTGCAAGCCCGCCGCAACGCGCTGGCCAAGCAGATCGGTCAGTTGAAGGCCAAGGGCGAAGACGCCAGCGCCGTCATGGCCGAATCGCAGGCCGTGCCCGTTCGCCTGAAGCAGCTGGAAGAAGAGCTGGCGGCCTTGCAGGCCCCGCTGAACGACCTGCTGATGTCGGTGCCCAACCTGCCGCACGCCAGCGTGCCGCTGGGCGAATCCGCCGACGACAACGTCGAAGTGCGCCGCTGGCTGCCCGGCGCCGCCGGTGCGGACGGCAACCCGCCCGCCCTGGCGTTCGAGGCGCGCGACCACGTCGCCATTGGCGAGCCGCTGGGCCTGGATTTCGACATGGCCGCCAAGCTGTCGGGCGCGCGCTTCTCGTTCATGCGCGGGCCCATTGCCCGCCTGCACCGCGCGTTGTCCCAGTTCATGCTGGACCTGCAAACGGGCACGCACGGCTACACCGAGTGCTATACGCCTTACATCGTCAACGCGTCCACCTTGTACGGCACGGGCCAGCTGCCCAAGTTCAAGGACGACATGTTCGCCGTGTCCAAGGGCGGTGGCGATGACGACCCCAAGGTCGATGCCGCCGGCAACCCCTATGTGCGTGAAGACCAATACCTGATCTCCACGTCGGAAATCACGCTGACCAGCGTCGCGCGCGACACCATCCAGGCCGCCGCCGACCTGCCTTTGAAGCTGACGGCGCACACGCCTTGCTTCCGTTCGGAAGCCGGCAGCGGCGGCCGCGACACGCGCGGCATGATCCGCCAGCATCAGTTCGACAAGGTCGAAATGGTGCAGATCACGCAGCCGGATCAATCGTATGAAGCGCTGGAAGACATGGTCGGCCACGCCGAACGCGTGCTGCAATTGCTGGGCCTGCCGTATCGCGTCATGCTGCTGTGCACGGGCGATATGGGTTTTGGTTCCGCCAAAACCTATGACCTGGAAGTGTGGTTGCCCGCGCAAAATACCTGGCGCGAGATTTCGTCGGTGTCCAATTGCGAAACGTTCCAGGCTCGCCGCATGCAGGCCCGTTTCCGAAATGCACAGGGCAAACCGGAATTCGTGCACACGCTTAATGGTTCGGGCCTGGCCGTTGGCCGCGCGCTGGTGGCCGTGCTGGAAAACCATCAACAGGCCGACGGCAGCGTATTGATTCCCGAACCGCTGCAAGCTTATATGGGCGGTTTGACGGTACTGAAACCCTGAAGCGCATTACGTCTATCGGCCATTTGGCGGATAAGAAAACGGAGCCTCGCGGCTCCGTTTTTTTTTATCATAGCGACACATTGCTGTCTTTTTTACTCATTATCATCACAGTGTGAGTGCATGAATTTGATGTGAGCAATTGTGTATTTCTAATATAAGGGCCGGATAGTTGCGGCACAATACACCCGCGTTCTTCACGCTTCATTCACTTATATAACAAGGAGTTGTCCATGACTTCAAGAATGATTGGAGATTTTCGTGTGAGATGCTCTGTCGCTCGCGAAGACGAGCAGGGCTACCGCGTGCAGATATGGACCCGCCGAGTCGGCGGAACCGCGCCGGAAAAATGCTGGACGGTACCCGGACAGGCGCCGTTTTCGGATTTGCACGAAGCAGAGCAGGAAAGCCGTCAGTTGTTCCAAGAAATCAATGGTGTGCGTTTTAACGGTGAGCCGGAGTTTGCCCATGCGTCCGCATAATGGTTGGTGGCGCGCGTCCAGTGCGCCGCGCAGATGGATTGATCTTGTACAGGAATCGCCGCGTTGGGCGGATGGAAAGCCCGCGCCGGTATCGCAAAAATCCGCCTTGGTGGCGGAAAAACCGCTACGAGCCCCCGCGGCTTAATAGGCATCCACCGGGACACCGGACATTGTCCCCACGGAAAAAAGGCCACTCATTTGAGTGGCCTTCGTATTTATCGGCGCCAATCTCCATGGCCCTTGCCATGGCCGTGCCCGTCACGATAATAGCCAGGGCCCGGACCGTAGTAGCGCGGGGGCGGACCGCCGCGCCAGTGGGGGCCGCCACGGTAATACACCGGGGCGGGGTAAACCACCGGGGGCAACGTATACCGGCGCGGGATACACCACACCCGGCACGCCGATGGAAATACCCACGTCCACTCGGGCCAAGGCCACGCTGGAGATCAGCAGACCTGCGGCACCCACACCAGCAATAAGCCACTTTTTCATGTTGCACCTGCCTGCTGCACGACACAGCAAAGTTATTTGACGCCCCTATTTTCGGGCTTTTCGGCCGCGTATTCGTAAGCGCCCCAAGCGCAATAGCGACAATCCGCAACCGTCCCCCGTCACAAGGCTCGGATCGTGCTGCGATGCGGGACTAGTACTTCTGCTCTGGTAGGCCCAGATCTGAAATCGATTGAAATGAAGTGGAATGCGATGAAGTCACCGGGGGTCGTTACATCCGGTCACCATCCGCCGGGGGCGGCGTGGCGACATCGCTACAGCGTTTGGGTGCGCCGGTATTCCACGACCCAGACCCAGGGGTTGGCGGCCCAGGCATGCGAGCCATAGCGCTCACACCACATCAATGCAAACGCTGTTTGAAGAGGAACGCCGGGCAATAACGCCGACGCTTGGTAAATCGCTTCGGTGCCTTCGGCCCGGGCGTCGGCTTCGGTCAGGGTTTGCAGCCGTTGAATGCGCACGCCTACTACCAATGCGTGAGCAAACGGGTTGCCCGCTTCGTCGCTCAAGACGATGCTTTCACCGGATTTTCCAAAGGGGCATCTGACCCAGCTGGAAGTGCGGCGTAATTCGGTGGGGTTATCGCGATCAGGGCCCATTGCAACCCAGCGCCCGGCGTCGGCCGCGTCCGCGTACCAAGCCGTTGTGAGCTTGGTGGGCTGCGGTTTCAGGATGCGTCGGCTCTGCACTTTCGTGCCCGCCAGAACGGCTTGCTTGTGCGGCTCGCTGAATTGAAGTGACTGCCTTTTCATGCGCTCGCTGTTCTCCTATCTACCAACGTCCGCGGATTCCAAGTGCCGCAGCGTGACACATGCACCAGCTTATTCAGATCAGGATCACGCAGTATGACGTGTCGTGTTCGCGCTGTCAGGCAAGCTTTGTATTAGTGTTGTCTTTTTGTCTTGTGGCGTTGTTTGTATACTCGAGCAATGACTACTGACCTGCATAATCTCAAGCCCGGGTACTACTGGTACACCATGGCCAATGACCCGCTGGCCGTTATCCACATCCATGAAGACGGTGGCGCATCGCTCATGGGTTCGGACTATCGCATCGGCGCCGAAGGCGTTGCCGACATGGTCCGCCAAGGCGAACGCTTTTTCTGGATCGAACCGCCGCAAGTCTGAGCATTCAGGCTGATACGGCCGGCCCCTCGGGCCGGCCGCTTTCGTTTGTTCGGGAACATCCATGACCGACCTCTTGTTGAAGAACGTCCGCATGTCGGCGGCCGAAACCGTCGACGTGCAAGTGCGCAACGGGCGCATCCTTCAGATCGGTACCGCCGTGCACGCGCCGGCCGACGTGCTGGTCGAGGAGGGCGGCGGCGCGTTGTTGTTGCCGGGCCTGATAGAAGGGCATACCCATCTGGACAAGACGACCTGGGATTCCCCCTGGTACGTCAACGAAGTTGGCCCGCTGCTGACCGACCGTATCGATAACGAACGCGCCTGGCGCGCCAGTTCGGGGCATGATGCCGCCAGCCACGCGCGCGCGCTGGCGCTGGCGTTTTTGCGTGAAGGCACCACCCGCATCCGCAGCCATGTCGACGTCGACACCGACGCGGGCCTGCGCCATCTGGACGGCGTGCATGCCACCCGCGACGAACTCGCTGGCCGCATTGAAATCCAGACCGTGGCATTTCCGCAGTCGGGCCTGCTGGTACGCCCCGGCACCGCGCAACTGCTGGATCAGGCGCTGACGCAGGGGGCCGATGTGCTGGGTGGGCTGGACCCGTCCGCCATTGACCGCGACCCCGCCCAATCCCTGGATGTGCTGTTCGGCCTGGCCAACAAGCATGGCAAGCCGGTAGACATCCATTTGCACGAGCCCGGCGAGTTGGGCGCGTTTACGTTGGACCTGATCCTGGACCGCGTGCAGGCGCTGGGCATGCAGGGCAAGGTGGTGATCAGCCATGCGTTTTGCCTGGGGGGCGTGGACGCCAAGCGACTGGACGGCTTGCTGAAACGACTGGCCACGCTGGACGTTGCGCTGCTGACCACCGCGCCGCCATCGCGGCCCGTGCCGCCCGTGCGCGCTTGCCGCGAGGCGGGCGTCACGATCTTCGGCGGCAACGATGGCATCCGCGACACCTGGACGCCGTACGGCAGCCCCGACATGTTGGCGCGCGCCATGATGATCGGCCTGCGCAACGACCTGCGGCGCGACGACGAAGTGGAATGGGCGTTTGATTGCGTCAGCGGCGCCGCCGCCCGCGCCTGTGGTTTCGAGGGCTATGGCCTGACGCCGGGCGCGCGCGCTGACCTGGTGCTGGTCGACGCCAGCTGCGTGGCCGAAGCGGTCGTCACGCGCAAGCCGCGCCGCCTCGTCATATCTGGCGGCGTCATCGTGGCGCGTAACGGCCAGGACGCCATCGCCTAGCCGCGCGTCAGGCCCAGCTGCGTTTCAGTCAACGCCGCGAAGGCCCGCATCAACTCCGACCGTACGCCGGCGCGCTGCCAGATCGCACCCACCGTGCGTACGGGGCAGGGCGCGGGCAAGGGCCAGCGCTTGACCCGCGCCACGGGCTCGCCCATCACCGCCCAATCAGGCAGCACCGCCACGCCCAAGCCCTCGGCCACCAGCTTGGCGATGGAGTCGATGCCATCCAGTTCGAACCGTACATGCGGCCGCAAATTGCGCGCGCGCAAGTAATCGTCGGCCATCTTGCCGCCCACCACGCTGCGGTCATAGCAGATGTACGGTTCGCGCGCGATCACCGCTAGCGGGTCGCGCACCTTCATGCCGGCGGGCGTCACCAGCACCAGCGGTTCGTGCCGCAGGTCGCGCCATTCGCAGGTCTTGGGCAGGGTGAACAGCGGGTGCACCAGCAGCGCGCCGTCCAGCTCACCAGATAGCACCTTGCTGTAAAGCAGGGTGGTGGGCGCAGGCTCTATGTAGATCTCGATATGCGGATGGCGCGCCACCCAGGTCCGCAGCACGGGCGGCATGATGCCGGTTAGCGCGGTGGGCGTGGCGCCCAGACGCAAGGGGCCGGCGGGCAGTTCGGTGTCGCTGGCCGCCGAACGCAGGTCGCGCACGTCGCGCAGGATATGGCGGGCGCGCTCAAGAATGCGCAGCCCGGCGGGCGTGGGCTTGACGGTGCGGCCCGAGCGGGCAATCAGCGCGCTGCCGACATCGCCTTCCAGCGCGCGCAAGCGCTGCTGCACGGTGGCCGGCGTCAGCCCTTGATGGCGCGCGGCCTGCGCGATGGAGCCCAGTTCCACCACATGCACATAGGTTTGTAGAAAGCGCGAGTCCACGGCGATTGCGCCCCTTTTGAAAGATGGTTTTTCCGTATTCTAAAGATGGATGAAGATAATTGTTGTTTTCTTTGACGGCGGCAAGAATACGTTCAACCCCAGCCGCCCGCGCGCATCAGGCCACGGCGCGGCATGTTGGAAACCCGCCATCAAGGAGCTTGCCGTGCCCATTATTGAATCCATCGACGTTTGCGCCGCCGCCGTGCCGCTGGACAAAGTCACGTCGTTTTCAAACCGCAGCGTATCCACCCGCCACTACGGCCTGGTCAAGGTTCGTTCCGCCGACGGCGTCGAGGGCATCGGCTTTTGCTATGTGGGCAGCGCCGGCGGCGCCATCTTCGAAGCGGCCGTGCAAAGCCTGTTGGCGCCCGTGCTGCTGGGCCGCGATTCGCATGCCGTTGAAGGCCTGTGGCAGGCCATGTACCAAGAGGCGCTGCTGCAAGGCCGCCAGGGCACGGTGATGCGCGCGTTAAGCGCACTGGACATCGCGCTGTGGGACTTGAACGCCAAGACGGCCGGGTTGCCGCTGCACAAATTCCTGGGCGCCGTTGAACTGGAGACGGTGCCGGCCTACGCCAGCGGCGGCTATTACCTGGACGGCAAGACGCCGCAGCATCTGGGCGAAGAAATGGCCAGCTATGTGGACAAGGGCTTTCGCGCCGTCAAGATGAAAACGGGCCGCCTGTCGCCGCGCGAAGAAGAGGCGCGCCTGAAGGCGGCGCGCGAGGCGGTTGGCCCGGACGTCGAACTGATGATGGATTGCAATAACGCCTGGCAGGACGTGACGCAGGCCATGCAGTACATCCGCCGCTTCGAGCAGTACGAACCGTATTTCATCGAAGAACCCTTTGGCCCGGACGATATCGACAGCCATGCCAAGCTGGCGCGGCTGACGCATCTGCCCATCGCCACGGCGGAAATCGGCTATGGCCGCTGGTACCACAAGGAACTGCTCGACAAGGGCGCGGCCGGCATCCTGCAAACCGATGCGGCCGTCTGCGGCGGCATCACCGAATGGAAGCGCATTGCCGCCACCGCCGCCAGCTATGGCGTCGTGGTGTGCCCGCATTGGTTCCACGACGTGCACGCGCCGCTGGTGGCGGCCACGCCTAACGCGCGCTACGTGGAGTTCTTCTGGGACGACCAGGTGCTGAATTTCCGCAAACTGGTCGATCGGCAGTTAACCCACAAGCAAGGCCGCGTGGTGCTGCATCAGGAGCCGGGCCTGGGTTTTGGGTTTGACGAGCGCATGGTGGAAAAATTTGGCAAGTGGGTCCGCGTCAGTCGCTAGGCGCCATCACAAGCAGGCGGCGCTTTTCCAATAAAAGCTGCCGGCCTTCGGGACCGGCGCAAGGAGACAAGAATGCAACGCAGGCAATTCATGACCGGCGCCGCGGCGCTGGGGGCGGCGCTCGTGCTGCCCGTGACGGCGCGAGCGCAGCAGGACATGCCGTCCGGCCCGGTGAAAATCGTGGTGGGTTTTCCGGCCGGCGGAGGCACCGATGTGCTGGCGCGCCTGTTGGGGCAAAAGCTGGGTGTGATGTGGAACATACCCGTCATCGTCGAGAACCGGGCGGGCGCGGCCGGCGTCATCGCCGCCGAACAGGTCGCGCGCCAGCCCAATGACGGCAACACCTTGTTGATGGCGCATGTGAACAGCCACGGTATCGCGCCCGGCCTGCATCCCAAGCTTGCCTATTCGGTGGACCGCGATTTCACGCCCATCGCGCTGGTCGGCAAAACGCCCACCATCCTGATCGGCGGCGCCTCGCAACCCGCCAAGACCTTGCCTGACCTGGTCAAGCTGTGCCGCGCGCAGCCGGGCAAGATTGTGTTCGGGTCCGCCGGCGCCGGCTCGGCCCAACACCTGGCGCTGGAGATCTTCAAGGCGCGTGCTGGCATCGACGTGCTGCACGTGCCCTACAAGGGATCGGCGCCGCTGATGAACGATCTGCTGGGCGGCCATGTGCAGTACTGCTTCGAAGGCATGACCACCGCCACGCCGCTGCTGCAATCGGGCAAGGTGATCGCGCTGGCGCAGACGCTGCAACAGCGTTCCAAGAGCCAGCCGGATGTGCCCACGGTGGCCGAACAGGGCTACCCCGGTTTCGAGGCCAGCATCTGGTTCGGCATGGTGGGCCCCGGCAAGATGCCGGACGCCATGGTCCGGCGCATGAATCGAGACATCGACCAGGTGCTGGCGATGGCGGATGTGCAGGAAAAGCTGGCGCAGGTCGGCGCGGAAGACGGTGGCGGCAGCGTGCAGCGCTTTGCCGATTTCATGGCGCAGGAACAGCGCAAGTACGCCAAGACGATCAAAGACGCGAAGATCGTGGTGGAAAGCTGACCCTGCCGGCGCGCCCCGGCATGCACCTGAGCCGGCGTCGCGCGTCAACCGGCGCGCGTTGCCCCGACCGGCTCTGACCCTTCCCATCCCGCCATCGCCGATATCGACCGCGCTTTTTCGCGCAGCAGCCGCGCGGTGCCGGAATCCAGGTCGTCGTCGATGGCGCCCACCGGCCCCATCAGCGTGATGGCGGCCGTCATTTCGCCCAGCATGTCGAAGATGGGCGCGGACAGCGACGTAAAGTGCGGCAGCAGCGCGTGGCGGCAGCGGCTGATGTGGTGCTTTTGCACTTCGTCGCGTATGGCTTGCACGTCTTTCAGCGTGTAGGAATTGCCCGGCGCCCCGCCGTGGCTTTCCGGCACGGACGATGCCAGTTCCCGCTCCAGCAGGTCGCGCGTCAAGGCATCGGGCAGATGGGCCAGAAAATTGCGGCCCAGCGCGGATGACAGCAGCGGCATCACGGTGCCCACGCGTAATTCCAGCAGGGGCCGGCTGCGGCTACCTTCCACGCGATAGACGATGGTCGGCCCCTTGTTGCCCCACACGCCCAAAAACACGGTGTGCCCGGTGACGGCGGCCACTTCGGCCATGATCGGCCGCGCCGTGGTGAAGACGTCGAACTGTTCCAGCGCGGCCAGCCCCAGGCGCAGCGCGTAGGGCCCCAGGCCGTAGTGCCCCGTGTCCGCATGCTGCTGCACCACGCCCACCTTCTGAAAACTGACCAGGTAGTAGTGCACGTTCGGCACGGTCAGCTCACAGGCGTCCGCGATGTCCTTCAGAGGCAAGGGCCGGCCCGTCTTGCGGATCAGGTCCAGGATGCGAAAGCCCACTTCAATGGACTGGATGCCCCTGCGCGCCGCGGTCGGCGTCTTTTCCGTGTCCTTGTCTACCTTGCCGGCGGGCCTTGCCATCACTGCCTCCACTGTGTGTTTGGCGGCAGTGTAGCAGCGGCGTCCGGCCGCTTTCGACGGGTCCACGCGGCCCGTTCCGGGTTTCCCCCAGCTTTGTCCGCCCGGGTTTTAAGTTTGATAATAGTTAATGCGTACAGCAGTATCAATCTAAAAACACAGGGGAAAGCAAGCATGGAAGCTAATGTGGCAATGGGGCGCGCGGCTGCGGCGCCGACGCTAAGTCGCAAAGAGGAACGCCAGGTGGTGGTGGCCTCGACCTTGGGCACGTTGTTCGAGTGGTATGACTTTTTCATCTACGGGACGCTGGCGGTTTTCATGAGCCAGGTGCTGTTCCCGCAGGACAATCCCACCGTTGCGCTGCTGGCCGCCTTGGGCGCGCTGGCGGTCGGCTTCATCATCCGGCCGCTGGGCGCGGTGATGTTCGGGTACCTGGGGGACAAGTGGGGCCGCAAGTACACCTTCTTGATCACGGTTGTGATGATGGGCGGGGCTACCGTGTTGATCGGCTGCCTGCCCACCTACGAATCGGCGGGCCACCTGTCCTGGATTCTGTTGCTGACGCTGCGCGTGGTGCAGGGCCTGGCGGTGGGCGGCGAGTACGGCGGCGCGGTGATCTACGTGGCCGAGCACTGCGAACCCAAGCGGCGCGGTCTGCTGACGGGCTGGATCCAGATCACCTCGTCGGCCGGCCTGATCCTGTCGCTGGTCGTCATCCTGTGCACCCAGGCATCCATGAGCGCCGATGATTTCCGGCAGTGGGGATGGCGCCTGCCGTTCATCCTGTCGATCGTGATGCTGGCCATTTCGATCTACGTGCGCGCCAAGCTGCACGAATCGCCCGTGTTCACGCGGATGAAGCAGCAGAACCGCCTGTCGAAAAACCCCATCAAGGAAACGTTTGGCCAGTGGTCCAGCCTGCGCCTGGTGATCCTGGCGCTGATCGGCGTTACCGCCGGCCAGGGCGCCACGTATTTCACGGGCCAGTTCTACGTGATGATCTTTCTGCAACAGGCGGTGCAGCTGGACCAGACCAGCGTCTACACCCTGATCCTGATCGGCTTCATCATCGGCGCGCCGACCTTTGTGCTGTTCGGCTGGCTGTCCGACCGCATCGGCCGCAAGTGGATCATGATGGCGGGGCTGTTCATCGCCGCCCTGGGTTATCACTCGATGTTCGACGTGCTGCTCAAGGCTGGCAACCCGGCGCTGGCGCAAGCCATGCAAAGCACGCCGGTCCGCGTGCACGCCGACACCAGCGGCGGCGCATGCGACTTCGGCTTGCAGGCCGCCATGATCGGCAGCCACGCCGATCACAAGAAGGTGTGCGTGCAGGCCAAGAAATTCCTGGTCGGCAAGGGCATCAACTTCGAATACGCCGCGCCGCTGCCCGGGCAGGAAATCGCGATGAGCGTGGGCGGCACCACCGTCAACGGCTTTGACCGCGCCGCCTACGCCCGCGCCCTGGGCGCGGCGGGCTACCCCGATCGCGCCGACCCCGCGCGCGTGGACCGCGCCACCATCATCCTGATCCTGGTGCTGATGACCGCCGTGGTCGCCATGGTGTACGGGCCGGTCGCGTCGTACCTGGTGGAATTGTTCCCGGCCCGCATCCGCTACACCGCGCTATCCTTTCCGTATCACATCGGCGCCGGCATCTTCGGCGGCATCGTGCCCTTTACCGCCACCTACCTGGCCCAGGCCAGCGGCAATATCTTTGGCGGGTTGATGTACCCGGTTGTCGTGATGGTGGTAGTGGGCGTTATCGGCAGCCTGTTCCTGCCGAACACCCGCGCCCAAGCCATCGACGAAGACCCCATCCACTAAAAAAGCGAGGAGAAACATGTCCGTGCAAGCGAGTTTCAAGGCCGCCGTGATCCAGGCCGCGTCCATCCCCACCGACAGCGTTGCCTGCGCCAACAAGGCGGCTTCGCTGATCCGGCAGGCGGCCGAGCAGGGCGCGCGGGTGCTGGTGTTTCCCGAAGCCTTTCTGGGCGGCTATCCCAAGGGCAATTCCTTTGGCGCGCCCATCGGCATGCGCAAGCCCGAAGGCCGCGACGCGTTCGCCAGCTACCACCGGCAGGCCATCGCGCTGGATGGCGAGGAAGTGGCCATCGTGGCGCAGGCCGCGGCCGACACCGACAGCTTCGTGGTGATGGGCTGCATCGAAGCGGACGGCGGCACGCTGTATTGCACCGTGCTGTATTTCAACGGCGCCAAGGGCCTGGTCGGCAAGCATCGCAAGCTGATGCCCACGGCCGGAGAACGGCTGATCTGGGGCTTTGGCGATGGCTCGACCATGCCTGTTTTCGACACGCCTTACGGCAAGATCGGCGCTGTGATCTGCTGGGAAAACTACATGCCCATGCTGCGCATGTACATGTACAGCCAGGGCGTGGCGCTGTATTGCGCGCCCACGGCCGATGACCGCGACAGCTGGATTCCCAGCATGCGCCACATCGCGCTGGAAGGCCGCTGCTACGTGTTGACGGCGTGCCAGCACTTGCGCCGCCAAGCCTACCCGGAAGACTTCGAATGCGCGCTGGGCGATGCGCCCGACACCGTGTTGATGCGCGGCGGCAGCGCTATCATCGACCCCCTTGGTGAAGTGCTGGCGGGGCCGGATTTCTCGGACGAGACCATCCTGTACGCCGACATCAACCGCAACCAGATCCTGCGCGGCAAGTACGACTTCGATGTGGCCGGCCATTACGCTCGCCCCGACGTGTTCCAGTTGCAGGTCGATACCCGAGAAAAGCGGGCCGTCTCAGCGCTTGGCGCGGGCGGCCAGGAGCCCTAAGCCATGCATTTTGATTTCAGCGCGCTGCCTTCGCAGACGGTCTATAAGCTGCTGACCTCGACCGTCACCCCCCGGCCGATCGCGTGGGTCACCACGATATCGGCCGACGGGTGCGTCAACGCCGCGCCGTTCAGCTTCTTCAACGTCATGGGGCACCAGCCGCCCACCGTCGCCATCGGCCTGATGCGCCGCGCCAACGGCGACTTGAAGGACACCAGCGCCAACATCATCGAAAACGGCGAGTTCGTGGTGAACCTGGTGCCTGAAGCGCTGATGCAGCAGATGAACCAGACCTGCGCCGACTACCCTCCGGGCGTGGACGAACTGGCCAAGGCCGGGCTGACCGCGCTGCCCGCCGCGCATGTTCGTCCACCGCTTATTCAGGGCAGCCCGGTGTCGCTGGAATGCGTCAGCCAGGCCACGATCGTGACCGGCCCGCACCAGGTGGTCGTCATCGGCCGCGTGCTGGGCGCGCATGTGGACGACGCCTTTGTGCAGGACGCCGAGCGCGGCTATGTGAACACGACCGAGATGGGGCTGGTGGCGCGCATGCACGGCAGCGGCTGGTACGCCCGCAGCACGGACCTGTTCCAGCTGGCGCGGCCCACCGTGACGGATTGACGCAACAAGGTGGCCATCACGGCCGCATCATTTTTCAGCGGCCGCGCATCGTGCATCGGCCGTTTTTTTTTCGCCCTCGGCGGCGGGCGGGCGGTTACGCAAACGCGCGAGCTTGTGGCAAAAAGTTCTCCATTTCGCCCGATGCCGCCCAAATCCGGGCTGCTAGCATTTCCCGGACCGTCAAGAGAATCCTCGAATCCGACTTCTCCGGCGGCATTTACCTGACACAACGAACACCAATATTTTTGGGGGCGGATCATCCAGGGGCTTGCGGGCGTCTGGCTTGCGACGGCGGCGGCATAGTCCGGCGCCATGCAGCTGCCAAAACCCGCATTCACGCGCCTGGGTGGATGCTGGAGGCAGTATGAAAAACATGAAGCTTGGAACCCGTCTTGCGGGTGGCTTTTCCGTCTTGCTGGCGATGATTATCGTCATGTGCATCGTGGGGTTGGTCAGTCTGGCCAACATCAACGAATCGGTCGAAACCGTGACGCAGCGTTCGCTCATCAAGGAACGCCTGATCAGCGACTGGGGCCGCAATATCCAGACCGGCGTGACGCGCACCACCGCCATCGCCAAAAGCGCCGACGCCAGCCTGGCCGGTTTCTTCACGGAAGAGGCGGCCGCGTCCACCCGTAATTCGTCGGCGTTGCAACAAAAGATCGAACCGCTGATCGAGACCGACGAGGAAAAACGCCTGTGGGAAGGCATCCGCAAGTCTCGCGGCGACTACCTGCGCACGCGCGACGCCATCTTCAAAGCCAAGCAGGACGGCGACGTCGAGGCGGCCAACCGCGTCTTCACGCAGGAATTCCTGCCGGCCACGCGCCAGTTCATCGACCAGATCAACAAGCTGTCGGACCTGCAACGCGCCGAGATCGATGCCAGCGCGGCCGACATCCAAAGCGCCTACGGCGCCGCCAATTTGTGGATGATCGTGATCGGCTCGATTGCGCTGGTTACGGGCCTGGTACTGGCCGTGTTGCTGACACGCGGCATCACTCGCCCACTGGCCGACGCCGTGCGCGTGGCGCGCACCGTCGCCGCCAATGACCTGACCAGCACGATCGCCGTGCGTTCGCGCGACGAGATCGGCCAGCTGATGCAGGCGCTGGAATCCATGAACGCCAACCTGGCCGGCACGGTCGCCAGCATCCGCACCGGCGTGGACAGCATGGCGTCCGCGTCGGGCGAAATCGCGGCCGGCAACACCGACCTGTCGTCCCGTACCGAACAGCAGGCGGCATCGCTAGAGGAAACGGCGGCCTCGATGGAGCAACTGTCTTCCACCGTGAAGCAGAACGCCGACAGCGCCCGCCAGGCCAACCAACTGGCCGCGGCCGCCTCCGACACGGCCTCGCGCGGTGGCGCGACGGTGTCCGAGGTCGTCAGCACGATGAACGTCATTTCGTCCAGCTCGGTCAAGATCGCCGACATCGTGTCCGTCATCGACGGCATCGCGTTCCAGACGAACATCCTGGCGCTGAACGCAGCCGTGGAAGCCGCGCGCGCGGGCGAGCAGGGCAAGGGCTTCGCGGTGGTCGCAGCGGAAGTTCGCACGCTTGCGCAACGCAGCGCGCAAGCAGCCAAGGAGATCAAGACGCTGATCGAAGACACCGTCCAAAAGATCAGCCAAGGCTCGATCAGCGCCGAACGCGCCGGCACCACCATGCAGGAAATCGTCAGCTCGGTGCAGCGCGTGACCGACATCATGGGCGAAATCGCGGCGGCCTCCGCCGAACAGGCCGACGGCATCGAACAGGTGAACCGCGCGGTATCGCAAATGGACGAAGTCACGCAGCAAAACGCCGCACTGGTAGAAGAAGCCGCCGCGGCCGCCGGGTCGATGCAGGACCAGGCAGCGGAGCTGACCCGGGCAGTCAGCGCGTTCAAGTTACCGGGGGTTGTCGCGGTAGCGCATGCCTCGCCGCGCGTCGCGATCGGCCACGCATTGGCCCGCGCAGGGTAGGGCGGGGTAGGGCGGGGTAGGGCACGGCACGGCGGGGTCACCTGACTCTTCAGCCGTCTGCCCGCCGCACAAAGAAAAAAGCCCCTGATTTCTCAGGGGCTTCGTTCTTGAATACTGGCGGAGAGGGTGGGATTCGAACCCACGGTACGGGGATACCGTACGCCTGATTTCGAGTCAGGTACATTCGACCACTCTGCCACCTCTCCGTGGCTGGGTTCCAAAACGGTGGTGCCTCCTTGCTTTAAGACCCAGACTTCAAGTTCTTAAAAGAGGCTTCACTGAAAGATCCCTGGTCGGAAGGATCTTCGTTGTTGGAGCAGCGAAGCCCGCAATTCTACAGGAATTTTTTCTTGTGTGTAAAGGGGGTGCGAAAAAATCTTTGAAGGGAGGCATCGCACGCTTCCGGTGGTCGCGATCTTTGCCCAGAATCCTTCCATTCGCGCTGCGCGCCTTCGGCCTTCCCCCATCATCCCCAGCCGGCATCCTGTTCCATGGACCTGATCCTTATCCTTCTGCTTGCCGCCGTGTTGTGCGTGCCGATCACCCAGCGGCTGGGGCTGGGCGCCATACCGGGCTACCTGATCGCGGGCGTGCTGATCGGGCCGTCCTGCCTGAAGCTGGTGACCAACGTCGACACCATGATCAACGTGTCGCAATGGGGCGTGGTGATGATGCTGTTCATCATCGGGCTGGAACTGTCGCCCAAGCGCTTGTGGGCCATGCGCAGCGAGGTCTTTTTGCTGGGCACCTTGCAGATGCTGGTTTGCGGCCTGCTGCTGGGCCTGGTGTTTGGCGCGGCGCTGCGGCATCTGGCCGGTATGGGATGGCAGGCTGCCGTGCTGTGCGGCTTGTCGCTGGCGTTGTCGTCGACGGCGGTGGCGCTGCGGCTGCTGGATGAGCGCACGTTGACCCGCACGCCGCTGGGGCGATCGGCCCTGGGGGTGCTGCTGTTTCAGGACATGGCAGCCATTCCGATGTTGGTGGCGGCGGGGCTGCTGGGCTCCGACGGCACGTCGGCCCCGTCTTTCAAGGAAGCGCTGGTGGCCGTGGCGGTGGTGACGTTGGCGTATCGGCTGCGCCTGCTGGGCTGGGCCGCCAAGGCGCAGCTGCAAGAACTGTTCACGGCGGCCGCGCTGTTGATGGTGGTGGGCGCCGCGCAGTTGTTCGACTACGCCGGCCTGTCAGCCGGTCTGGGCGGTTTCCTGGTGGGCGTGTTGATGGCGGAATCGCGCTACCGGAACGACCTTGAAAGCGCCATCGAACCCTTCAAGGGGCTGCTGCTGGGCCTGTTCTTCCTGGCCATCGGCATGTCCGTCAACCTGAAGGTGGTGGCCGACCACTGGTCGTTCATTCTTGGCGGCGTGGCCGCCTTGCTGGTCGTCAAGGCGCTGGTCCTGTATGGGTTCGCGCGCTTTCTGGGCTTGCCGCGCTACCACCGGCTGCTGTTCGCGATGGTGCTGGCCCAAGGCGGCGAGTTCAGCTTCGCCATCTTCAACGAAGCCTGGGACAACCACCTGGTGAATCTTGAACAGCGCGATGTGCTGTCCGTGGTGGTTGCGATTTCGATGGGCGTGGTGCCGGTGCTGATCAAGCTGCTGGAGCGCGTGCCGGAGAACCGGGGCGGCATGGCGGATCTGCCCGGCCCTGCGCAGACGGCGCCTTCGCCGGAGTCGGAGCCGTTGTCCGGTTCTTCAGCTGACACGTCGACAAGC
>NZ_LBHW02000039.1:0-55553 GCF_001005835.2 Achromobacter sp. LC458
CCGCCAAGGCCGCAGGCTCTGCGGCGCTGGCGGTGACGCCCGCGGTGGCTGCCGTGCTGGCGACTGCGCCGGCCGAGGCTGACCCTGACGGCCCGCCGTCCTGGGTCGACGAAGAAATTCCGTTTGAAGCCGAAGGCGGCTTTGTTCCCGAGAGCGGATTCACATCCGATCCCGACGACGATGGTTTTGAAACGCTGGCCAGTGCGCCCTCCGTGGCGCCCCCCGTGGCCCCCGTCCGCCGTGAGGGCGCTGCGCCTTCGCGCAAGCGTTCGTCGCGCGCCCGCATCGAAGACATGACGCAAGCCGCCTGGCCCGGGCTGGCCGCGACCCTGCCCGTGACCGGCCTGGCCGCAGAACTGGCGCGGCAAAGCGAATGGGCCGGCGTGCAGGGCGATGCCATCATCCTGCGCGTTGCCGTAAAAACCCTGGCCGAAAGCGAAAGCCGGGTTCGCCTGCAAACCGTCTTGTGCGAACATTTCGGGCAGGGCATCCGGCTGGACGTGCAGGTCGGCGTCACCGGCGAGGACACGGCGCATGCCGTGGCCAAGGCCGAACGCGCCGCGCGCCAGCAGGCCGCCGAAGACGCGGTGGCCGTCGATCCTTTTGTGCAAGCCTTGTTGGCCGATTTCGGCGGGTATGTCGTGCCCGACTCCATCCGCCACGTTGATCCCCCGGCCGCTGCCTGACGCGGCGGCCCCTCTCTTATTTCCCTCGTTCAAGGAACATCCATCATGATGAAAGGACAACTGGCCGGCCTGATGCGCCAGGCGCAGCAGATGCAGGAAAACATGAAGAAGGCGCAAGACGCGCTGGCCGAAATCCTGGTCGAAGGCGCCTCCGGCGGCGGCCTGGTCAAGGTCACCATGACCTGCCGCCACGACGTCAAGCGCGTCGTGATCGACCCGTCGCTGCTGGGCGACGACAAGGACATGCTGGAAGACCTGGTTGCCGCTGCGTTCAACGACGCGCTGCGCAAGGCCGAAACCACGTCGCAGGAAAAAATGGCGGGCGTCACCGCCGGCATGCCGCTGCCCCCGGGCATGAAGCTGCCCTTCTAAGCAAGGCTGCCCTGGGCTGCAATGGATCCTTTACTGCCTGAACCCGAACCGCTGGTGTCTCTGATCGAGGCGCTCCGGCGCCTGCCCGGCGTCGGCGTCCGATCGGCCAGGCGCATGGCTTATCACCTGCTTCAGCACGACCCGCAAGGCGCGGACATGCTGGGGCGGGCGCTGGCCGGCGCCGTGCGGGACCTGAAACATTGCGCCCGGTGCAACAGCTTTTCTGAAGACGAGGTCTGCGGCACCTGCGCTAACCCCAAGCGCGACCCCTCGCTCTTGTGCATCGTGGAAACGCCGGCCGACCAGAACATGATCGAGTCCAGCCACGGCTACCGTGGTCTGTACTACGTGTTGATGGGTCGGGTGGCGCCGCTGGAAGGCATCGGCCCGCGTGAGCTGGACTTCGACCGCGTTATCAAGCGCGCCACCGACGGCGTGGTCGCGGAAGTTATCCTGGCCACCAACTTCACGGCGGAAGGCGAGACCACCGCCCATTTTCTGGGCGAAGCGCTGGGCGAACGCGGCCTGCGCGTGACCCGGCTGGCGCGCGGCGTGCCCGCGGGCAGCGAGCTTGAATACGTGGACGCCGGCACCATTGCCTGGGCGCTGATGGAGCGCAAGACCACTTAGCAAAGCAGGGCTCGCAACGTCAAAATAGCCGCCCGGCAATGCATCGGCGCGGCACGAAACGTGAGGAAGACAAACCATGTCAGCGCTGACCGGACTGAAAGTCCTGGAACTCGGCACGCTCATCGCCGGCCCGTTCGCCGCGCGCATCTTCGGCGAATTCGGCGCCGACGTCATCAAGGTGGAAACGCCCCACGGGCCTGATGGCACGGGCGGCGGAGACCCCATCCGCAGCTGGCGCCATCTGCACGAGGGCAATTCGCTCTGGTGGACGGTGCAGGCGCGCAACAAGCAGTCCATAGCCCTGAACCTGAAAGATCCGCGTGCCCAGGAAATTGCCCGCAAGCTGGCGCTGGACGCGGACGTCGTGGTTGAAAACTACCGGCCGGGCGTGCTGGAAAAGTGGGGCCTGGGCTTTGAGCAATTGCGCGCCATCAACCCGGCGTTGATCATGGTGCGGCTGTCTGGCTACGGCCAGACCGGCCCCATGAAAGACCAGCCGGGTTTTGGCGCCATCGGTGAATCGATGGGCGGGCTGCGCTACGTGTCGGGCCACCCCGACCGGCCGCCGCTGCGGGTCGGCATTTCCATCGGCGATTCCATCGCCGCCTTGCATGGCGTGATCGGCGCGATGATGGCGCTGCGCCATCGCGACGCCACGGGCGGGCGCTGGAACGGCAAGACGGGCGAGGCATGCCAGGCGGGGCAGGGCCAGATGGTTGACGTGGCCCTGTACGAAGCCGTGTTCAACATGATGGAAAGCCTGGTGCCCGAATATGACGTGGCCGGCGTGGTGCGCGAACGCACCGGCGGTGCGTTGCCCGGCATCGTGCCCTCCAACACCTACACCACGCGCGATGGCCAGAACATCGTCATCGCCGGCAATGGCGACGCCATCTTCCACCGACTGATGCGCGCCATCGGCCGCGACGACCTGGCCGAAGACCCTGATCTGGTGCGTAACGACGGCCGCGCGCGCCGCGTCCAAGAGATCGATGGCGCCATCCAGCAGTGGTGCGACGGCCGCAATATCGACGAGGCGCTGGACACCCTGAAAGCGGCGGACGTGCCGGTCGGAAAGATCTACAGCGTGGCCGACATGTTCAACGATCCGCAGTTCCTGGCGCGCCGCATGATCGAACAACATCGCCTTGCCGACGGCAGCCCCGTCAAGCTTCCCGCCGTGGTTCCCAAGCTGTCTGAAACCCCTGGCCAGACGCGCTGGGTGGGCCCGAAATTAGGGGAACATACCGAGGAAGTCCTGAAATCGCTGGGGTATGATTCAGCGGCTATTGACGAGCTGGCGAAGACCGGCGCTATCGGTAAACCCGACAACTAAGGAGACAACCCCATGTCAGTTACTCGCCGTGAGTTGCTCAAGATCGCCGGCGCCGCCGGCATCATGAGCCTGGCGCCCGCCATCGTGCGCGCACAAAAACTGGAAAAGACCAAGGTACAGATCGCCGTCGGCGGCAAGCCCCTGATCTACTATCTTCCGCTGTCCATCGCCGAAGCACGTGGCTACTTCAAGGACGAAGGGTTGGACGTCAGCATCGCGGACTTTGCCGGCGGCTCCAAAGCGCTGCAAGCCGTGGTCGGCGGCAGCGCCGATGTCGTGTCCGGTGCGTTCGAGCACACGTTGTCGATGCAGTCCAAGGGCCAGGCCTATCGCGCCTTCGTGCTGCAAGGCCGCGCGCCGATGATCGGCGTGGGCGTGTCCAAGAAAAACCTGCCCAACTACAAGGGCCCGGCCGACCTCAAGGGCAAGAAGATCGGCGTGACCGCGCCGGGCTCGTCCACCAACATGGTGGTCAGCTTCTTCCTGGCCAAGCACGGGCTGAAGGCATCGGACGTTTCCATCATCGGTGTGGGCGCCGGCGCCGGCGCGGTGACCGCGCTGCGCAGTGGCCAGATCGACGCCATCTCCAACACCGACCCCGTGGTGTCGATGTTGGAAATGCCGGGCGATATCCAGATCATTGTCGACACGCGCACGTTGAAAGACACCCAGGACATCTTCGGCGGCAACATGCCCGCCGGCTGCCTGTACGCGCCGCAAGCATTCATCGACGCCAACCCCAACACCACCCAGGCGCTGACCAACGCCTTGGTGCGCGCCGATAAATGGATTCAAAAGGCGGGCCCCGACGAGATCGCCAAGATCGTGCCGGAAACCTACCTGCTGGGCGATCCGGCCGTGTACAAGGCCGCCATTTCCAAGAGCCTGGAAGGCCTGTCGCCCAATGGCATGATCCCCGAGGACGGCGCCGCCACCGCGCTCAAGGCGCTGGCCGCCTACCAAGCGGATTTCGACGGCTCGAAGATTGATCCGTCCAAGGTCTGGACCAACGATTTCGCGCGCCGCGCCAACGAGAAGTACGCCAATGGCTGAAGCCGCACTATCGCTGGAAAATATCAGTTGCACCTTTGTTTCGCGCGACGACCGGTCGCAGCGCTACACCGCCGTCAGCGACACGACCCTGGCCATCGCGCCGGGCGAGTTCGTGTCGGTGGTGGGCCCGACCGGCTGCGGCAAATCCACCCTGCTTAACGTCGGCGCCGGCTTGCTGGCACCGTCCAGCGGGCAGGTAAAGGTCTTTGGGCAACCGCTGTCGGGCATCAATTCGCGCGCGGGCTACATGTTCCAGGGCGAGGCGCTCTTGCCCTGGCGCAGTGCGCTGGACAACGTGGTGGCCGGTCTGGACTTCGCGGGCGTGCCGCGCCCCGAAGCGCTGGAACGCGGCCGCGAATGGATGCGGCGCGTGGGCCTGGGCGGCTTTGAAAGCCGCTATCCGCACCAGATGTCGGGCGGCATGCGCAAGCGCGCCATGCTGGCCCAGACGCTGATCCGCGACCCCGACATCATCCTCATGGACGAGCCGTTCTCGGCGCTGGATATCCAGACGCGCCAGTTGATGGAAAACGAGGTCCTGGATTTGTGGATGGCCAAGCGCAAGGCCGTGCTGTTCATCACGCACGACCTGGACGAAGCCATTGCCATGAGCGACCGCGTGATCGTGTTGTCTGCCGGCCCCGGCACGCACCCGATCGGGGAATTCGCCATAGACCTGCCGCGTCCGCGCGACGTGGCAGAGGTCCGCGCCCATCCGCGCTTCGTTGAACTGCATTCGGCCATCTGGGCCGTGCTGCGCGAAGAAGTGCTCAAGGGCTATGCCCAACAGAAGCGAGCCTGAGGTATGTCGAAGTCATTCAAATCCGGTTCCGCCAGCCTGCGCTTCTGGCAACTGTTGCTGCTGGTCGTCATCCTGGGCGTCTGGCATTTTGCGTCGCGTGATTCCAAGGTGGCGTTCTTCTTTGGCGAACCGCTGAAAGTCTGGGGCCGCATCTGGGCCTGGTTCGTCACCAACGCCGACATCTACACCCACTTGTGGGTGACGTTGACCGAAACCGTGCTGGCGTTTTTCATCGGCACCATCGCGGGCCTGGGCTTTGGTTTGTGGCTGGGGCTGTCGCCACGCGCCAGCGCCATCCTTGACCCCTACATCAAGGCCGCCAACTCGATGCCGCGCGTCATCCTGGCGCCGATCTTCGGCATGTGGTTCGGCTTGGGCATCTGGTCCAAGGTGGCGCTGGCGGTCACGCTGGTGTTCTTCATCGTGTTCTTCAACGTCTACCAGGGCGTGCGCGAAGTCAGCCCCACTTTGCTGGACAACGCTCGCATGCTGGGCGCTCGCAAGCGTCAGCTGCTGCGTCACGTCTACCTGCCGTCTGCCACCAGCTGGGTGTTCTCCAGCCTGCATACGTCGGTGGGCCTGGCCTTCGTGGGCGCGGTGGTGGGTGAATATCTGGGGTCGGCAAGCGGCGTCGGGTACCTGATCCTGCAAGCCGAGGGCACGTTCGACGTGAACACCGTGTTCGCGGGCATTGTGGTGCTGACGGCGTTTGCGCTGGTGCTGGACTACATCGTGGGCATCGGTGAAAAGCGCTTGATGAAGTGGCAACCCAAGTCGGGCGAAACCGAAAAACTGTAGTCGGTCAGCCGGCGCTGCGCACCTGTCAGCTTCAAGTTCGCAGCGCTTGCCGGCTGTGCAGCCAGACCGTCAGGCTGTCGAAGGCGTCGCGCGCGCCTTGCAATGCGCGGGCTTCGCGCCCCTGGGCGCCGGCCTCGCTGTCCAGATAATGCAGAAAGTTCTTCCACATTGGGCCCAGGTTTTCGCCATAACCGCGCAGATAGCGCAGTGGCAGGGCAGGGCTGATATCTGCCAGCTGTTTGGCCAGAAAGCGTCCGCCCAGCTGTGATCCTTCCACCACATAGGCCACACCCAGCGCGTAGGCATCGGCAGCGTTTACGCGGGGCGCGTCGGGGCAGTGCGCCACGGGCGCGGCGTCGCCGGCCGCCGCCAGGTCCGCGCGTATCCAATCGCTTTTGCCGGCACGGGCGTGCGCTTGCAAACTGTCAGGCCAATCCAGCTGCCACAGGCGGCGCTCCAGCGGTTCCAGCCACCCCAGCAAGGCGCGCAGATAGTTCAGATACCCGTCGCGGTCCAGGTCGCCGCTGGTCAGGGCCAGCCCTTGATCCAGCGTTTCATGCCTGTCGCGGGTGCCGTCGCGCAGCACTTGGTGTACCGGGGAAATCATAGGCAGCCGCTCATGCTGGGGCAGGGGTGACGGGCAGGTGCAGCGACCAGCATTGCGCCTGCCGTTGCAGCCGCCAGCCTGATGCCGCCGCCAGCAGTTCAATGTCTTCGGGCGGGAAGGCGGCGGGGGCGTCGGCAGGCGCCTTGGCGGTATCGGGCAGCGCCGGGAAATGCGCGTGCCACACGTCGGCCCGCGAACAATCCAGCGTCAGCGCGGCATCCGCCGGCAACGTGGACAGCAGGCTCAACAGCCAGGCCAGCAACAGATACCGCGACGTGAATTGCGGCACCTGCAAATCCGCCACGTCTTCCGGCCACACGATGCTGTGTCGCGACAGCAGCAGATGCGAGAACATCAGCTTGCGGCACTCGCGCAATAGCGTCTGCGTGGACGTGGTTGCGCCGCTATCGAGCAGCCACTGATCCAGCTCGCGCACGATGGTGACGCTGTCTTCCAGCATGCCGGTCAGGTCGCCGGCCAGGCGGTGGCATCGTTGCTGCAAGGTATCGGCGTCGGCGCCTTCCGGGCTTTGGCGCAGCATCGCGGCGGCCAACGTGGCGTTGGACAAGGGGCCGACAACTTCATGGCGCAGCACGGGAAATACCTGCGCCAGCACTTTGAACCGCACGCCCTGGGCTACCAGGGCATTCATGGGATTGGCCGTCGACATGGCGGCCTCAGTGCGCTTGCCGCAGGATGGCCAGCAGCGCGTCGGGGTCCGCGGGCTTTTCGATCCAGCCGTTGAACATGCCGTCTTCGTCGCGGCGCTCGTGGCGAGCCAGGCCGCTTAACGCGTAGATGCGAGGAGATTCGGTGCGCGCGCGCAGCCGCGTTGCCAGTTCATAGCCGTCCATGTCGGGCAGCAGTATGTCCACCAACACGGCCTCGGGCCGGAAGCTGTCGACCATTTCCAAAGCGGCTTCGCCTGTGGGGGCGCAGCGTGTTTCCACGCCGGAAAGCGCCAGGAATTCGGCAAGCAACTCCGAGCCCATTTCATTGTCGTCAACCAGCAGGACGCGAACTGCGCGCACTTCGTTCAAAAGGTTCTCCATACTTCAGGGGGTGGCTGCGGCGCGGGATTCGCGCGGCAGTCTTACCGTAAAAATGACCAGGCCATCCCGGCACTGCACCGAGATGTCGCCGTCATGGCCGCGCACCACCTGCTCGGCGATGTACAGACCCAGTCCCAAGCCATTGCGGTTGCGCGAATGGCCCAGCGACTCGGGTTTGAACGGCGAAAACAGGTGCGCCAGCACTTCCGGTGCAATGGGCGCGCCATGGTTGGTGACTTGCAATTCTATGTGGTCGCCGTCTTGCCGCGCCCGCACCTGGATGGGCTGGCGGGGCGCGCCATGCTGGCGCGCGTTGCTCATCAGGTTGGTCACGACCTGGGCGATGCGGTCGGTGTCCGCCATCAGCGCCAGACCGGGTTGCACGTCCGGCTCGATGCGCAAGCCGGGGTAGGCCTGGCGCTTTTCCTCGATCAAGCCATTGACCAGGTCGCTGAGGTTGCACAGGCCTTTTTCGATGCCCAGCCCCATGCCGCCCTGTAGGCGCGACAAATCCAGCACTTGCGAAATCAGGCGTTGCATGCGGCCGCTGGAATATCGGATGCGCTCGCCCATGCGCGCGCCCGAATCCGTTTTGGACAGCAGCGTGGCCGCCATCGAAATCGATTGCAGGGGGTCGCGCAGATCGTGGCCTAGCATGGCCAGCAGCGCGGTGCGGGCCCGGTCTACGTCAGCGGCGCGGCTGGTGGCGATGTGAGAGAGTTCGTCGCGCAGGTTGTCGGCGGCTTCCAGTTCGCCCGGCAGCCACGATGTGCAGGTATTGCGCACCACTTCGCGCCAGGCCTCGAACGAGCCGCGCGGCGTCAGGCGCGGCCCCTGGCTGCCCACGGCGTATTGCTTTTCGGGCTTGCCGCCCCACACCAGCGTTTCAACCTGTTCTTTGCGCAGCCAGATCAGCCAGCCGTTGTTCATGGGGTCGAATTTGCACGCCAACAGGCCGGCGTACGGCACCAGATCGGTTTGCAATTCGGGGTAGTCGCGGGCGATGTTATCGGTGTGCACCACCCGCTGTCCGCTTTGGTCCAGCGCGCACAGGATGCCGGCCAATTCACCGCGCGGGGCAATGCCGCCGAACACGGTGACGCTGTTGCCCCACAGGCACAGCGCGGCGTCGTTGGGAATCAGCGAGGCGGGCGTGTCCGGACCGCCGGACAAGGCCAGGTGCAGGTTTTCGGACGCCGACACCCGTTCCGTTATTTCACTGACCAGCGCGGCGTTGCGGCGCGCTTGCGCCGCGCGTTCGGCGCCTTCGATGTTGGCCACCGCGGCGGACAGCACCTGCGCCATGGCTTCGCAAGCGAGCCGGGCGGGGTAGGGGATCGGGCGCGGCGCATGGTGGTGGCACGCGATCATGCCCCATAGCTTGCCCTCGATCACCAGCGACAGGCTCATCGAGGCCTGCACGCCCATGTTCGCCATGTATTCCAGGTGAATCGGCGACACGCTGCGCAGCGCCGAAAAGCTCATGTCCAGCGGCGTGGCGCTGGTGGACGGTGCGCCCCGGACGCGCACGGGCGCATATCGGGCGTCAGCAATCTGGCGCAGCGTATTCACGGTGTACAGGCGGCGAGCCTGCGCGGGGATGTCACCGGCGGGGTAGCGCCGACCCACCCAGTCTTCCAGCGATTCGTGGCGCTCTTCGGCCACGATCTCGCCGCTGTCGTCCGGATGAAAACGGTATGCCATCACCCGGTCAAAGCCGGTTGCGCGGCGCACTTCGCGCACGGCGCACTCCAGCAGCCCGGCGATATCGCGTTGGCGCCGGACGCGTTCAATGCTGCGGTAGATGCGCGCCGGGTCCGCCATATCCGCGTCCGTCGAAACGCGCAGTTCCAACTCCACGATAGTCAGCCCATTGCTGTTGCGATGGCCGATGACATCGAACATGGCGCCGTTCAGGGACAGCGTCAGGGGATCGAAGATGGGTTCGGGATCGTCCAGCCACGCCGACAGGCAATGCGCCAGGCTGGGGGGCAGCGTGCCCGCTGGGCAGCACTGGCCCAGCGTCAGCGGCGCGCCCAGCACGGTGGGGGCGTTCTCGCTGGCAAACTGCAAAATGCCATCCGAGTCGAACGCCAACAACGCGCCCAATGGCTGAATAGCGCCCGGAATATGAATGGGTTCGCTATCGCAATTGGCGAGCGTGACTGGCGTAGGGGAATGGGTCGGCGCATTCATTGTGGGTGGGGTACCTGGGACGCGCAATGAGCTGTCATTATGTCAAATATATTGTATGAATGTATGCATTTGCAGCCCTGTCACCTATCTGGAGCTTCCATGGCCCGTCTTGCCTACGCCGATCTGTCTCATCCCGACGCACGTCCCCTGGTGGAGCGCATCGTTGCAGAACGCGGCAGCGTGCTTCATCTGTACCAAATGCTGCTGCACAGCCCCGCAGTGGCCGGAGGCTGGCTGAACTATTTGACTTCCATCCGGCAACTGAGCAGCTTGCCGGGAGACCTGCGCGAACTGGTCATCATGCGCGTTGCCGCGCTTAACGGCGCGCCTTACGAGGCCGATCAGCACGCGCCGATCGCGCTTCGCGAAGGCGTGTCGCAGGCCCAACTGGATGCGCTGGGCGATTGGGAAAACTCAACGCTGTTCGACCCACGTCAAAAAGCCGTGTTGGCCTATACCGACGCCATGACGCGCCACGTGCAGGTGCCGCAGCCGGTGTTTGAAGCCGCCCGCGCCGCCATGGGCTCGGAAAAGCTGATTGTCGAACTGACCGCAACCGTCGCGGCGTACAACATGGTGTCGCGCTTTTTGGAAGCGTTGCAGGTGCATTCGGACGATCACCGCTAAGGCCACCATCCAGCAGGCCAACAGGTATGTCAGCAAGTCGCGTGCCCAAACCGTGGGCACGCGACTTTTTTTGCGCAATGCCGGAGGGTCAGCGACGCTGTGCGTCGATCAGTGCATCCAGCTTTACGGCGTCGGCGACAAACAGGCGGATGCCTTCGGACAGTTTTTCGCTGGCCATCGCGTCCTCATTGAGCAGCGTGCGGAAGCTGACCTCGTCCGCGCCGATACGGTCAATTGACGCGCCCGTGTCGTCGGCGCGCAATTGCGCCGGTGCATCGCCTTGCGTGCCGGCCAACTGGTTGAGCAGGTCCGGGCTGATGGTGAGCAGGTCGCACCCCGACAGCGCCAGGATCTGGCCCACGTTTCGGAAGCTGGCGCCCATGATTTCGGTAGAAATGTCGTGCTGTTTGTAATACCGGTATATGCGCGTCACCGACAGCACGCCGGGATCTTGCGGCCCGGCGTTGTCGGCCTCGACCCACGCGGCGCCGGCGGCCTTCTTGTGCCAGTCATAGATCCGGCCGACAAAGGGCGAGATCAGCTGGACCCGGGCATCGGCGCAGGCAACGGCCTGGGGCAGCGAAAACAGCAGCGTCAGGTTGCAGCGCACGCCTTCGGCTTGCAGGGCGCGGGCGGCCTGGATGCCTTCCCAGGTGGAGGCTATCTTGATCAGCACGCGCTCGCGCGGCACGCCGGCGGCTTCATACAGGGCAATCAGGCCGCGCGCCCGCTCGATGGTGGCGCGGGTGTCGAACGACAGGCGGGCATCGACCTCGGTCGACACGCGGCCCGGCACGATGTTCAAAATGGCGCGGCCGAAGGCGACCAAGAGGCGGTCGACCAGCTCGGGCGCCGAGGCGCCCTGGTGATCGCGCACCGTCTGTTCCAGCAGGGGGCGATAGGCCTCTTGCTGTACGGCTTTCAGAATAAGGGACGGGTTGGTGGTGGCGTCTGTGGGACGCAACGCCTTCATCGCTTCGAAATCTCCGGTGTCGGCGACAACGGTGGTGTGATTGCGCAGGGCGTCAAGTTGGCTGGACATGGACAAGTAACGGCTCACGACGGCTAAGGTTGAAGGTTCCTTAGCGTATCACTGCCGTGGGCGTCCGGCCGTCAGCCAGGAGTGGGAGAGGGAAGCCGGGGAAGGAGGGGAATCCCCATCCTGGCCTTATTTGGCGCGGTTCGCCGGGGAATCGGCCCGGTCAAGGTATAATCCGAAGGTTTGATTATCGATTCTAAAACCGGGGTTTACTGTGCTGCCGCAACTTTTTCCCGAGGGGATCAACCGCTTCCCTCCTGCAATTCTGGCTCTGGCGGACGGTACCATTTTTCGAGGCGTGTCGATCGGTGCGCCTGGGGCTACCGTTGCCGAAGTGGTGTTCAACACCGCGATGACCGGGTACCAGGAAATTCTCACCGATCCCAGCTATAGCGGTCAGATCGTTACGCTGACCTATCCGCACATTGGCAACACCGGCGTCAACGCCGAAGACGTGGAAGCCAATCGCGTCTATGCCGCCGGACTCGTGGTCCGCGACTGTCCCGCCCGCGTGTCGAACTTCCGTTCCACGCAATCCCTGCCCGACTATCTGGCCGCGCAGGGCATCGTCGCCATTTCCGGCATCGACACCCGCAAGCTCACCCGCATCCTGCGAGAAAAAGGCGCCCAAGGCGGCTGCATCTTCGTGGGCACCGACGCCGAACGCGCCGTTGAAATGGCCAAGGGCTTTGCCGGCATGGCTGGCCAGGATCTGGCCAAGGACGTGTCGCAAAAATCCACGACGGAATGGACCGAAGGCACGTGGCAACTGGGCGAAGGTTTCGCAAAGCCCGACCAGTCCAAGTTCCACGTCGTTGCCTACGACTACGGCATCAAGACCAACATCCTGCGCCTGCTGGCGGATCGTGGCTGCCGCCTGACCGTGGTGCCGGCGCAAACCAGCGCCGAAGACGTCCTGAAGCTCAATCCTGACGGCGTGTTCCTGTCCAACGGCCCCGGCGACCCCGAGCCCTGCGACTACGCCATCGACGCCACGCGCGTGTTCCTGGACAAGAAGCTGCCGGTCTTCGGCATCTGCCTGGGCCATCAGATCATGGGTCTGGCCGTGGGCGGCAAGACGCTCAAGATGAAGACGGGCCACCACGGCGCGAACCACCCCGTGCAAGACCTCCAGTCCAAGCGCGTGTTCATCACCAGCCAGAACCACGGCTTCGCGGTCGATGCGGCCAGCCTGCCGGCCAATGCGCGCGTCACGCACGTGTCGCTGTTCGACGGCACGTTGCAGGGGTTCGAGCTCACCGACCGCCCGGCCTTCTGCTTCCAGGGTCACCCCGAAGCCAGCCCGGGTCCGCACGACATCCTTGAACTGTTCGACAAGTTCATCGCCCTGATGTCCGGCCAAAAGTAAAGATTGCATCATGCCCAAGCGTACAGACCTAAAAAGCATACTCATCATCGGCGCCGGCCCCATCATCATCGGGCAGGCCTGCGAATTCGACTATTCCGGCGCACAGGCGTGCAAGGCGCTCAAGGCCGAGGGTTATCGCACCATCCTGGTGAACAGCAACCCCGCCACGATCATGACGGACCCGGAAACGGCCGACGTCACCTACATCGAGCCCATCACCTGGCAAGCCGTTGAAAAGATCATCGAGCGTGAAAAGCCCGATGCCTTGCTGCCGACCATGGGCGGCCAGACCGCGCTGAACTGCGCACTGGACCTGGCCCACCACGGCGTGCTCAAGAAGTACAACGTGGAACTGATCGGCGCGAACGAACACGCCATCGAAAAGGCCGAAGACCGCCAGAAGTTCAAGCAGGCCATGACCGACATCGGCCTGGAATCGGCCAAGTCGGGCGTGGCCCACAGCATGGACGAAGCCTGGGAAGTGCAACGCCGCATCGCCGCGGAAGTGGGCACGTCCGGCTTCCCCGCCGTGATCCGCCCCAGCTTCACCATGGGCGGTTCGGGCGGGGGTATCGCCTACAACGCCGAAGAATTCGAAACGATCTGCCGTCGCGGCCTGGAAGCGTCGCCGACCAACGAGCTGCTGATCGAAGAATCCTTGCTGGGCTGGAAGGAATTCGAGATGGAAGTGGTCCGCGACAAGGCGGACAACTGCATCATCGTCTGCTCGATCGAAAACCTGGACCCGATGGGCGTGCACACCGGTGACTCGATCACCGTGGCGCCGGCCCAGACGCTGACCGACAAGGAATACCAGATCATGCGTAATGCATCGATCGCGGTATTGCGCGAGATCGGCGTGGACACGGGCGGCTCGAACGTGCAGTTTGCCGTCAACCCGAAGAACGGCCGCATGATCGTCATCGAGATGAACCCGCGCGTGTCGCGTTCGTCGGCGCTGGCATCCAAGGCCACCGGCTTTCCCATCGCCAAGGTTGCCGCGCGCCTGGCCGTGGGTTACACGCTGGACGAGCTCAAGAACGAAATCACCGGCGGCGCCACGCCCGCCTCCTTCGAACCGTCGATCGACTACGTCGTCACCAAGGTGCCGCGTTTTGCCTTCGAAAAATTCCCCACCGCCGACGCGCGCCTGACCACCCAGATGAAGTCCGTGGGTGAAGTCATGGCCATCGGCCGCACCTTCCAGGAATCGTTCCAGAAGGCGCTGCGTGGTCTGGAAGTGGGCGTGGACGGCCTGAACCAGAAAACCACCGACCGCGAAAAGCTGCAAGTCGAACTGGGCGAGCCCGGTCCGGAACGCATCTGGTACGTGGGCGATGCCTTTGCGCAAGGCTTCACGCTGGACGAAGTGCACAACATCACGCACATCGACCCGTGGTTCCTGTCGCAGATCAAGGAAATCGTCGACATCGAACTGGCGCTGGAACAAAAGACGCTGGCCGACCTGGACTACGCCACCCTGTGGGAACTGAAGCGCCGCGGTTTCTCCGACCGCCGCCTGGCCTTCCTGCTGGATTCCGCTGAATCCGAAGTGCGCAAGCTGCGTCACCAGTTGAACGTGCGCCCGGTCTACAAGCGCGTGGACACCTGCGCCGCCGAATTCGCCACCCGCACCGCGTACATGTATTCCACGTACGAAGAAGAGTGCGAATCCGCGCCCACCGATCGCAAGAAGATCATCGTGTTGGGCGGTGGCCCGAACCGTATCGGCCAAGGCATCGAGTTCGACTACTGCTGCGTGCACGCCGCGCTGGCGCTGCGCGAAGACGGGTACGAGACCATCATGGTCAACTGCAACCCGGAAACCGTGTCCACCGACTACGACACGTCCGATCGTCTGTACTTCGAACCGCTGACCTTGGAAGACGTGCTGGAAATCGTCCACAAGGAAAACCCGGTCGGCATGATCGTCCAGTACGGCGGCCAGACGCCGTTGAAGCTGGCGCGCGCCCTGGAAGCCAACGGCGTGCCGATCATCGGCACCAGCCCGGAATCCATCGACGTTGCCGAAGATCGCGAACGCTTCCAGAAGCTGCTGAACAAGCTGGGCCTGCGTCAGCCGCCCAACCGCACCGCGCGCACGGAAGGCGAGGCCCTGGCTCACGCCACCGAGATCGGCTACCCGCTGGTCGTGCGTCCCAGCTACGTGCTGGGTGGTCGCGCCATGGAAATCGTGCACGAACAGCAAGACCTCGAGCGCTACATGCGCGAGGCCGTTAAGGTCAGCAATGACTCGCCCGTGCTGCTGGACCGCTTCCTGAACAACGCCACCGAAGTCGACGTGGACTGCCTGGCCGACGGCGAAACCGTGTTCATCGGCGGCGTCATGGAACACATCGAGCAGGCCGGCGTGCACTCGGGCGACTCGGCTTGCAGCCTGCCGCCTTACTCGCTGTCTGCGGAAGTCATCGCCGAGATCAAGCGCCAGACCACGATGATGGCCAAGGCCTTGAACGTCAGCGGCCTGATGAACGTGCAGTTCGCCATCCAGGGCGGCGACGTCTACGTGCTGGAAGTGAACCCGCGTGCATCGCGCACCGTGCCCTACGTGTCCAAGGCCACCGGCCTGCAGCTGGCCAAGATCGCCGCGCGCGCCATGGCCGGCCAGACGCTGGCCAAGCAAGGCATCACCAAGGAAGTCGTGCCGCCTTACTTCTCAGTCAAGGAAGCCGTGTTCCCGTTCGTGAAGTTCCCGGGCGTGGACACCATCCTGGGTCCGGAAATGAAGTCGACCGGCGAAGTGATGGGCGTGGGCATGAGCTTTGGCGAAGCCTTCGTGAAGTCGCAATTGGCTGCTGGCGTGCGCCTGCCGGAATCCGGCACGGTGTTCATCAGCGTGAAGAATCAGGACAAGCCCCGCGCCGTGGAAGTGGCGCGTGGCCTGCATGCCCTGGGCTTCAAGCTGGTCGCCACGCGCGGCACGGCGGCCGAAATTGAAACCGCGGGCATTCCGGTGCAAGTGGTCAACAAGGTCACCGAAGGCCGTCCGCACATCGTGGACATGGTCAAGAACGGCGAAATCGCGCTGGTCATCAACACGGTTGAAGAACGTCGCAACGCGATCGTCGATTCGCGCACGATCCGTACGCAATCGCTGGCCGCTCGCGTCACCTTCTTCACCACCATCGCCGGCGCCCGCGCCGCGGTTGAAGGCATGCAGTATCTGCGCCAGGGCCTGGGCTTGCAGGTGTATCCGTTGCAGGACTTGCACGCATCGCTTAGCGGCCAAGGCTGACGCGACAGCGCCAAGCCCGCGGGCTTGAGGTAGGATGCCGGGGCGGCCCTTGATCAGGGCCGCCCTTTTTCCATCCCTGCATTCCTATTCGCTTAAGACGATTCCATGAACAGAGTCTTCATCACCGGCGCCAGCAGTGGCCTGGGCCGCGCCCTGGCGCAGCAGTACGCCGCATCGGGCGCCACGCTGGGTCTCTTGGGCCGGCGCGAAGACGCGTTGCGTGAATTGGCCGACAGCTTGCCGGGCAACCATCGTTGCTATGCGGTTGACGTGCGCGACCGTGCCGCGCTGCATGCAGCGGCGGCCGATTTCATTGCGTTCTGCCAGGGCAGGGTGGATGTCGTCATCGCCAGCGCGGGCATCAGTGCCGGCACGTTGACCGAGCACGGTGAGGACTATGACGTCTTCAAAGCCATTGTCGACACCAACTTGCTGGCCACCGTGGCCACCTTCGAGCCCTTTGTCGGCGCCATGCGCGCCGCCGGATCGGGCCGTTTGGTGGGCATTGCCAGCGTGGCGGGCGTGCGTGGACTGCCGGGGGCGGGCGCCTACAGCGCCTCTAAATCCGCGGTGGTGACCTACTGCGAAAGCCTGCGGCTGGAGCTGGCGGGCGATGGCATCCGCGTGGTGACCATTGCGCCGGGCTACATCAAGACCGCCATGACGGCGAAGAACCCGTATTCGATGCCTTTCCTGATGGAGGCGGACGCCTTTGCGCAACGCGCGCAGGCGGCCATTACGCGTGGCACGTCTTACACGGTGATCCCGTGGCAGATGGGCGTGGTGGCCAAGCTGATGCGCCTGTTGCCCAACGCGGTGTACGACAAGTTGGCGCGTGACGCGCCACGCAAGCCGCGCAAAGCGGGGTAGCCCTTTACCGCGCGCTTACGGCACGTCTACGGCAGGTTTACGGCACCACGTCGTCGCCGACCTCGTCGGCCACGTGTCCAACGTCGCCCCAATCCAGCACTTCCCACTTGCGGCCCTGTACCGCGACGCGGTTGATGCTGACATTCAGCAACGCGGCGTCGCGCGCGCCATTGAGCGGCACACCCGAGGCATGACGCCAGATGATGTCCAGCACGCCTCCGTGCGTGAACATCAGGATGCGCTCGCCATCATGGCGGCTGGCAATGTCGTCCACGGTGGAGATCACGCGGGATTGGAATTGCCCCAGGGACTCGCCGCCATCCAGCGGGCGCAGCGGGTCGCGGCTTTTCCAGGCGGCAGCGGCTTCGGGCGCCTGCACATCGATGTGTTCGTGGTCCAGCCCTTCCAGGACGCCAAAGCCCCGTTCGCGGATGCCCGGCTCGACCCGAACGCGCAGCCCCAGCTGTTCGCCCACGGGCACGGCCGTGGCATGGGCGCGTTGCAGGTCGCTGCTATAGATAGCGTGGATGGGCGTGTGGCGCGCGTCTTCGCGCAGGCGGGCGGCAAGCAGGCTGGCCTGATTGACGCCGAATTCGTTCAGGGGAATGTCTTTCCAGCCTTGCAGGCGGCGCTGGCGATTCCAGTCGGTTTCGCCATGGCGGATGAACCAGATTTCAGTCATTACGTTTGTGATGCGCAAATAAGGCTTAAAGCTGGGCCGGTGCGATTGCCGCGCGCGGCTTCCAGACGGTTTGGATGAGGGAGCTTAACGCCACCAGCGCGGGTTCGCTGGCGCGTTCATAGGGCAGGATGAAGCCTAGCATGGCGTCGGCACGTGCCTGGCCCCACACCATGAAATCATTCGAGGCCGCGCCGGCCAAGGCGGTTTCCTCCCGCAACAACGCGCAGCCCGCGCCGGCGCGCACCAGCGCTTCCAAATTGGCCTGGTCATCGTTCTGCATGACGACGCGAGGCGACAGGCCGTGGCGTTCAAACATGTCGCGCAGCAACAGATGCGTGTGGCTGCCCGACGGGCCGTCCAGCCACGGCAACTGCGCCACTTCGCGCCAGCCGCCGCGCTTTAGCACCGCGGCATGGTCGTGGGGCAGCGCGATGCGATAGCGCACGCTGCGCAGCGGCAGCCACAATACGCCACGCGGGGGATTGGCCGCGATGGTCAGCGCCGCCGGCAGCCGCCCGGTGCTGACCTGTTCGGCCAAGGTGGCCGTGGGCAGTGTCTGCGTCTTCAGTTCCACTAGCGGCAGGCGCTGCGTGACGGCCGCGGCCAGCTCGCCCAGGCGCAGGAAATCCGGTTTTTCGCTGGGCACGCCAAGCTCCACAACGCCATGCAGGCTGCCTTGCAGCTGTTGGGCCTCGGACTTGAATTGCGCGCCCAGCACCAGCAGCGATTCCGCCGTGGGCAGCAGCACCTCGCCCGCCTTGGCCAGCGCCAGCCGCCCGCCACTACGGTCGAACAGCGCCACGCCCAGGCTCTGTTCCAGCGCCTTGATCTGCGCGGTCACGGCGGGCTGCGTCAGGGACAGCGCTTCGGCCGCCTTCGTCAGGTTGCCCAGGCGGGCAACCGTGACGAAAGCGCGGATCTGATAGATTTCCATGGCCGCCAGTTTAGGCCGCCAACAGCCGCACTTGCGTGGGTTCCAGTCCGATGGATACCGGCGCGCCGATAGGAAACGGCGACAGCCCGGCCAGGTGCGACTGATCCGCCGTCAGGCGTTGTTCACCGATCAGCACCTGGTAGCGCGTGAACTCGCCCAGGAATTCGCTGCTTTCCACAATGCCGGGCAGCCACACATAGCGCGCGTCGCCCAGGCCGTCCGCCATTTCGATCTGTACGGTGTGCGGCCGGAAGCTGGCGGCCAGGCGGCTGGCGGCGGGGGCTTCCGCCGTCAAAGGCAGGTGCAGGTCGCCCACGCCAGGCACGGCCAGCACTACGCTGCCGCTGGTGCGTTCACGCACATCGCCTTCCAGCACATTCATCGTGCCCACGAAGTTGGCCACGAAGCGGTTCGTCGGATAGTCGAACAGCGTGCTGGGCGCGCCGATCTGCTGCACCACGCCGTGGTCCAGCACCGCCATGCGGTCGGCCGTGGTCATGGCTTCTTCTTGGTCGTGCGTGACGAAGATGGTGGTGATGCCCAGGCGCCGTTGCAGGCTCAACAGGTCCTGGCGCATCTGCACGCGCAGCTTCTTGTCCAGATTGGACAGAGGCTCGTCCAGCAGCAGCACCTGCGGTTCAATGACGATGGTGCGTGCCAGCGCCACGCGCTGCTGCTGCCCGCCGGACAGCTGGTTGGGCCGGCGCTTGCCATACTGCGACAGGCCCACCAGTTCCAGCGCGGCTTCGACCTTGGCGCGAATCTCGGCGCGCGGCAACTTGCGTTCGACCAGCCCGAAGGCCACGTTGTCCCACACCGTCATGTGCGGCCACAACGCGTAGTTCTGGAACACCATGCCGATGTTGCGATTCCAGGGCGGGGTGCCGGTGATGTCCTTGCCGTCCACCAGCAACTGGCCGGCGCTATGGCGATTGAAGCCCGCGATCAAGCGCAGCAACGTCGACTTGCCCGAGCCGGACGGGCCCAGCAGCGCAAAGAACTCGCCCGGCTCGATGTGAATGTTTACGTCTTTCAGCACTTCCGTCTTGCCATAGGACAGGCGGATGTTGCGGCACTCTACGCTGACCTTCTTCATGCGGATTCCCCTTCAGTGCGTGCCGGACGCTGGCGCGACTGCGCGCGCTCTACCAGCAGGTGCGATACATACGTGCCGATGGCCACCGCGGCCACCGCCAGCACGCCCAGCGCGGCGCCGGGCCCCCGGCCCGCCGCGCTTTGCATATACAGATAGATGCCGTAGCTCATGGGCGCCTGGCTGTCCTTGGTGACCAGCATGATGGTGGCCGACAATTCCACCGCCGCCGTCACGAAGCTGGTCACGAAGCCGGCCAGCATGCCGCCCGCCATCAAGGGCACGACGACACGGCGGATCGTGCTCATGCGGGTGGCGCCCAGCGATTGCGCGGCTTCCTCCAGCGACACGTTGATCTGCTGCAACGAGGCCACGCACGAGCGCAGCGCGTAGGGCAGGCGCCTGACTGAATACGCGATCATGATGATGATCCACGACGAGGTCAGCAACGTGCCGGTACCCGGCAGCTCGATGCCGCGAAACGTGCGCAGGAAACCGATTGCCAGCACGATGCCCGGTATCGCCAGCGCGGCCGACGCCATCAAGTCCAGCCACTGCCGCGCCGGCAACCGCGTGCGCAGCATCAGGTAGGCGATGGCGGTGCCAAGAATGACGTCCACCCCGGCCGCCAGACCGCAATAGAGCAAGGTGTTGGCGATCATGCCCTGCGATTCCGAGAACACCGCCGAGTAATGCGCCAGCGTGTAGCCATCCGGCAGCGGGGCGAAGCTCCAGACGCTGGCCAGCGACAGCAGCAGCACGCCCATGTGCGGCGACAGCACCAGCAGCAGCACCAGGATGATCCACCCATAGGCCAGCACGCTTTCCATCGGCCCCAGCTTGCGCTTCTGGATGGAGTTGCCGCCCTTTTGCAAGGTGGAATAATCGCGCCCCTTCAGCACGCGCGCCGACAGCCACAGCGCCAGAATCGAAAACGCGATCATGATGACGCTGATCACATAGCCCAGCGGATCTTCCAGCCCCACCTGCGTAATGCGCAGGTACGCTTGCGGCGCCAGCATGTTGGTCGTGCCCAGCACCAGCGGGGTGCCCAGGTCGTCGAACACCTTGACGAACACCAGCGACGCGCCGGCCACGTAGCCGGGCAGGGCCAGCGGGAAAATCACGCGGCGGAACAGGCGAAACCCGCGCGAGCCCAGGTTGAATGCGGCTTCTTCCATGGCGCCGTCGATGTTGCGCAACGCCACCACCAGGTTCATCAGGATGAACGGAAAGTAGTGCAGCGCTTCAACAAAGATGACGCCGTTCAAGCCTTCCATGAACGGGACGGTGAACCCGAACCAGTCGTTCAGCAGCAGGTTGACGCTGCCCGACCGCCCGAAGATCAGCTGCATCGCGACGGCGCCCACAAACGGCGGCATGATCAGCGGCAGCACGCCCAGCGTCTGGATGATCAGCGCACCGCGAAAATCGAAGCGCACCGTGAAGTACGCCAGTGGCACCGCGATCAGCGAGGCCAGCAGCGCCGACCAGCCCGCCACGTACAGGCTGTTGAAGAACGCTTCCTGCATTAGCGGCTGATTGAAGAAGGCGCCGAAGTGGCCCATCGTGAAACTGCCGTCGGCGTTCACGAAGGCGCTGTAGAAGACCGTGCCCACGGGCACGACAAGAAAAAGCAGCAGAAAGCCGAATACCAGCAGCGCCGTCAATACGGGGCCGGCGGGCAGGCGTGAGTGGCCCGAAGAATTCATCGAGATTCCCGAAATCGTTGCCAGGGGACTGCGCCCCGGGCGCGTGCCCGGGGCGGTTCGCTATGGGCGGTTCGCCACGGGCGGTTCGCCACGGGCGGTCAGCCACGGGCGGTTAGCCACGGGCGGTCAGCCAGAGGCGGCTTACAGCGCGGCAGCCTGCTTGGCCAGCTTCACGGCTTCTTCGTAGTTGGCCTTGGACTTGCCGTTCCACTCGCCTTCCAGTTGCGTGATCTGCTGGTTGACCGCGGCGTCTTTCTTATTGCCCGCGAAGATCGCCAGGAAGGCCGGGTCGGCGGCCTTCTTGCCATCGACCAGCGGTGCCCAGGCAAGCTTGCGCGCCTGGGCCAGCAGCTCGGCCGCCTTGCCCGACTTGGCCTTGTCGCCCAGCTTGGCCTCGGCGTCGTAGATCGCCTTGGTGGCGGCCTGCAATTCCTTCAAGCGGAAAGTGACGGTTTGGTCATACAGCGATTGCACGACGTAATAGCGCGTCTGGGACAGGTCGGCGTTAAATTGCACCTTGCTGCGCTTGGCAATGTCCGCGGGGTCCGGATAGCCGGGCGGGATCTTGCCGGCAAGCGCGGAATACGGCAGCACCGGAAGACGCGAGATCTTCGGTTCCAGCAGCAGCTCCTGGCCGGCCTGGCTTAACGTGAAGGCGATGAACTTCTTGCCTTCCTCGGTATTTTTCGCACCGTCGATCAAGGCGATGTTGGCCGGCACGATCGCGGTCTCGGACGGATAGACGAATTCCACGGGGAACTTCGAATACTTGCTGGACAGGCCAAAGAAGTCGATGACCGGGCCGGCGCCGAACTGGCCGTTGTTCACGCCGTCGGGCACGCCGAATGACCGTTCTGTCACCGCGCTGCTGTTGCCGGACATGCGCAGCAAGGTGTTCCAGCCGTCATCCCAGCCTTCGCCTTGCAGGATGGTTTCCACGGTCAAATGCATGGTGCCCGAGCGCGACGGCGACGTGATGCCCACGTGGCCAAACCACTTGGGCGACAGCAAATCCTTCCACTCCACGGGCGCGGGAATCTTGTGCGCCGCGATATAGCGCGTGTTGTAGACGATGCCGTAGCCGGCCAGCGCCTGGCCCAGGTACATGCCCGACGGATCGTTGATGGGATAGTTGCCCACCTTGTCCGGCACGTCTTTGTTCGCCACGTCGGACGATTTGGCCAGCAGCTTGTCGCGGCCCAGCACTTCGAAGGCGTCGGGCGCGCTGGCCCAGAACACTTCGGGGCGTTGGCCGGCGGGCGTTTCGCGCACATAGGCAATGCCCGACACGGTGTTCTTGTTCAGGATTTCCAGCGTAATGCCGGGGTTGGCCTTTTCAAACGCGGTCTTGTAGGCCTGCGTCAGGTCCTTCGGGAACGACGTGATCACCGTGACGGTGCCGGACAGGGCAGGTGCCGAGCAGACGGCCAGCAGGGCGCCTGCAAGGGCGCCTGCAAGGGCGGTGCGCATTGCATACATGGTTTGTCTCCGTAGTTTTAATTTGTCTGGAGACAGTAATGTCTGGTCTGCAACGCGTCCAATCAGAAATTTTGATGCGGCTCATCAGCGTGGGGCCGTGATGGTGGCCCCCCGCTGATGACGCGCTGCGATCAAGCCGTGGTGGATACGCCGGCGCCCGATGCGCCGGCCGCGGCGCTGGCCATGGCCGCCTTGGCCTGCTGGACCAGCACCTGCTGGATCTGGCCTTGGATCTGCATGGCCTGGCCGTTCAGCGCTTGAAGCTGCTGTGCCTTCATCTCGTCCGACATGCCGCTGGCCTGCACCTTGGCGATCTGATCCATGATGCGCTTGAGCTGCTTTTGCAGCTCTTTGATCTGACGCGTGAATTCGTCGTCGTTACCGGTGTCTTCCGAGGCCTTGGTGCCCCCAACGCTCAGCGCCCCAGCGTTGTTGACGCGGATCTTGCCGTCGGGGGTGACCGTGGTCGCCTCCCCGCCCGCGGGATCCTTCGCTTCCTTATTGGCTTGAATCTTCTGGACCCACAGCTCGGCCAAACTGCCGATCCGGGATGAGCCGCCGAGGGAATTGATAGCCATGATGTCTCCTGGTACTTGGGGGGAATTGCGGGGCGTTCAACTAATGAACGGCATTGGGCAAGCGCAACTTAAACATTGCCGCCTTTTCGTGGCCCCCTTTACACTGGCGCCCGCTTACCCCGACACCTTATTTGGGATATCCATGTCCAATTCCTATTTCCCGCGTTGGCGCCTGGCGGACGACGCTGAACCCGGCGTCATTATTGCGCCCGACGAACGGCTGTCCTGGCCCAAGAACATCGCCATGGGCGCGCAGCACGTCGTGGCCATGTTCGGCTCGACGGTGCTGGCGCCGTTGCTGATGGGCTTTGATCCCAACGTCGCCATCCTGATGTCCGGCATCGGCACGCTGATCTTCTTCCTGTTTGTCGGCGGCCGGGTGCCCAGCTACCTGGGGTCCAGCTTCGCTTTCATCGGCGGTGTGATCGCGGTCACCGGCTATGCGGGCGGTGGCGCCAACGCCAACATCGGCGTGGCGCTGGGCGCCATCATCGCGTGTGGCCTGGCGTATACGCTGATCGGGGTGATCGTGTGGATCGTCAATGCGCGCTCGGGCAGTGGCGCCAACTGGATCGATGCCTTGATGCCGCCTGTCGTCACGGGCGCGGTGGTTGCGGTGATCGGCTTGAATCTGGCGCCCATCGCGGCCAAGGGTGCGATGGGCGCGTCGGGTTTTGACACGTTCATGGCGCTGGTCACCATTGTTTGCGTCGGCGGCATCGCCGTCTACACCAAGGGCATGGTCCAGCGCCTGTTGATCCTGGTCGGGCTGATCCTGGCGTGCGTGGTGTACGCCGTGCTGGCCAACGGCATGGGGCTGGGCAAGCCCATCGACTTTTCGGGCGTGGCCGCCGCAGCCTGGATCGGCTTGCCGCATTTTGCCGCTCCGGTCTTCAAGGCCGAAGCCATGGGCCTGATCGTGCCGGTCGCCATCATCCTGGTCGCCGAAAACCTGGGGCACGTGAAGGCCGTCAGCGCGATGACGGGCCAGGACCTGGATCGCTATCTGGGCCGCGCCTTCGTGGGCGACGGCGTGGCAACCATGGTGTCGGGCGCGGTGGGTGGCACGGGCGTCACGACCTACGCCGAGAACATCGGGGTCATGGCGGTTACCCGCATCTATTCCACGCTGGTCTTCGTCGTGGCCGCGCTGATCGCCGTCGTGCTGGGCTTTTCGCCTAAGTTCGGCGCGCTGATCCAGACGATTCCCGGGCCCGTGTTGGGCGGCATGTCGGTGGTGGTGTTCGGCCTGATCGCCATTGCGGGCGCGCGGATCTGGGTGGTCAACCAGGTGGATTTCAGCGACAACCGCAACCTGATCGTCGCCGCCGTCACCTTGGTGCTGGGCGCGGGCGACTTCACCATCAAGATCGGTGACTTCATGCTGGGCGGAATCGGCACCGCCACGTTCGGCGCCATCATCCTGTATGCGCTGCTGCGCCGTCGGAAGCCGGGGCCGGTGGTCTAGGCGTGGGGCGGCCGGGTCGTGGCCCCGGTCGGTGATCTGGCCGGTATCTGGCCGGTATCTGGCCGGCGCCGCGCCAGGCTCGATGACAAAATACTATTGAATAGTATCTTTTTGGCCACAGCCCTTCGCGATCCTCAAGCCAGCCAGCGCCGCGTTGAGGGATTTTTGACGAAATAGCCGTTTTTGGCGGGTTACAGCCCCGAAATGCGTGTAAAAGCACGTTTTTCGGGGTGGCTTGCAATTCCGGTGGAGTTTGCCCACAATATGACTTTGATTGCCCCGGTTCCGACCCGAGCCGGGGTTTTGTTTTGGTCGTCCGCGCCGCTAGCTTCGTGTCAAATCTTGCACCGACAGCGGGTGCGCGCCAGGGTAACGACCTTCACCGAGAACGCTCCGTCGGGGCGTTTTTCTACTTTTTGTTTGGGAAACGACATGTCTGCCATTCCTTTGACCGTGCGCGGGGCCGAGCGCTTGCAAGAAGAGCTCCAGCGGCTGAAAACCGTGGAACGTCCTGCCGTTATCAACGCCATCGCCGAAGCGCGAGCGCAGGGCGATCTGTCGGAAAACGCCGAATATGACGCTGCTCGCGAGCGCCAAGGCTTTATCGAAGGCCGGATTGCCGAACTTGAAGGCACGCTTTCCAACGCCCACCTGATCGATCCGACTTCGCTGGATGCCGAAGGCCGCGCCGTGTTTGGCGCTACCGTGGATATCGAAGACCTGGATTCGGGTGACCGCGTGACGTACCAGATCGTCGGTGACGTCGAGGCCGACATCAAGGCCAATCTGATTTCCGTATCCAGCCCGGTGGCGCGTGCGCTGATCGGCAAAAGCGAAGGCGACGTGGTCGAGGTCAAGGCCCCGGCTGGCGTTCGCGAATACGAAGTTCTGGGCGTGCGTTACATCTAACGCGATCGCCTTGGCGGTACACTGTCAAAACGCCATAGCTTGAAGCCTGCGTTAGGCTGGCTGCCCGCGGTACCTACGCGGATCGCTATGGTGGACCGGGCGCGTAAAGCGCCCGTTTTTGTGCCCGGCCTTATCTTTTTGCTGTCTTGCGGCTGGTGCCGCTGCGTGCTCCGGCCCGCAGGCTCAGCGCACTGCCGGCGCGGCGGGGAATGCCGTGGCCGCTGGTGGTAGCCCGCTTGTTGCTGGGGCGCATGGGCTTGCCGTTCTTGTTCAGCTGGTCTTGCGGCACGAAGCGGGCCTTGGCCGGCTTGGGCTCTTCGGACTCGCTACGGCGCGGACGCTTGGCCAGGCTCTTGCCTTCGGCGGCCAGCTTCTTCGGCGTGTAGGGTTCGGAAGCGCGGCGCTTGGCAGGAGCCACGGGCTCCATAGCAGCCAGCGCGGCGGGCTTGACGTTGCCGGCCAGGGGGCGGAACAGAATCAGGGTCTTGCCCAGGTGGTGCACCGGGGCGCAAGACAGCGTGTCGCAGATCGTCGACAACATGGTCTCGCGGGCCTCGCGGTCATCGCCGCCGGCGCGTACCTTGATGAGGCCATGAGAAGCCAGTGCCAGGTCGATTTCCTTGAGCACGGCTTCGGTCAGGCCATTGTCGCCAATCAGGACGACGGGGCGCAGAGGGTGAGCGGCGGAGCGAAGGTCGCTGCGCTCACGAGAGGTAAGTTCTAATATAGGCATGCGTGGAATTGTACGGTAATGGCCAAGAATAAATTCTCTAAAGACTGGATTCACCAGCACATCAACGATCCCTATGTGAAGCTGGCGCAACAGAAGGGCTATCGCGCCCGTGCCGCCTTCAAGCTGATCGAGATCCTGGACACTGAAAAGCTGATGCGCCGGGGCGACCTGGTCATTGACCTGGGCTCGGCTCCGGGCAGCTGGTCCCAAGTGGCGCGCGAGCGCCTGGCCGGGCCGGGCGGCGTCGTGGACGGACGTATTATTGCGCTGGATCTGCTTCCCATGGAGCCGGTGGCCGGGGTGGAATTCATCCAGGGCGACTTCCGCGACGATGACGTTCTGAAACAATTGGAAGACATGGTCGGATCTCGCGCCGTAGACCTTGTAATCTCGGATATGGCCCCCAACTTGTCAGGCGTGGGTAGTGCCGACTCCGCGCGCATTCAGCATGTGTGCGAGCTGGCGATGGAGTTTTCCCGCGCTCATCTCAAGCCCAATGGGGCGCTGATCGTCAAGGCCTTCCACGGCAGCGGCTTTTCGCAGATCGTGCAGTCCTTCAAGCAGCACTTCAAGCGTGTAGTCGAGCGCAAACCAAAGGCGTCTCGGGATAAATCCTCGGAAACCTTTCTGGTTGCCCGCGATCTGAAGTAACCCGGGCCTGGGCATGCTGCCTTGGAACCCCAAAGAACTTACCTGCTTGCCGAGACAACGACCACCATAACGACAAATCAGACGTAACTACACGGACCCCAGGGATCCCAGGACGCAATCGGGTCCAACAGGGTAGAATGGGCTATTGACATACTTGTGACTGTGCCATATGCGGGTGCGCGGTTGCCGGTCGGAATCGAAAGCAGGAGATCGACCTTGAATAATTCATTTTCGAAAGTCGCTGTCTGGATGGTGATAGCCCTGGTGCTGTTCACCGTCTTCAAACAGTTCGACGGACGCGCTCAGACCCAGGACGGCGTGACCTACACGCAGTTCATGGACGACGCCAAGGCGGGACGTATCCGCAAGGTCGACGTTCAGGGCGACGTGCTGTACGTCACCCCGGACGCGGGCCGCGCCTATACGCTGACTTCGCCCGGCGACCTCTGGATGGTCTCCGATCTGCTGAAGTACGGTGTCCAGGTCTCTGGCAAGCCGCGTGAAGAGCAATCGCTCCTGATGAGCATCTTCGTGTCGTGGTTCCCCATGCTGCTGTTGATCGGCGTATGGGTTTTCTTCATGCGACAGATGCAGGGCGGCGGTAAGGGCGGAGCCTTCAGCTTCGGCAAATCGCGCGCTCGCATGCTCGACGAAAACACCAATCAAATCACCTTTGCCGACGTTGCCGGCTGCGATGAAGCCAAAGAAGACGTCCAGGAACTGGTCGACTTCCTGCGCGACCCCAGCAAGTTCCAAAAGCTGGGCGGCCGCATTCCCCGTGGCGTGCTGATGGTGGGCTCGCCGGGTACCGGCAAGACGCTGCTGGCCAAGGCCATCGCCGGCGAAGCCAAGGTACCGTTCTTTAGCATCTCGGGTTCGGACTTCGTTGAAATGTTCGTCGGCGTGGGCGCGGCCCGTGTCCGCGACATGTTCGAAAACGCCAAGAAGCACGCGCCTTGCATCATCTTCATCGACGAAATCGATGCAGTGGGCCGTCAGCGCGGCGCCGGCCTGGGTGGTGGCAACGACGAACGCGAACAAACGCTGAACCAGATGCTGGTTGAAATGGACGGCTTTGAATCCGGCCAGGGGGTCATCGTGATCGCCGCAACCAACCGTCCCGACGTGCTTGATCCGGCGCTGCTGCGTCCGGGCCGTTTCGACCGTCAAGTCGTGGTGCCGCTGCCCGATATCCGTGGCCGCGAGCAGATCCTGAAAGTCCATATGCGCAAGGTTCCGCTGTCGCCTAACGTCGACCCGACCATCCTGGCGCGCGGCTGCCCCGGTTTCTCGGGCGCCGACCTGGCCAACCTGGTCAACGAAGCCGCGCTGTTCGCCGCCCGCCGCAATGGCCGCACGGTGGATATGTCCGACTTCGAAAAGGCCAAGGACAAGATCATCATGGGCGCCGAGCGCCGCTCGATCGTCATGCCCGAAGAGGAACGCAAGAACACCGCGTACCACGAGTCCGGCCACGCGATCGTTGCCCGCCTGCTGCCCAAGACTGACCCGGTCCACAAGGTCACCATCATTCCGCGCGGCCGTGCGCTGGGCGTGACGATGCAGTTGCCGGAAACCGACCGCTACAGCATGGACAAGGGCCGCTTGCTGTCCACCATCGCCGTGCTGTTCGGTGGCCGTATCGCCGAAGAACTGTTCATGGACCAGATGACGACGGGGGCCTCGAACGACTTCGAACGCGCCACCGCCATCGCCCGCGACATCGTCACCCGCTACGGCATGACGGACGAGCTGGGCCCGATGGTCTATGCCGAGAACGAAGGCGAAGTGTTCCTGGGCCGCAGCGTCACCAAGACGACGCACATGTCCGAAGCCACCATGCAGAAGGTGGACACCGAGATCCGCCGCATCATCGACGAGCAATACCAAGTTGCGCGCAAGATCCTGGAAGACAATCGCGACAAGGTCGAAGTCATGACGGCCGCGCTGCTCGAATGGGAAACCATCGACGCCGACCAGATCAACGACATCATCGAGGGCCGTCCTCCGCGTCCCCCGAAAACGCCGCAAGGTCCGTCGGATTCGACGGACACGCCGCCCAGCACCGGGCTGGCGGCTGGCGGCAGCACGGCTGCAGCAGTCTGAGGTTTTTTGTCCTGAGTCATGGCAAATAACTTCCTTTGCGGGCGCTTCGAGTTTGATCTCGAGCGCCCGCTTGTCATGGGTATCGTCAATGTCACGCCGGACTCGTTTTCCGACGGCGGCCAGCACGACGATACGGATTCCGCGGTGGCGCACGCGCGCCAACTGATCGAAGAAGGCGCCCAGATCCTTGACCTGGGCGGCGAATCGACGCGGCCGGGCGCCGACCCGGTGTCCATCACGGACGAGCTTGATAGGCTGTTGCCCGTGATCGAGGCCCTGCGAGATTGCGGCGTGCCGCTGTCCATCGACACCTTCAAGCCCGAAGTCATGCGCGCCACGCTCGATGCGGGGGCCGACATGATCAACGACATCTATGGCTTCAGACAGCCCGGCGCCATCGAGGCGGTAGCGCAATCGCGCTGCGGGCTGTGCGTGATGCACATGAAGGGCGAGCCTCGCACCATGCAGGCCGCGCCCCCCGAATACACCGACCTGATCGGTGAAATCGGACTTTTCCTAGGTTCGCGCGCGCAGAAGCTGCGTGCCGCCTGGGTTGACCCCCGCCGTATCGTGCTGGACCCGGGTTTCGGCTTCGGCAAGACGGCAGACCAGAATTTCCAGTTGCTGCGTCGGCTGTCCAGCTTGCGCAGTGGTGGCTATCCATTGCTGATCGGCCTGTCGCGTAAAAACATGATCGGGCAGGCCACGGGCCGACCGGTCGGCGACCGGCTGCCCGGCAGCATCGCCGCAGCGCTTGCCTGCGTGTCGCGGGGCGCCTCCATCGTGCGTGTGCACGATGTTGCCGCCACCGTTGATGCCCTTAAGGTATGGCATGCGGCCGAACAAGGAGCAATCAGTTCATGAGTCAACGCAAGTATTTCGGCACCGATGGGGTGCGCGGTGAAGTAGGCGGCCCGGTCATCAATGCCGAGTTCGCCCTGCGCCTGGGTTATGCGGCCGGCCGTGTGCTGGCGCGCGAGCACGCCGGACGCGGCGGCAGCCGCCCGCAAGTGGTCATCGGCAAGGACACGCGCATTTCCGGCTACATGCTGGAATCCGCGCTGGAAGCCGGTTTGTCGGCTGCGGGCATCGACGTGCTGCTGGCCGGCCCGATCCCGACGCCGGCCGTTGCGTACCTGACCCGCGCGCTGCGCCTGGTGGCCGGCATCGTGATCAGTGCTTCCCACAATCCGTACCAGGACAACGGCATCAAATTTTTCTCTGCGCAGGGCATGAAGCTGCCGGACGAAATCGAAGCCGCCATCGAGGCCGCGCTGGACGAGCCGCTGGGTTGCGTCAGCTCTGAAGGCCTGGGCCGCGCCCGCCGCATGTCGGACTCGCAGGGCCGCTACATTGAATTCTGCAAGAGCACCTTCCCCAACGACCTGGACTTGAACGGGATGAAGATCGTGGTAGACGCCGCCCATGGCGCCGCCTACAACATCGCCCCCCATGTGTTCCGCGAACTGGGCGCCGAAGTGCATGCCATCGGCGTGCATCCGGACGGCTTCAACATCAACAAGGGCGTGGGCGCGCTGCACCCCGAGTCCCTGGCCAAGGAAGTGCAGGCGCGTGGCGCGCATCTGGGCGTTGCCCTGGACGGCGACGCCGACCGTCTGCAAGTGGTTGATGGCGAAGGCCGCATCTACAACGGCGACGAATTGCTTTACGCCATCGTCCGCGAGCGCATGCAGCGCGGCAAGGTCGACGGCGTGGTGGGCACGCTGATGACCAACTTCGGTTTCGAGCGCGAAATGCAGCGCCTGGGCGTTGGTTTCGAGCGCGCCAACGTGGGCGACCGCTACGTGCTGGAACAGATGCAGGCGCGCGGCTGGCAGTACGGCGGCGAAAGCTCGGGCCACCTGCTGTGCCTGGATTGCCACTCCACGGGCGACGGCATCATCGCCGCCCTGCAGGTGCTGACTGCCTTGCGTCGCGGCAATACGACGATGGCCGAGTGGGTGCGCGACCTGCGCATGTACCCGCAGAAGATGATCAACGTGCCGTTGACCCCGGGCCAGGACTGGAAAACCCACCCCGGCCTGACCGCCGCCCGTGCCGCCGTCGAGGCCGAACTGAACGGCCGTGGCCGGATCCTGATCCGCGCATCGGGCACTGAACCGAAGCTTCGCCTGATGGTCGAAGCTGAAGATGAATCCCTTGCCGTTTCCTCCGCAGAGAAGCTCGCCGCCAGCCTGGCCTGAGCCCGGCCCAGCCGCTTTAGAAAAAGCCATCCACCGAGTCTCGGTGGGTGGCTTTTCTGCATTCGGGCTTGGTATTGAATTGTAAAGTTTTGTCGAGATTCGCCTAAAGTAGACCCATCTCCCCCGAACTAAACTTCATAGTCACGTAACATATTGGTCAAGTCTTTGACATACAGGGCGTCCAAACTGACCGGACTCTCTAGGAGCTACGCGCAATGCTGGAATTAGCACGCACCACCCCAAGCCGTAAACCCGCCGAACCCTGGATGGGCAACTCCCCGAAAGTGTTGGCGGTAGGCCTGGCGCGCACGGCTGAAGAAATCGAGCAGATCCAACGTCTGCGCTACGACGTCTTCACCGAGGACATGGGCGCGGTGTTTCCCGACGCGCATGACGGTATCGAGCATGACCGCTTCGACCCCTATTGCGAACATCTGATGGTGCGCGAAATGGATACGGGCCGCGTCGTCGGCACATATCGCATCCTGACGCCGGAAAAAGCGCGGGAAGCCGGCGGCTACTACGCGCAGTCGGAGTTCGATCTTTCCGGGCTGGGCCCGATTCGCGACCAGCTGGTTGAAGTCGGCCGCTCGTGCACCCATTCCGACTACCGCAACGGCGCGGTGATCATGTTGCTGTGGTCCGGCCTGACGGAATACCTGCGACGCGGCGGCTACGAATACGTGCTGGGCTGCGCCAGCGTCAGCCTGCGCGATGACGGCGTGACCGCCGCGGAAGTGTGGCGCACGATCATGCCGCAGCTGCCCCAAAGCGGTGATCCCCACGTGACCCCGCTGCACCGTTACCCGGTTGAGAAGCTGAACAGCACGCTGCCGGCCCGCGTGCCGCCACTGATCAAGGGGTATCTGAAGCTGGGCGCCAAGGTCTGTGGCGAACCCGCCTGGGACCCGGACTTCAACGCCGCCGACTTCCCGGTGCTGCTGAAAATGGAGCGCATGGACGAGCGCTATCGCCGCCACTTCGGGCTGGACCAGCCCGCGGCCCTGAACGGCCAGCGCTGATCATCATGCGCCGCCTGTTCCGCCGAATGAAAATCAGATTGATACGGCGGGCCACGCGGCCTTTGCGGCTTGAACTCAAGCAGCTGCGCCGTCAGACGGATCTGTCTTTGTTTTAAAAAAGGGCAATGGCGCCAGCGCCATTGCCCTTTTTGTTGCCAACGCGCCGGAATTGCGCTGTCAGAATTCCAGCACTTCGAACGAAAAGCCCACCTTGTTCCATTCGGCTTCTTCCGCACGCAGCGTGAAGTCGCTTAAGGGGTGTTGCGCCAGCCATTCCCGGTTGACCCGGACCACGATGGAGTTTTCGCGCACCGACGCGGTCAGCGGCAGCGGTTCGATTTCGCCACGGCGGCGGAACAGCAATACCGCCAGGCGCAGGCTCAGGATGGCTTTCCATTGCGGCCGCGTGCGGATCAGCGGTTCCAGCTTGGTCAACTTGCCCTGATGGCCCAGCGCCAGTAGCGCCAGCAACTGCTGGTCGGCGCGCGAGAAGCCCGGCATGTCGGCGTTTTCAAGCACGTACGCCGTGTGCTTGTGATACGCGTTGTGCGCGATCGACAGGCCCACTTCGTGCAAGTCCGCCGCCCAGCCCAACGCCGGCCGAAGTTCGGCGCGTTCCGGGCCTTCGGGGAACATGGCGTCGAACAGCGTCAGCGCCGCGTGGCGCACGCGCCGCGCCTGGTTGACGTCGACGTGATAGCGCTTCATGAACTGGCGTACCGATTCGTCGCGCTTGTCGTGCTCGTCGTCGCGGCCCAGCAGGTCGTACAGCACGCCCAGGCGCAACGCGCCGTCACCCGTGTGCATGACGTCGATGCCAAGCTCATCGAACAGCGCGGTCATGATGGCCAGCCCGCCGGGCAGCACATCGGAACGCTCGATCTTGATGCCCGGCAGCTCTGACGGGATGACGCGGCCCGAACGCACGATGCGGTCTTTCAGCTTGGCCAGCCCGGCGCGCGTGATGCCGCGATCGGAAAAGCGGCTTTCGGTCAGGATGGCGAACAGGGCCTTGGCGGTGCCGGACGAGCCATAGGCCTCTTTCCAGCCCATCTTGCGGTACTGCTTGGCGATGACTTCGATTTCGCGTCGCGCTGCCAGCTCGGCCTGCTTCATCTGGTGCGCATCGACCACGCCATCCGAGAAAAACTGGCGGCTGTAGCTGACGCAGCCCATGTACAACGAGGACATCAGGGCAGGCTCGTGGCCCTTGCCGATGATGACCTCGGTGGACCCGCCGCCAATGTCGATGACCAGGCGCTTGTTGGGCGATGGGGGCAGGGTGTGGACCACGCCCGAGAAGATCAGGCGCGCTTCTTCACGGCCGGCGATGACTTCAATGGGAAAGCCAAGCGCGGCTTCCGCGCGCGGCAGGAAATCCCGCGTGTTGCGCGCGACGCGAAACGTATTGGTGGCAACCGCGCGCACCCGGTTGGGGTGGAAGCTGCGCAGGCGGTCGCCAAAACGCTCCAGGACGGCGATGGCGCGCTCGATGGCGTCGTCGCCCAAGCGTTTCTCGGCATCCAGGCCGGCGGCAAGCCGGACGGTTTCCTTGAGACGATCGATCTGGTAAATCTGGGGCGTACCGTCCTGTTGAACGATGCGTCCGATGGAGAGGCGAAAGCTGTTGGACCCGAGGTCCACCGCGGCCAGAAGTTGATCCATGCGGCTCGTAATATAGGCTTTGAGGTGGCCTGATTATAGAGACCCCATGTGACAGTGCCTTGAGATTCGGGTTTTCGCTTATGGATCATGGGCTTGGCCGAATAATCCGGTTGCGCTATATGTCCCGATTTTGACGTACGCTACGGTTTTGCACTTGTGTCATAGAACCGTCACTCTTTTGCAGTAAAACTCCACGCTCTGTTCCCAACGTATGGAATCCGGTATGCCCACACGCCCGCCCGGCGAGCCCTTGCTCATGAATCGTGAGTTGTCGCTGCTCAAATTCAACGAACGCGTGCTTGCGATGGCGGAAGATCCGAAAACGCCGCTGCTGGAGCGCCTGCGGTACGTGTGTATCGTCAGCTCGAACTTGGACGAGTTCTTTGAAATCCGGATTTCCAGCTTGAAAGAGCAGCAGCGCCAGTCGCCGAACCTGGTCGGCCCTGATGGCATGACGCCCGATCAGGCGTTTGAAAACGTCCAGCAGGCCGTGCACGAGCTGGTGGCGCGGCAATACAACCTGCTTAACGACGCCATCCTGCCCGCCATGCAGTCCGAGGGCATCACCCTGCATCACGCGTCCGAATGGAATGCCGAGCAGCAGCAATGGGCGCGCGACGTGTTCAACCGCGATGTGATGCCGCTGCTGACCCCCATCGGGCTGGACCCGGCGCATCCGTTTCCTCGTGTCTACAACAAGAGCCTGAATTTCATTGTGTCGCTGGCCGGCGCCGACGCCTTCGGGCGTCAGGCGTCGATTGCCGTGGTGCAGGCGCCGCGCGCGCTGCCGCGCCTGATCAAGATGCCGCCCGAACTCTCCGGCCATCCGGAAGGCTTCATCTTGCTGACGTCGCTGCTGCGCGCCTTCGTGGGCGAACTGTTTCCCGGCCTGGAAATGCTGGGCTGCTACCAATGGCGCGTGACCCGCAACAGCGACCTGTTCGTGGACGAGGAAGAAGTCACCAACCTGCGCCACGCCCTGCAAGGCGAGTTGTCGCAACGCAATTTCGGCGCCGCCGTGCGCCTGGAAATCGACAAACTGACGCCGGTGGAACTGGAGACCTTTCTTCAGCGCGAATTCTCGCTCAAGGCCGAAGACACGTACCGCGTGCCCGGGCCGGTGAACCTGTCGCGTCTGATGCAGCTGTGCAATTCCGATCTGCGGCCCGACCTGCTGTTCCCGGAATACCGCGCGCCCGTGCCTGCGCCTTTTGACAAGGTGGGCGACAAACCACAAGACCTGTTCGACGCAGTGGCCCAGCAGGACCGCCTGCTGCACCACCCGTACCAGTCGTTTCAGCCGGTCATTGATTTCCTGACGGCGGCGGCGCTGGACCCCGACGTCATGGCCATCAAGCAGACCATCTACCGCACCGGTGAAGACTCCGAGCTGATGAAGATCCTGCTGGCGGCGGCGCGCGCCGGCAAGGAAGTGACGGTGGTGGTGGAATTGATGGCGCGCTTTGACGAGCAGACCAACATCAACTGGGCGTCCAAGCTGGAAGAGGTGGGGGCGCATGTGGTCTATGGCGTCGTGGCCCACAAAACGCACGCGAAGATGGCCGTGGTGCTGCGCCGCGAAAAAGGCCGCCTGCGCCGATATGCGCACCTGGGCACCGGCAACTACCACCCGCGCACCGCGCGTCTGTACACGGACTTTGGCCTGCTGACGGCCGACCCGAAATTGTGCGAGGACATGGACAAGGTCTTCGCGCAGCTGACGGGCCTGGGCGCGCGCCGGTCGCTGAAGGCGCTGATGCAATCGCCCTTCACCATGCACGACGGGATGGTGGCGCTGATACGCGCCGAGGCCCGCGCGGCCAAGGCGGGCAAGCGCGCCCGCATCATGGCCAAGATGAATTCGCTGCTGGAAGAGCAGATCATCGAAGAGCTTTACAAGGCCAGCCAGGCGGGCGTGAAGATTGACCTGATCGTGCGGGGCGTGTGCGCGCTGCGGGCCGGCGTGCCGGAACTGTCCGAGAATATCCGCGTGCGGTCCATTGTGGGACGCTTCCTGGAGCATTCCCGCGTCTTCTATTTCTACGCCGATGGCGAGGAAACGGTGTATCTGTCGTCGGCCGACTGGATGGACCGCAATTTCTTCCGCCGGGTTGAAATCGCGTTCCCGGTCTACGACAAGGCGTTGAAGAAACGCGTCATCGACGAGGCGTTCACCTATGCGCTGCGCGATAACCAATTGGCATGGCAGCAGCGGCCCGATGGTGATTACACCCGGGTAAAAAGCCGGCGCGAGCCCTTCAATCTGCATCAATACCTGATTGAAAAGCTGGGCGTGTAGCGTCCGTTCCGACCACAGGGCCTTTGCGTGAGCGAACGCGGCCGCCCCGGTATTTCCGGGGCGGCCGCGACGTTTTTAGCGGGGTGCAAAGCGCTTGATGAAGCGTATGTGACTGTCACTATCTTGTCACGTTGGGCCCCTAAGATGCGAGGGTCGCTGAAAGACAGGCACTAGAAAAAGCCTGACTAGACTCCTTTAACGAGCACAGAAGGAACCCTGATGTTCAAACGTGTCTTCAAACAAGTTTCCGTGGGCGTTGCGCTGAGCGCCGCCGTTTTCGCCGTCCAGGCCGCCGATGTGACCGGCGCGGGCGCATCGTTCCCGTACCCGATCTACGCCAAGTGGGCGTCGGACTACAAGGCAGCCACCAACAACGCGATCAACTACCAGTCGATCGGTTCGGGCGGCGGCCAACAGCAGATCATCGCCAAGACCGTCGATTTCGGCGCCTCGGACGATCCCATGAAGGCGGCTGACCTGGAAAAGAACGGCCTGCTGCAATTCCCGGCCGTGATCGGCGGCACCGTGGCCGTCGTGAACATCGACGGCGTGGAACCGGGCAAGCTGAAGCTGTCGGGCGCCGTGCTGGCCGACATCTTCCTGGGCAAGATCAAGAAGTGGGACGACAACGCCATCAAGGCGCTGAACCCGGACGTCAAGCTGCCGTCGGCCGACATCATCGTCGTGCACCGTTCGGACGGCTCGGGCACCACCTTCGGCTGGACCAACTACCTGTCCAAGGTGTCGGCTGACTGGAAGTCGCAAGTTGGTGAAGGCAAGGCCGTCAAGTGGCCCACCGGCCAGGGTGGCAAGGGCAACGAAGGCGTCGCCGCCTACGTCGGCCAGCTGAAGAACTCGATCGGCTATGTGGAATACGCCTACGCCAAGCAAAACAAGCTGGCCTGGACGCAACTGCAGAACAAGGCCGGCAAGTTCGTCCAGCCCGAGCAAAAGGCGTTCGCTGCCGCGGCCGCCAACGCCGACTGGAAGGGCGCGCCGGGCATGGGCGTGGTCCTGACCGACGAGCCGGGCGCCGATTCGTGGCCCGTTACCGCCGCCACGTTCATCCTGGTGCACAAGTCGCAAGCCAAGCCGGCGCAAGGCAAGGCCGTGCTGGAATTCTTTGACTGGGCGTTCAAGAACGGCGCCAAGTCGGCCGAAGCCATGGACTACGTGCCGCTGCCGGAAGCCGTGACCAAGGAAATCCGCGCCGCCTGGGGCGAAGTCAAGTCCGCCGACGGCACCCCCGTCTGGAAGTAAACCGGGGACAGCGCGCAAGATTGGCGTCTGACCTGCCTCGGGCACGGCCTGACGCTTGCCTGCCACGCGCTTGACCCGATGGCGACCGCCCCGGAAATCTTGGCCACCAAGAGACCCGGGGCGGCTCGCCCCAGCAGTTCCCGTTTCCACCCAGGTCATCTAAGGAAAGTCCATCCATGAGCGCGGTAATGGATAATAGTGTGCCGCTTTCGCCCAGCGTGGCGGACTCCGTGACTACCGGCACGCCTTCGCCTATGAAGCAAAATAAAAACGCGCTGATGGATGCGCTGTTCAAGAATCTGACCCGCCTGTTCGCCTTCCTGGTGTTCATCCTGCTGGCGGCGATTCTGGTATCCCTGATCTACGGCAGCCGCGAATCGCTGGCCAAATACGGCCTGTCGTTCCTGTGGCTTAACGATTGGGACCCGGTCAACCAGAACTACGGCGCCGTGGTGCCCATCATCGGCACCTTGCTGACGTCGGCCATCGCCCTGATCATCGCCGTGCCGGTTTCGTTCGGCATCGCCATCTTCCTGACCGAACTGTCGCCGACGTGGCTGCGTCGCCCGCTGGGCACCGCCGTCGAAATGTTGGCTGCCATTCCGTCCATCATCTACGGCATGTGGGGACTGTTTGTCTTCGTGCCGGTATTCCAGCAGTACGTGCAGCCGTTCCTGATCGCCACGCTGGGCAACGTGCCCGTCATCGGCGGGCTGTTTGCCGGGCCGCCTTTCGGCATCGGCATCTTCACCGCCGGTCTGATCCTGTCGATCATGATCATCCCGTTCATCGCCGCCGTGATGCGCGACGTGTTCGAGCTGGTGCCGGCGATGCTGAAGGAATCCGCCTACGGGCTGGGCAGCACGACCTGGGAAGTGATGTGGCGCGTGGTGCTGCCCTTCACCAAGTCGGGCGTCATCGGCGGCATCATGCTGGGCCTGGGCCGCGCCCTGGGCGAGACGATGGCCGTGACGTTCGTGATCGGCAACGCGTTCAAATGGTCGGGCTCGCTGTTCTCGCCGGGCAACTCGATTGCTTCCGCGCTGGCCAATGAATTCAACGAAGCAGGCGGCATTCAGAAGTCGGCGTTGCTGGAACTGGGCTTGATCCTGTTCCTGATCACGACCATCGTGCTGGCCCTGGCCAAGGTGCTGCTGGTACGCCTTTCCGCCGGCGAAGGCCGTAAGACCTGACGCGCCGCGAGCACAAGGAAAAGATCATGGCTGTCTCCGTACTCAATATGCAGAATGGCGTCTACCGGCGCCGCCGCATCCTCAACCGCATCATGCTGACGGTGTCGCTGGGCACGCTGGTGTTCGGCTTGTTCTGGCTGTTCTGGATCATCCTAACGCTGCTGACCAAGGGCGCGCCCGCGCTGTCGTACACGCTGTTCACCGAAATCACGCCGCCGCCCGGGCAAACCGGTGGCCTGATCAACGCCATCTTCGGCAGCGTGGTGATGGCGGGCGTAGGCACGCTGATCGGCACGCCGGTTGGCATCCTGGCCGGCACCTACCTGGCGGAATACGGCCAGCGCGGCTGGCTGGCGCCTGCCACGCGGTTTTTGAACGACGTGCTGCTGTCGGCGCCGTCCATCATCATCGGCTTGTTCATCTACGCCGTGTACGTGGCGCAGGTGGGCCATTACTCGGGTTGGGCCGGCGCGCTGGCCTTGTCCATCCTGGTGATTCCGGTGGTGGTGCGCACCACCGACAACATGCTGCTGCTGGTGCCCAACAGCCTGCGCGAAGCCGCGGCGGCGCTGGGCTGCCCCAAGTGGCGCATGATCACGCTGGTGTGCTATCGCGCCGCCAAGACCGGCATCATCACCGGCGTGCTGCTGGCCATTGCCCGGATTTCCGGTGAGACAGCGCCGCTGCTGTTCACGGCGCTGTCCAACCAGTTCATGTCGTTCAACATGAACGCGCCGATGGCCAACCTGCCCGTCGTCATCTACCAATACGCCGCCAGCCCCTTCAAGGACTGGAACGACCTGGCCTGGGCCGGCGCCACGCTGATTACGCTACTGGTGCTGGGCATCAACATCATTGCCCGCAACATGTTCCGCAAGTAAAGATCGCTTTGCCGGCGCGCGTGGCGCGCCGGAGCCAAGGGAAAAGAAATGGAAAACACCGCTACCGCCGTCAAGAACAAGATCGAGGTCAAGAACCTGAACTTCTACTACGGTAAGTTCCATGCGATCCGCAATGTGAACATGTCGATCCAGGAGAAGAAGGTCACCGCCTTCATCGGCCCGTCGGGCTGCGGCAAGTCCACGCTGTTGCGCACGTTCAACCGCATGTTCGAGCTGTACCCGGGCCAGCGCGCCGAAGGCGAAATCATCCTGGACGGCGAGAACCTGCTGACGGCCAAGACGGATATCTCGCTGATCCGCGCCAAGGTCGGCATGGTGTTCCAGAAGCCCACGCCGTTTCCCATGAGCATCTACGACAACATCGCGTTCGGCGTGCGCCTGTTCGAGCGCCTGTCCAAGGGCGAAATGGACGAGCGCGTGGAATGGGCCTTGAGCAAGGCCGCGCTGTGGAACGAAGTGAAGGACAAGCTGCATCAAAGCGGCAACAGCCTGTCGGGCGGCCAGCAACAACGCCTGTGCATCGCGCGCGGCGTGGCGATCAAGCCCGAAGTGCTGCTGCTGGACGAGCCCTGCTCGGCGCTGGACCCGATTTCCACCGCCAAGATCGAAGAGCTGATCGCCGAACTGAAGAACGACTACACGGTCGTGATCGTGACGCACAACATGCAGCAGGCGGCGCGCTGCTCGGACTACACCGCCTACATGTACCTGGGCGAACTCATGGAATTCGGTCAGACCGACCAGATCTTCGTGAAGCCCTCACGCAAGGAAACCGAGGACTACATCACGGGCCGCTTCGGCTGATGGATGCCGCGGCGCGGGCCCTGTCGTAACGACCGTTGGCCCGATGCGTGGATAAAAAAATCGGCGCGCCTTCATGGCGCGCCGATTTCTATTTGGGCGCATCGTCTTGGGCGACATGACCACGTTCGCACGACCGCGCGGCGCGTCTACGCCCGGGGGGCCGGGATTCTGGTATAGTTGCCACCCTTCGGGGCGTAGCGCAGCCTGGTAGCGCATCTGCTTTGGGAGCAGAGGGTCGTGAGTTCGAATCCCACCGCCCCGACCAATATCCATGCGGGTCTCCGGATTTCCGCAGTGCAAGAAAAACCGCTAGGTGGACCGAAAAGTGGACCACCTGCAAAAAGGCCCCAATCTCATCGAGGTTGGGGCCTTTCTGTTGGTCCACCTGAATCTTGGTCAGGCTTCGGGCGTTTCGGCGGTCGTTGGCCGCTCATCGAGCCATCGCTGAATGTCGGTGGCTCGCCAGCCAACCCGGCCTGCGCTCAACTGGACCGGGTGGGGAAACTGGCCTTTCTTGATGAGGTCGTACACCGTCCATTTCGCCAAGCCAATCACTTCCTTCAGTTCGCCGACGCTGTATACGAGCTTCGTCATGGTTTCCGACCTCGCGCCAGCGCGTCGGCGCCCATTGTCTCGACAGTCACCGATCGCGAGCAGCCTTTGCCGCAGTACTCGACGTGCGACGCAGTTACGTCGGTGGCTTTGCTGGTGAAGTAGACCCAGCGGCCGGCGTCGTAGAAGCGGAAGACGGTCACGCCCTTATGCGTGAACAACTCGGCAACCTGGATACCCTGGTTGTCCGTGCTGGACACGGAGACCGGATCTTTTGAGCAGCCGGTCAAGGCGAACGTCAATACGGTCAGTGCCGCGTATCGCCCCAAGGTGCTATCGACGCACCAAGCGCGCGAGCGGCCTTGAGGATGCGCTGCTGGATTTCGGCCACTTCTTCCTGCTGCTTCACGATGTACGCCGCCAGGGCGCCCTTCCGGTCCGCGAGCAGGTATTCCTCTTCCACGATGATCTCGTTGCAGATTTCGATGCATTCGTCGCAGATCAGCACCTTTGGCCCCGCAATCAACTTGCTGACCTCGTGCTGAGACTTGTTGCAGAACGAGCAATACAGGGTGTCCGGCTCTTTCTTGCGGCGGCGCGGTTTTTTCGGTTCTTCCATTGGGTGGGAACGGCCAGCGAAAGGGCTGGGCGTGGGCGCGTTGAGAAAGGCGAGAAGTTAGCATGTCTCGCTCTCCTGTACCGGATGCAGGCGTGCCGGTTCCAGTGCCAGGCCCTGCTTTTGCAGGCATTCTTCGACTGCGCCCAAGGATCTTCTGCCGAAGTTCGGTATCCGCAGCAGATCGGCGGTCGAGTACGTCACGAGCTCGCCGACCCGTCGAATTCCATGACTCCGCAGCATTCTGGCGCAGCGGGTATCAATGCCGATCGCATCAACGTTCTGGGCCAAAATCGGGTTGACGAGGCGGGCCGCGCCCGCGCCGCCGGTGTCGTCCCGGCGAAGGGTGGGCGCCGCCGCCGGGGCATCGCGGCACGCTATCGGATTGCTTGCCGCGTTGACGTGGTTCGGAAGCGCCGCCGCTGCCGCCTTCGGCAAGCACTCGCGCATCAGCCGGACCGCGTACCCCACGCCGGCCACCCAGTCCTCCGCGCGAGGACCCCATACCGTAATGCCGACCTCGGCCATCCCTCGCTCCATAGCGAAGTCCGAAAGCGGCAGCCCTGACCCGCCCGCAGCGCCACGGTCAACGTAACGGGTTTCGTCGGTGGCGCAGGTCGTACCAACGCCACCGCGCGGCCCGCCGTTGGTCAGTGCCTTTTCCAAAGCCTTGACGGCCGCTCGAACGTACAAAGGAATGGATTCTGCGCGGTGGTAGGCTTCCACCATTCTGGCCTTCGCCTCTCGGCTGATTTCAGGATGGCCGAGGCCGTCCGCCACGTCGATCATGGTCTGCTGAAGCTCGCCCGGCGACTGGCCGATATCGCATCGGACCCAGCCCAGAAGGCGGCGCAGGTGGTTCAAGTCGGATTGCTTCATTTCGCCTCCGTCGTCGGGGCGAGCCCCGCAGTGCTAAGTAGGTTCCGCGCCGCCGTGGCGCTGGCTTTCAGGTGCGGATCTGTCGAAGCTTCCAGAATGCTGGTAGTAATTTCCAGCGCACTGGCCAGCGTGGCACAGCGCTCGCGCAGGTCAGCTGCCTGCCCCTTAACTTCGGAGAGCTCGGCATTGGCCTTGTCGTACAGGCGTGTGTAGAGCGCACGGCCGCGGACTGCTGCCGCCAGCTGTTCGGTGGGATTGCGAGGCTTATGCATTGGTGAAGCCCTCCACCTTGGATAGGTGATTAGCAAGCTCTTGGGCGCGCGCCCGCCCAACGGAGGCAAGGCCGTGGAGCGCGGGGGGATTGGATGCGTTATCCAGCGGCATGAGTTCGTCCAGAGCATCGAAAAGAGACTGGATTTCCCACGCCATCGAAGCCAAATCTTGGGGGGCGGGAATGTTGCTCATGCGACCTCCGACAATTCATGAGTGGAGGAGCCGGCCCTAAACGCGGGGCGGCCAGTGATGCCGTTGATAAGCAGCTTTTCGGGCAACTGGTTTGCGGGGCTTTCCAGGGCTCGTGCCTCGTAGTCGACTGCCCGCTGCTTCACGCTCGGATCGATGTCCGGCCCGACCCAGATGTGGGCGTCCTTCCGGCCCAGCATTCGTAGCGGAACAGTCCGGTACCGGCCTGGCTCGACGTGGGGCTTCAGCCCTGTCGTGTAGTTCCTGCGCCCGCCCGTCACACCATCGAGGAATGCAAGTTCAGCTTCGATGGCATCCTCATCGCGACTCCCGCATTCGGTCTTAGGCATCGGGCGGTCGCAGACCTGGGCCCATGCCCAACGGTCAGCAAGTATCTCGTTCGCTTGCCATATCCGGCGCAACGTCTCGCGGCGGAACTCTGGATCGCCCGCTGCCGGGCTGAACTGGAAAGATAGCGAGCAGTAGTTGTCCGCGCTGTGTCCGATCTCATGAAACAGCCAAAAGCGATACATCTCAGCGTCGGTAAGCTGCGACACATCACATTCGAAACGGCTTTTGCCAGTTCGGCGGATGTGGCCTGTGTCTATCGTCGTGGAAAGGAGCAGAGCCGCGACCTCAGTGAGCGATCCCACTACTGCGTCCGACGTGGCATCGATTACGCAGGCATCCAATCCGGACCGAAGGCCAATCACCTGCGCGGGCTGGTCGAACAGACGCAACGCGAGGCCATGAGCCTTTGCGATCTCGGCGTACTCGCGATACTGGACGGGCTTGATGCACAAAACGGTATCGGTGCGCTCGTTCATGCCGCACCCCTGTGAGCCTGCGCCACGAGGTAGCCACGAAGGGTGCAAATCGTGTTCGAGAGGTCTTCGCCATTGCGCTCGCTAATGTCCGACCCGATCTGACCCAACGCTTCAATATGCATGCCCAGCGCAGAGCCGTCTTCGTCTTTGACTCGATCTTCAATCGCGACAAAGAGCGCACGCGCTTGATAAAGGTCGTTTGAGACTCGTTGGAGCAAGTCCGCCAGATGGGCGAAGGCAGGCGGGCAGCTACTGGATGAATTACCAGATTCCGACTTATGGGGGGGTTGTGCTAAAGTGCAGGCGTGAGAAATCCCCTCCGCGCCTTGCGGGCGGATATTTTCCTTGGACATGTTGGCCTCCTTCGGCTGTCCAGATATGTGAGGCCGCAGCGCTAACTGCGGTACTTCGAAAGCCCCGGGTCTGCGCTAACAGATTTGGGGCTTTGCTTTTGGAGGCCGCATCGTGGAAAGATCGCTCGCGGCCTTTAAAAAGCTCCGGTGAAGTGAACACCGTGTACGCATTGAATCATGATTCAATTTGTTGGTCAATCATAATTCATCCCTTTGGCCGATGGCGGGGCAAAAAAAAACCACCCATGGGTGGTTTTTTCATTGCACCGACGCATCCTATCGATGTGGCACCCACTGACCCGCCTCGTCGTCGCGGAGTCGCGCGCCAGTCCAGACCACTTGGCCCAGTACTCGCACCGGATGCCCGTTCTCGAGGGCGATATCGGCGTAGGCCGGGTTGAATGAACGTGCGACCCAGCGCCCCGTGAGCTTGTCTCTGGCCACGGTTTTCACCAGCATTTTTCCGTCGTAGTTGATCGCGTACACACCGCCGGCGGCGAGGTCCCGAACAGTAAGATTCTCGCTCAGCACGACCAGCAAGGCGGCTCCATCACGTATGACAGGCTCCATGCTGTCGCCTTTTGCATACACCACCCGTGCTTTTCCGTTGTCGGCGCCCACCGATCTGAGGAAGGAGCGGCGGAACTGGATCATGCCAGTCTGATCTTCGCTGTGATTCTCGATCCCATCGCCCGCAGCAAGCCGCACGTCGGCCAATTCAGGGACCTTCTCGAACCTGTCGTTCGCTGCGTGGGGCTCACCTGGCCCCACATTGGCTATGACACCCGTTTCACTGCTCATTTTGGGCGGGGGTGCAGGTCTTAGCGAGATTTTGTCTGCTTCCCATGGTGCGGGCGGAAGGCCAGGGATGCGCATCGGGAACGGATCGTCGGCGGCGTCCATGTCAACGAGTGCGCCCGGCTTGTGGTCCCGGAATGGCACGCCCGATGGGGGTTGTACTGGAGGCGTTTGCGGCGTCACCTTGATATTGAGCTTCAGTTGCGAAACAGCCAAAGCAACAGCGACACCCAGCGCCGTTAATTGCTCCGGTGCCAAAGCTCTCACATCCGCCTCTTCAACGAACGGTAACGGCCACGGATCCGGATCGCGAACCGCGCCCGCGTCCATATCTCCTTGCCCGGTAGCAAGCCATCTTGGCGAGACGCGCAGGAAATGGGCCGCCTCTTCATTGTTGGCGGCGGTGAATGCCTTGGATTTGCCGTCCGTTACGCGCTTCACGCCCTGATAGCTCATGCCCAGCGCTTTGGCGAGCGTTGTCACATCGACATTGCGCTGGCTCATGGCGAGAAGGAGACGGTCTGCGTAGGTCTGAATCATGATTCAAAGTTTCGCCTGTGTGGATTGAATTATGGTTGCACATCATACTGAATCATGATTCAATTTGGTCATGAAAAAAGTTCGTGCAATCGAAATGTTGGGCCAGTCCATCACTGCGGCAGCTTCGGCACTGGGAATTAGCTACCAGGCAGTGCGCCAATGGCCCGACGATTTACCTCCCAAGATCGCGGACCGCGTTTTTGCGGCTTTCGTGCGACTTCACCCGAACGATTGGCAAAGCCTTTGGCCTGACCTTGCACATTCCACGTCGGAGGCCCCCCATGTTTAAGCTCGAGAGCGGGAACGCCGTCGAATGGGCTTCCATTGTGAGGGGGCTTAAAAAGTGTGGGTGGTCGCAGTTGGCGGTTGCCGAGGCACTCGGCTGTTCGCAGGCCGCGATTTCACAATTGAATACTGGCCGGCACTCAGAGCCGACCTATTCACTAGGCGTCAAACTCCTCGCGCTCCATGAGTATGTCGGGGCGGGGGCGACCGTGAAGAGTGCCGCGAGTCACCTTCCTGGTCGCGAGGCAGTGCCTCAATCTACTGTCAGCCGAACCCAGAAGTGTGCGCGGCCAACCTTCGCCCCTCCTCTGCACGTGCCCGGCGACACAACCACGCCTGCGGCATCTGGAGCCGTGTGGATTGGCACAGGAGACGCGTGAACATGGCATACGTTCAGCACCCCCTGTCGGCCGCGTTCCCGGCCATGAGCGCCGCCGAGTTCCAGGCGCTCAAAGACAGCATCGAGAACATCGGCGTCCAAAACCCCATCTTCCTGTACGAAGGAATGGTGATCGACGGCTGGCACCGATACAGCGCCTGTGTCGAGATGGGCATGCCTTGCCCGGAATCGCAGTTGGGCGACGTAGACCCGGTCGATTTCGTTAAGGCGCAGAACAAGGAGCGCCGCCACCTGTCGGTCGGCGCCTGGGCTCTTATTGAGGCCGAATTGTGGGACTGGCGCGCGGCCGGTCGTCCCGCAGCAGATAAAGGTGCACCCGGTGCACCATTTCCGCCGACCGTGGCGAAGATGGCGGAAGCGGCCGGTGCCAGCGTTCGCACCATGAAACAAGCTGGGAAAGTGAAACGCGAGGCCGCGCCGGAAATCAAGGACGCGGTGAAGTCCGGGGCGGTATCGCTCAAGGACGCCCACGCCATCGCAGATCTGCCGAAAGAAGAGCAGGCCGCGCTGGCGGCTGCGGGCCCGCAAGCCATTAAGGAAGCTGCGCGCGCTGTGACGCCTTCGAATGAAGCGTCAGCGGTGCAGAGCCAGCCGGGGGCGAACTCTGCGCCCCCGGCAGAAGCGGGTTGCGCTAATGACGGCGCAAGCCATGAAGACCTCGCGGCGGACGCGTTGGAAGACTACCAGCGTCTTCTGGATGACAACCAGATGATGGCGCGCGTCTTTGAGGCAGACGGTCAGCTTGCGGCTGCCATGGCCGAGATCGCCCGGCTTACGGAAGAGAACCGCGTACTGCTGACGCGCGTGAACGGCTTGATCAACGAAAAGGACGCTGCCGTCAAAGCTGCGAGGACATACAAGCGCAAGCTTGACGCGCTGGAGAAAAGGACCGGGACCGCATGAATAACGCTCTCTTTCCCGAAGACGTGGCCGTTATGGCGGCCACCACCTTTCCGCCGCCCCGGCCTTTCCAACAGACCGCGCACGAAGACCTGCGCGCGGGCCGGCGCGCCGGCCACAAGAATCAGCTCATCATGGCGCCTACGGGGGCGGGAAAAACTTACCTTGGCTTGCGCATCGCGAATGAGGCCTTGCAGCGCGGCAAACGTGCGACGTTCGTCTGCGACCGTGTGGCGCTGATCAACCAGACGAGCAAGGCGGCGGATAGCTACGGCCTGAACAATCACGGCGTGATCCAGGCCAGCCACTGGCGCGTGAATCCCAGTCTTCCTTTCCAGATCGCCAGCGCTCAGACCCTGGCTAGCCGTGGCTGGCCGGCGTCGGACGTGATCATCATTGACGAGGCGCATACGCAACTGAGCGTCTGGACGGACCACATTCAGACATGCTCGGCGTCTGTCGTTGGTCTATCGGCCACTCCGTTCTCGCCAGGGCTGGGCAAGTTGTTCACGAACTTGATCAACGCCGCCACCATGAATGATCTGACGCAGCAGGGGATTCTCGTCCCGATGCACGTCTTGAGCGCGAAGCGCGTCAACATGGACGGGGCGGCCACGGCCGGCGGCGAATGGACCGAGGCCGCAGCCGCTGAGCGCGGCATGGGCATTGTCGGCGACGTGGTGTCGGAGTGGATCCGGTACGGCGAAGGGCGCAAGACCATCTGCTTCGGCTCGACCATCGCTCATTGCGAGGAGCTATGTCGCCAGTTCAATGAGGCCGGTGTCATGGCCGCTGTCTACAGCCAGAACACGACGCAAACCGAGCGTGACATGCTCCTTGCGGAGTACGAGAAGCCCGATTCGGTCATCCGCATCCTGATCAGCGTTGAGGCGCTGGCCAAAGGCTTTGACGTGAAAGACGTGGGCTGCGTGATCGACTGCCGCCCACTGCGAAAGTCGCTTTCTACTGCGATTCAGATGTGGGGGCGCGGTCTGCGCTCGTCTCCAGAAACGGGCAAGACGGATTGCATCCTGTTGGATCACAGCGGCAATTTCGTCCGATTCCTGAAGGACTTCGAGAACATTTTCTACAACGGTTTGATCGCCCTGGACGCGGGCGAGAAGCTGGACAAAGAGATCCGCCGCGAGACGAAGGACACCGAGCGCGAAGGCTGCCCGTCATGCGGCCATACGCCGTTCGCACGCCGCTGCATGGCCTGCGGCTTCGAGGTGCAGAAGCAAGCGCTGGTAGAGGTCGAGGCAGGTGAAATGCTTCCCGTCATGCTGGGCAAGAAGAAACTCGCCGACGACCGCCGGCATCTGTTTGAGCAGCTTTGCACCTACGCCCGCGAGAAATCCGCCGAGGACAAGCAGGAGAAGCGTGCGCGGGCCTTGTTCCACGACATTACCGGCGAGTGGCCGTCCTGGGACTGGAAATTCCACGACATGCCGAACACACCGCCGACGCGCAACACCCTGGGAAAGATCACATCCCTGCGCTTGGCATTTCTGAAGGGTAAGGAGAAGGGGGGCGCGAATGCAAACGTTTAGCGAGTTTGCGCGGGCTTGTGGCGTCTTGGTTGGCGATCTGTATCCGAGCGACCGTATCCGGCGCTGCGCCACGACGGCGCACGAACGCAGCAAAAACGGAGCCTACTTCTGGGACGGCCAGCGCGGTTGGGTCATGGCCTGGGATGGTGACGGCGAAGTCCACTGGTACGGCGGCGAGTTCAAGCCCTGGACGGACGAGGAAAAGCGGGAGTGGGCACGCAAGCGAGATGCGGACAGGCAACGCCGCGTCGCCCGCCAGATCCAGGCCGCGCGCCAGGCCGAGACGCTGCTCCGTAGCTGCATTCCGCTGGCACACGGGTATTTGCATCGCAAGGGTTTTCCGGACACGAAAGGGCTCGTCGCGCCCGACGAAGCCCTGGTGATCCCCATGCGTGACGTTTCGGACAACCGCATCCTGGGCGTGCAGACGGTGCGTTGGGATTCGACCGAACGAGCGTGGGTCAAGCGCATGGCGACCGGTATGCGGGCCACCGGCGCGGTGCTTCGAATCGGGTCGGACAGAGCACTTGAGACGGTCCTCTGCGAAGGCTATGCCACCGGTCTGTCGATCGATGCCGCGATCAAGCAGTTGCGCCTAAATGCTGCCGTGCTTGTGTGCTTCAGCGACAGCAACATGCGCTACGCCGCCGCCCAGGTGCAGGGAAAGAAGTACGCCTTCGCCGACAACGACAAGAGTGGGGCGGGCGAGCGGGCAGCGAAAGAAGCCGGCCTTGCGTATTGCATGAGTGACGCGGTTGGCGAGGACGCCAACGACCTGCACATGCGTGCTGGAGTGCTGGCCGTCGCCATGAAGCTGATGGCCGCTAGGAGAACCGCTATGGGCGGGTAACGCGGTGCATTGCACTTGCGCTGGTCGGACATAGCTTAACGACAGCGGCGCGAGGGAGAGGCTCCTACTGTGGGATAGATCTGAGACAGGGGCGAGGGCGGCGAAGTTAGCACCCTTGATCGAAAAGGCTGACGGGTCATGTGGCTCCGAGACGGACAGCATGTGAAGGCCTCCCCTGGATGGGCGAGGTCTGTCCACCAAGCCGGATAGGCAATAGCACAGGACATAGGCAAGTAGATGACGGTACAGAAGAACACAGAGGCGCTGCCGGCCAAGATCGAGAACCGGCTAATGGAATTGGTGCAGATGAAGGAATTCAACGTGGCAGAAGTCGAGGAATGCCGCCGGACTTATTGGGCCCGCCGCGCCGAATGGCACACGATTCTCGTGAACTGCCACAACCGAGCGTTGGCGCGCTTGGGGGCGGCGTGATGGCGACCCGTGCTGTGCGGGGCCCCGTGGCGAAGATGACCGCCAAACGCGCCCCAAAGGTCCCGAGTGCGCTCGAGGAAAGGTTTGCCCGCGACCTGCGCGCCCTCAAGGTGCTGGAGCCGCAACGCGAATACCGCTTCGCGCCGCCGCGTATGTGGCGCATCGACTTTGCTTGGCCCGAACAGAAGTTCGCGGTCGAGATTGAAGGCGGCGTATGGACAAACGGGCGTCACACCCGTGGATCCGGATTCGTCGCTGATTGCGAGAAGTACAACGCCGCCACCCTTGCGGGCTGGAAGGTGTTGCGCTTTACCGAGAGTTCCGTCCGAGACGGCTCTGCGGTTGAGCTTGTGGCGCGGCTGTTGCGCGTCCCTCCCTACAACCCTGGAATCGTTTAAGGACGTTCATGCTTACCCAAACTATCGATTGCCAATCCCTCTGGCAGGAAGTCCCCGCGCAAATGGCGCGCGGCCATAAACAACCGGCGCGCGTGGTGCTGTATGAGTTGCGGCCGGAGAAGGGTGGCACCGGCTGCCATTGCTGGCGCTGCGGCGGAGTGGTCGCGCTGGCCGACCGGCCCGTCTTAGACCGACTGCTGGCTCGTCACCTGCTGCGCCAGCCGGAAGCTGTTCGGGAAGAATTTCTCTTCAATTGGAATACGCAGCCCGGCCACCATGGACGCGCACAGGAGCAGTTGGAGGCGTGGTTGCGCATCGAGGCCCGCCGCAAGGACGGCAAGCCGGCCGGTGAGCCGGAGCCGTCGTATTCGATCTACTCCTTGCCGGGGGCGGCATGAACGACCACAAAGCGCCTTTCGCGTGCACGGCCGTTGCGCTCGCATATGCGTTCAGTGACGAGCGGCACACCTCGGGCCGCCCGGCCATGGCGCGCGCGGCAGACGAACGCCTGGGCGAGCCTGGCCCATTGTCCGGAATGGATGGCGCGGCCGAGATAGGCAAGACGCGCAAGTTTCTGGAGCAGCGCCTTTCGCCGAAGCACTTCGCGCTGCTGTATGCGAAGTACGGGCAGCGCAAGACCCGCTGCAAGTCATGCGGCACGGCTGGCGATCATCTGGAATGGGTGGGGGCGCTGCGGATGCTGGCCAACTACTTGGCCGACTACCTGGGCATGCGCAGCATCAACGCCGAGATGCGGTACGCGCTGATGCGCCGCCATTTCGATCCCGACTGGCGGCCGACGCTCGACCAACTGGCTTCGGCTAACGAGTGCAGTCGTGCGAGCGCGGAGCGGGCGAGCGTGAAGGCCACGGACTGGATTCGGGGTACGCGCAAGAAGAAGGCCGGCGATGATCCGGTGTACGGCGTTGAGCAGGCCGCGCACGCGATGGCTGAAAAACTGCTGCGAGAGGGTGGATTTATCCCTTGATCCTTGACACTGCGGAAATCTGCCATCACAATATGCATTAACGGATTTCCTCAGAAGTCCGCCTAGAGGGAGCCCGTAAGCGAAAGCGACGGGCTTTTTTTTGTTTCGAGGTGCGCGAATGCTGGTCACTAACTATTGGCTGCTTCGATGGCAAACCCCCAACGGGGGCTACAACAAAAAGCAGCTCACGTTGTTGGGCGTTCCCTGGCCGCCGAGGCGCGGCTGGAAATATGACGTACTTGACGCCGAAATCACTGACGAAGCGGCGCGAGCCTTCGAGCTGGCGTCTGGCCGTCAAGACAAATATCCAAGCTGATTGCGCCCAACGATACCCGCCATGCGAAAGTCGGCGGTTTTTTGCTTTGCCCGCGACCTTTTTTTCTAGCTAGGCTCATATCGATGTATCTTTATTGCTCCTATCTAAGAAGCCATGGAGATGTGAGCATGACAATGAGAGTCAGGAACGTCGGTCGCGCTGTTTTACTAGCCTGCGTATTGGCTATGCCCGTGATACAGGGATGTGCGGCGAATACCGACCCTCGCGTTGTTGCGGCCCTGGAAGATAAGCCGTTCTCAGCATGGTTCGACTCGCTGGTGGAGCAGATAAAGGCGGATCCGAACTACAAGCGCATGCCCGTCGATACGGAAGCCGAGGCAAACCAGTTTATGGTTGAGTTGCACGACGCTTACCGCCACCGAATCTCCAAGAAAGACTTCGCAGCGCTCCAAAATAGTCGGTACCCTAACCATCAAAACGAAGTCTCGTTCATCGTATCGAGGCTTCCATAGTCGGCTCTGTATCTTCAAATTGACAGCCGTCTCAGCTTTAAATGCCCGCCTGCGGGACCGGCGGGCTTTCTGCTTTCTAGCCTATTGAGGAACTCGCGGCCGGGTGGAAGAGGGTGTATGCCCGATGAAGGCAAATCGCTATTGCAGCGAGACCGACAACATAAACTGTTGTGACTTCAATTGCGGACTTGCTCCAGAAAAGGCGATGGAGAGTCCCCTGGATTTTCATCTTGGCTCTTGATGCGTGATTGAGATCCGTCTCCGTCGCGATCTCATCTGGAATGCGGTGCGCTATTGCATCGTGCCGGGTCAGGAGGGCGGGATCTATCTGCCAACGAATGCGAAGCTCATGCCCGGTTAAGCGATATGCGCGAACCCGGAAATGGCGAGGGCTGACGTAGGCTACGAATTCACTATCCGCGAGCCCCAGCTCCCCTAACAGTTTTTGCCAGTGGAAGAACGCAACCCCGCCATCGACGGGGCGATCATGGAATATACGGCGCATGTCGGTGACGATGGATAGCGCGAAATCCTGATTAGAGGCCAAGGAAGCCGCTTTTCGCGCGTCACTAAAGTGATAGCGGAGGCTGACATAGCCCGCCAGGCACGCAGCCAGAAGCCATGCGCGATAGGCGTACGTAGAGTTCAATTCGAACTTGAAGAACTCTGCGAGGATGGATGGGACCTTCAAGTGCAGAAACGCGGCAGCGAAAATCAGTGCCGACACAAGCAGCGCGTTACGCCGCTCCTTACCGGTATCGTCAATTTCCATGGTTCTGGTTCGGTGCGTATGCCGCGCCGGGCTAATTATTAATTGAAGAAGACGGCGAAAACGAGAGAATCGCGAGTTCCCTCATTGACAGCCGAAACACGGAGTGACCCGTGATCGACCCAAGGCCGTCCCACCTGTACAGGCGGGGGTCAGTTTACATGGACGTTCACAAGTGGCAAAACCGATCATTCCCTGGCTGGGTGGCAAGCGCCGCCTGGCTGACAAGATTCTTCCCTTTTTTCCGAAGCATTCCTGCTACGTCGAACCTTTCGCCGGGGGCGCGGCTCTGCTATTCGCGAGGCCGGAACCAGCCAAGGTGGAGGTGCTGAACGACATCAACGGCGATCTGGTGAACCTGTATCGGGTGGTGCAGCATCATCTGGAAGAGTTTGTACGCCAGTTCAAATGGGCGCTCTCAAGCCGGCAGATGTTCAAGTGGCAGAAGGAAACCCGGCCGGAAACGCTGACCGACATTCAGCGTGCGGCGCGGTTCTATTACCTCATGCAGAACTGCTTCAGCGGCAAGCTGGAGGGCATGACGTTCGGCACGGCAACGACGTCGCCGCCCGGCCTGAATCTGCTGCGCTTGGAGGAAACGCTGCCAGCGGCGCATTTGCGCCTCGCGCGCATCTTCATCGAGCATTTGCCGTGGCTGGATTGCGTGAAGCGATACGACCGGCCGCACACGCTTTTCTATATGGATCCGCCTTATTGGGCCACGGCGGGCTACGGCGTCGAGTTCGGGCTTGAGCAATATGCCGCGATGGCGGACGCCATGCGGACGATGAAAAGCCGAGCGCTAGTCAGCGTCAACGATCATCCGGAAATGCGGCAAGTGTTCGCCGGGTTTCCCATGCACGTCCTGGACATCCGGTACACGGTGGCCGGGGGCGCTGGCGTGCCCAGGCGCGAACTTCTGATTCAGAGTTGGTCGGGCCAATAGCTGGTGGGGGCAGACTTTAGCTGCCGATGCGCTTTCAGGTGGAATGGGGTTTTCCTGTAATACACGCTTGAATTTCCGCAAGGTGCGCAGGTTTGGCAAGCCAGGCGTCTACGCCTGCCGGTAACGATCCAAAGTTTAATCTCGGAACGGTGCCGCTGAATACGATGATGCGAGGTTCCCCGCCCGGGCATAGCCTCTTTAGTTCTGGCGCCAAGTCAAGGCCCGACTCGCCACGGAGATCGACATCAAGAAGAATCGCATCGGGCGCAAAGTTGGCAACCGCGCGTAGTGCAGCGTCACCGTTGCTGACGACCTGGACGGTGACGTCGCCATCCACCATCAAGCATTCGGCCGTCAGCTCGGCGGTGTCCGAATCATCGTCAACGATAAGTACGCGCATAGAGCCACCCCGATTCAGGCGACAGAAATGTCCAAGCGGCGGCCCAATTCTCGAAACGCAGCTTCCATCGCTTCCAGCTTGGAACTGTGCGCCAGATCCAGGAGGCGGTCAACCTGGGGGTTGTGGATGCCGAGTCGCCGCGCGAGTTCGGTTTTTCGCACTCCTTGACGCACCATCTCGTTTGACAGGAAGACCTTCGCGGTAGGCAGTGCGCCTAGCGTCACGCTGCCGTCGCCGACGGCTTCAGGCAGCGGGATAGGGCGGCGCGCGTCGATGTACATCTGTAGCACGGCCTCAAGCCCTTCTGATGCGTTGGCTTGTAGGTCGTGCTCGTCTTCACTTACGGATGCGCCTTCCGGCAGGTCCGGATACTGAATCAGGTTCGTGCCGTTCGTGTCCGGCGTCAGGGTGTAGCAGTAGGTCAACATGGTGTGTCCTCTTTGATTGGGGAGGCATTCATACAACGGGTGAGAGGTGGCCCTTTCGGGCCCCCTCCTTTATTTCAGTCCAAGATCCTTTTTGATCTTCTGCACCAACCCCATACCGATTTCTTTACTGCCGTGGTCTGGAAAGCTGGTTTGCAGATCGCCAAGGGTTGCTTTGAAGTGGCTGCTACCTGATTTGTGGGGTTCTAACTTCACTCCCTGTTTCAGCAGCCACCGCCTGAACTCGCTGTATTTCATTACCTCCCCTTCGTTGAATCGATAAGGAATTATACATCATAAATGATGTATGAAGCAATTTATTTGTTGTGTTGGATAAGACACTCCACCCTTCGTCACCGAGGGCCGCGCGCTGGGCATGGCGAGCGGGGTTAGGGTCGTCGCGTCGGGCGGCGTGCAGTTGGTGACACCCGGCAAGAACAAGAGGGACAGCATGAAGCTCAAGACACTTAAGCCACGACTCGCGACAGTGGGGGCCAGGCTTGCCCCCGCGCCCACGCCTAGCGCCAAGCGCATGACGGGCCGCAAGCTGCAAGATCGTCGGCTGCGCATTTGGTCCGCTGATCCGCACTGCGCGCATTGTGGATCGTTGACCCTGTACCCGCACGGCTTCGAGTTGGACCACAAGGTAAGCCTGTTCGATGGCGGCGAAGACGCCGACGCAAACACGCAGGTGCTGTGCGTATCCCGCGATGCCCACGGGCGCAAGACCGGATGCCACGACGCCAAGACCCGGCAGGACATGGGATACAGGGGCCGCACGTAATGGCACAGCACACAGTCACGATCTCGGTTCGCGTTGCGTGGTGGGTGCGCTGGTATCTGTCCGGCGTGGCATTGGCCGCGCGGATCATCGGTACAACGCATGACGCGGCCAAGGTGACGCGCTGGATCGGGCGTGGCCTGTCCGTCCGCGTCACCAGAAGGCCGCAGCGCGTCGCGCGGTCACGGTGATGGTGCGCGCCCGGCTGCTCCGGCGTCGCGCCCTG
>NZ_LBHW02000004.1:0-241463 GCF_001005835.2 Achromobacter sp. LC458
CGCGCCGCCTGGCCGCGCAGTGGCATGTGGACCTGTTGGGCGTGACCGGCACCGGCCCGCATGGCCGCATCGTGCGCCGCGACGTGGAAGCCGCGCGCGACCGCACCCCCGCGCCCGCCGCGCCCACCGCTACCGCCACGCCACCGTCCGGCCGTCCGGCCGCGCGCCGCGTGCCGCACACCGGCATGCGCCGCGCCATCGCGCGCCGCCTGACGGAAAGCAAGCAGAACGTGCCGCACTTCTACCTGTCGGTGGACTGCAAGATGGACGCGCTGCTGGCCCTGCGCGCGCAAGCGAATCACGGCGGCGCGGTCAAGCTTTCGGTCAACGATTTCATCGTGCGCGCCGCCGCCTTGGCGCTGCGCGAAGTGCCCGAAGTGAATGTCAGCTGGCACGAAGACGCCATCGACTATCACGCGGGCGCCGACATCTCGGTGGCCGTCGCCACCGACGGCGGCCTGGTCACGCCCATCGTGCGCGACGCGGACATCAAGTCCCTGTCGGCCATTGCCGGTGAAATCGTCGAGCTGGCCGGGCGCGCCAAGATCAACCGCTTGAAGCCCGAGGAATTCACGGGCGGCTCGCTGACGGTCAGCAACCTGGGCATGTACGGCATCAGCCAATTTGCCGCCATCATCAACCCGCCGCAGGCCGCCATCCTGGCCGTCGGCGCGGCCGAACGGCGGCCCGTCGTCGGCGACAACGGCGAACTGGTCGCCGCCACCGTCATGACTGTGACGTTGTCCGCCGACCACCGCGCGGTGGACGGCGCGGTGGGCGCGCGCTGGCTGGCTGCCTTGCGCACGCTGATCGAAAACCCCGTGCGCATTTTGCTGTGAGCCCCACGATGACGAAGAACGTGCTTGATGTGGTCGTCGTCGGCGGCGGCCCCGGCGGCTACGTGGCCGCCATCCGCGCCGCGCAGCTGGGCATGTCGGTGGCCTTGGTGGAACGCGCCGAGCTGGGCGGCATCTGCCTGAATTGGGGCTGCATACCCACCAAGGCCTTGCTGCACAGCGCAACGGTGCTGCGCGCCTGCCAGGAAGCGTCACACTACGGCGTCACCGGCGCTGGCGAGGCGCGCGCCGACCTTGCCGCGATGGTGGCGCGGTCGCGCAAGGTGGCGGGCCGGCTAGGCCAGGGTGTGGCGCATCTGATGAAGAAAAACGGCGTGACGGTGTTCGCCGCGCGCGCGCAATTGGCCGGCGCGGGCAAGCTGGCGCTGGACAACGGCGCGACCCTGTCCGCCAAGCACATCATCCTGGCGACCGGTGCGCGCGCTCGCGAACTGCCCGCGTTGCCGCTGGGCGAGCGCATATGGGCCTACCGCCAGGCCCTGGCGCCCACCCAGATCCCGAAGACGTTGCTTGTTGTGGGCGCGGGCGCCATCGGCGCGGAGTTCGCCAGCTTCTACCGCGCCATTGGTTCGGACGTGACACTGATCGACATGACGCCCGAAATTCTGCCGCAAGAAGACGCAGAAATTTCGCAGCTGGCGCGCAAGGCGTTCGAGAAACAAGGCATCCGCGTGCTGACGCAATGCGCCGTCACCGCCTCGTCGCCAAGCGCCACGGGCGTCAACGTGACGCTGGACCAGCAAGGTAAAAAGACGCAGCTTGAGGTGGACCGCGTCATCGTCGCGGCCGGCATTGTCGGCAACGTTGAAGACCTGGGCTTGGAGAAGACGCGGGTGCAGGTCGAGAAGACCCACATCGTCACCGATGCACACTGCCGCACCAGCGAACCCGGCGTCTACGCCATCGGCGACGTGGCCGGCGCGCCCTGGCTTGCCCACAAGGCCAGCCATGAAGGCGTGCTGTGCGTGGAGGCCATTGCGGGCAAGACGGTGCACGCCATCGACCCGCTGCGCATCCCCGCCTGCACGTATTCATACCCGCAAGTGGCCAGCATCGGCATGACGGAAACCCGCGCGCGCGAACACGCCAAGGCCCACGGCGGCGAGATCCGCGTTGGCAAATTCACCTTTGCCGGCAACGGCAAGGCCATCGCCATGGGCGAAGACCAAGGGCTGGTCAAGACCGTGTTCGATGCGACGTCAGGCGAACTGCTGGGCGCGCACATCATCCATCCCGAAGCGTCCGAGCTGATCACCGGCTATGGCGTGGCGGCGTCATTGGAAGCCACCGAGGAAGACTTGATGCACACCGTGTTCGCGCATCCGACGCTGTCGGAAACATTGCACGAATCGGTGCTGGCCGCGTTCGGACGGGCGCTGCACGCGTAAGGAGCAGAAGGCGGCATGCGGGCGGGGCCGCCTTCACTTCGACCTTCGCGTGGCTTGCATGGCTGTGCAAGCCACGCGCCAGAAACGCTTCAGGAGCGCTTCAAGAGCGCGTCAAGAACGCCTCAAACCCGCTGCGCAAAGAAATCCAGAAAGCAGGCAATGCGCCGCGACAGCTGCGTGTTGCGGTGGTACACGGCGTGCATCGGTTGCAGGTGATCGCTGTACACGCCTTCCATCACCTTCACCAACCTGCCCGCCGCGATGTCTTCGCGCACCACGAAATCCGACAGGCAGGCGATGCCCACGCCGCGTAGCGCCAACTGGCGCTGCGTTTCTCCGCTTGATGTGGCCAGCGTCGGCGTCGCCTGAAAGCTGGAGCCGCCCGCGTGCTTGAGCGGCCACAGGTTCAGGCTTTCGGGCTGCGTAAAGCCCAACACTTCATGCCGCGCCAGGTCCTCAACCGTTTCCGGCGCGCCGCGCCGCGCGATGTAGTCGGGACTGGCCATCATCCAGCGCGGCGACGGCCGCAACACGCGCGCATGCAAGGTGGAATCCGTCAGCGGTCCCATGCGAATCGCGATGTCGGTGCGGTGCTCTATCAGGTCCACGATGCGATCGTTGCTGGTCAGTTCCAACGTGATCTCGGGATACTCACGCCGGAATTCCCCCACGTGCGGCACCACGCAATGCAGCATCACCGGCACCGACGCATCCACCCGCAACCTGCCCGCCGGCCGCTGATGCACCATCCGCATGCACTCTTCGGCCTCGTCCAGCGACGCAACAATCTGCCGCGCCTTGGGCAGAAAGTGTGCGCCCTCTTCGGTCAGCTCCATGCGCCGCGTGGTGCGGTTCAGCAGCATCACGCCCAGGTCCTCTTCCAGCCGTGACAAGGCCCGGCTGACCCCCGACGCCGTCTGGCCCAGCAGCTCGGCCGCGGCGCTAAGCGACCCGGCGTCAACCACGCCGAGAAACACGCGCAATGCATCGGAATTCAAAGCCATGTGGTGCGTCCTTGGGGCCCAAAAAACAGCCTGTCTGTTGTATATCGAATTTACAGCCTTAACCCTGTGCTTCGCGGTATCCCGCTACATTGCGCGGTGTCTTGCGACCCCAATGACGCCTCACCGCGCAAATAAAACGGCGCCCCTCGGGCGCCGTTCTTCCCAGCCCTGCGCCGCGATCAGCGCTTGGCTTTTTGCTTCAGCTGCGACAGGTCGCGCACCGCGCCGCGGTCGGCCGACGTGGCCAATGCTGCGTAGGCTTGCAGGGCTTGCGACACCACGCGTTCGCGGCCGACCGGCTCCCAGCCGTCGGCGCGCGCGTCCATCGCGGCGCGGCGGCGGGCCAGTTCTTCGTCGGAAACCGCCAGGTGCATCTTGCGGTTGGGGATGTCGATTTCGATGATGTCGCCTTCTTCCACCAGGCCGATCGTGCCGCCCTCGGCCGCTTCCGGCGAGGCGTGGCCGATCACCAGGCCGGACGAGCCGCCCGAGAAACGGCCGTCGGTGAACAGGGCGCAGGTTTTGCCCAGGCCCTTGGACTTGAGGTACGACGTGGGGTACAGCATTTCTTGCATGCCGGGGCCGCCCTTGGGGCCTTCGTAGCGGATCACGACGACGTCGCCCGCCACGATCTTGTCGCCCAGGATGCCTTCAACGGCGTCGTCCTGGCTTTCGAACACGCGGGCGCGGCCCGTGAAAACCCATTGCGATTCGTCCACGCCGGCGGTTTTGACGATGCAGCCCTTCTCGGCCAGGTTGCCGTACAGCACGGCCAGGCCGCCGTCCTTGGAATAGGCGCTTTCCTTGCTGCGGATGCAGCCCGTCTTGCGGTCGGTGTCCAGCGTCAGGAACGTGGCGTCCTGGCTGAAGGCGACCGTGGTGGGGATGCCACCGGGCGCGGCGCGGTAGAACTTCTGCGCTTCTTCGCTTGCGTCACCGGCCACGTCCCATTTCTGGATGGCGTTGCCCAGCGTGCCGCTGTGCACGTTGCCACAAGACAGGTCCAACAGGTCGGCGCGCGCCAGTTCGCCCAGGATGCCCAGGATGCCGCCGGCGCGGTGCACGTCTTCAATGTGGTACTTGTCGGTGGCGGGCGCCGCCTTGCACAGGCACGGCACCTTGCGCGAGATACGGTCGATGTCCGCCATCGTGAAATCCACGCCCGCTTCCTGCGCGGCGGCCAGCAAGTGCAGCACGGTGTTGGTCGAGCCGCCCATGGCCACGTCCAGCGCCATCGCGTTCTGGAACGCGCTCTTGGTGGCGATGTTGCGCGGCAGGACCGATTCGTCTTCTTCGACGTAGTAGCGGCGGCACAGGTCGACGACCAGGCGGCCGGCTTGTTCGAACAAGCCCTTGCGCCACGCGTGCGTGGCGACGATGGTGCCGTTGCCAGGCAGGGCCAGGCCGATGGCTTCGGTCAGGCAGTTCATCGAGTTGGCGGTGAACATGCCGGAACAGGAGCCGCAGGTGGGGCAGGCGCTGCGTTCGACTTCGGCCACTTCGGCGTCCGACACGTTGGGGTCGGCGGCCTTGATCATGGCGTCGATCAGGTCGATCTTGGCGATGACCTTGCCGTCGGTGGGCGACTTGACCTTGCCCGCTTCCATCGGGCCACCGGACACGAACACGACCGGGATGTTCAGGCGCATGGCGGCCATCAACATCCCCGGGGTGATCTTGTCGCAGTTGGAAATGCAGACCATGGCGTCGGCGCAATGCGCGTTGACCATGTATTCGACCGAATCGGCGATCAGTTCGCGCGACGGCAGCGAATACAGCATGCCGCCGTGGCCCATGGCGATGCCGTCATCGACGGCAATCGTGTTGAATTCCTTGGCGACGCCACCGGCGGCTTCGATCTCTTTGGCGACCAGCGCGCCCAGGTCGCGCAGGTGCACGTGGCCGGGCACGAACTGCGTGAACGAGTTCACTACCGCGATAATCGGCTTGCCGAAATCACCGTCCTTCATGCCAGTGGCGCGCCACAGGGCGCGGGCGCCGGCCATGTTGCGGCCGTGAGTCGATGTGCGGGAACGGTAGTGCGGCATGATTTGTCTCGAGTGCTGTTAGCGTGGCGGCAAAACGGTAAATAATACGCTGGATCGGGCGCAGGCGTGCCGGCAGCCTATGCCCTGAGCGCCAGTAACGCTTCCTGCAAATGGCGCAAGCCCCGGCTCAGCGGCTTGTCGCGGCGCATCACGATGGCCAGATCGCGCGCCAAGTGCGGCGTCAGCGAACGCACCACCAGCGCGTCCCGGTGTCCCGTGCCGGAAACGGCCAGCTTGGGCAGCACCGCGCAGCCCAGGCCCGCCGCCACGATTTCCTTCATGGCCTCGGTGCTGCCCAGCTCCATGAAGGGCTTGCAGGCCACGCCCGCCACCTCGAACCAGTCGTCCACCAGGCGGCGCGTACGTGCGCCAGGCTCAAACAGCACCAAGGGCCACGGAGACAAGGCCTGTGGCGTCACCTGCTCCGGAATCGAGGCAGAGTCGCGAACGGGGAAGATCGCCACGAACTCGTCTTCCATGAGCGGCGTCACCTGGAACATGCGGCCGGGCGCGGGCAGGGTCACCAGCCCCATGTCCAGCGTATTGTTCTCCAGGGCCCGCAGCATATCGGCGGTGTTGCCGGTGCTGGCCACGATATCCAGCGCGGGAAAGCGTCGGCGCAGCTGCGCCAGGATGGGCGGCAACAGATACGTGCAGGCGGTGGCGCCCGTGCCCAGCCGGATGCGGCCGGACACCTGGGACGCATGCGCGGTCATGGCCTGTTCGGCCTGCGCCAGCGCCGCGTCGATCACGCGGATATGGGTCAGCAGTTCAAGCCCGGCGGCAGTCGGGCCGGCACGGCGGCCGACCCGTTCGACAAGTTTCAGGCCAAAACGCCTTTCCAACTGGCGGATTTGCAGGCTGACGGCTGGCTGGGTGACGCCCCCGCGCTCGGCGGCCGCCGAGAAACTGCCAAGCTCAATTACCTGCGCAAAGATGCGTAGATGGACCAGGTTCAAGCCTCGCATGACGCCAACCAAAAGTTTTTCTTATGCAAATCATAATCTTCCAAAGCTTCATTTATGATTTATTTCGGACCAAACTGGCGGCTGGCCCATTTCCCCTACTCTTCGCTACGCCCCCTTTATGTCGCCCAACACGCCAACCCTGCTCATCCGCGACAGCGCGGATGCTGACCTTCCCGCCATCAAAACCATCTACGCGCACCACGTTGAACACGGCACCGCGTCCTTCGAACTGGAGCCGCCTTCCATCAACGACATGCGGCTGCGCCGCGGGGCCGTGCTGGAAAAAGACATGCCGTACCTGGTGGCGGAGATCAATGGCGAAGTCGTCGGCTACGCCTATGTCACGCCGTACCGCCCCCGCCCGGCCTACCGGCACACGGTTGAGGACTCTGTCTATGTGAAAGCCGGCCGCGCCGGCCTGGGCATCGGCGGCAAGCTGCTGGCCGCGCTGATCGACCGCTGCACCGCTGCCGGCTGGCGCCAGATGCTGGCGGTGGTGGGCGACAGCCGCAACGCCGCGTCGCTGGCGCTGCATGCCCGCCAGGGTTTTCATCCGGTGGGCACGCTGCGATCCGTGGGCTACAAGCATGGCGAATGGCGTGACACGGTGCTGATGCAGCGCAGCCTGGGCGAAGGCGACACGACGCCACCGCAGCGCCCGTGATCGCGCCGCGCGCCGTCGTCTGCCTGGGGTTGACCCAGCTGGTCAACTGGGGCGTCACGTTCTACCTGATCGGCGCGTTCGGCCCGGCCATGACGGCCGACCTGGGGTGGAACGCGTCCCTCGTCTATGGCGGGTTTTCAGCCGCCATCGTCACGATGGCGCTGGTGTCGCCGTTGGCGGGCCGGGCCGTGGACCGCTGGGGCGGGCATCGCGTGATGCCGGTGGGCGTGTTGATCGGGGCAACGGGCTGCGCGCTGCTGGCCGCCGCGCACGGGCCGGCCGCTTATTACCTGGCGTGGCTGGTGCTGGGCGTGGGCATGCGGCTGTGCCTGTACGACGCCGCGTTTGCGTCGCTGGCGCGCGCCGCCGGGCCGACCGCGCGCCGGGCCATGTCGCAGATCACGCTGTTTGGCGGGCTGGCATCCACGGTGATGTGGCCGGCCGGACACGCGCTATCCGGCTGGCTGGGGTGGCGCGGCGCGGTGCTCGTCTATGGCGCGCTGGCGTTGGCGACCTTGCCGCTGTATCTGGCGCTGCCTCGCCAACGGTATGCCGCGCCCGCCGCTGTCGCCGACCGCCCGGGCGCCGGCTTGACGCGCAACGCCTCCGAACGCCGCCTGGCCGGCACGCTTTACGCGGTGATCGCCATGCTGACCAACTTCCTGGCCGCCGGCAACGCCGCGCATTTGATCGCGCTGATGATGGGCTTGGGCGTGGCCGGCGCGTCGGCGGCCAGCGTGGCGGCCTTGTGGGGCGTCGGCCAGTTCGCCGCCCGCATGGCCGACGTGACGTTGGGCGCAAGACTGCATCCGCTGACGTTGACGTGGGTCGTCACCACCTTGATGCCGCTGTGCTTTGTGCTGGCGTGGTTGTCGAACGGCAGCGTGTACGCCATTGCCGCCTATGCCTTGCTTTACGGCGCGTGCAACGGGCTGCTGACCATCACGCGCGGCACGCTGCCGCTGGCCTTGTTTGACTTCCGCAGCTACGGCACGCTGGTCGGTGCGCTGCTGGTGCCCAGCTTTTTGCTGACGGCCACGGCGCCCGTGGCGTATGCGTTCTTGATCGAGACGCAGGGTGCGCGCACCGCCATGGCGATGTCGGCGGCCTTGGCGGGCGTGATCGCGGCGGCGGCTTATTTATTAAGACGGCGGTTTATCGGCAGGGTGGTGGCTGTGCCCGCGTCCAGGCGGGCTTAGGCCTGGAGGGCCGCACGCGCCGGCTTGCACCGGCTACGCCTGCGCAACCCCAAGCCCGCATCCCGCCCGCCACTGGCCATCAGCCTTCCGCGGCCGAGGCCGCCACCCACTTTTCCCAGCCGATCTTGCGCAGCTTGCACGCCGGGCATTCGCCGCAGCCGTAGCCCCAGTCGTGCCGCGCACCGCGCTCGCCCAGATAGCAGGTATGGCTTTCTTCGACAATGGTTTCCACCAGGGCGTCGCCGCCCAACTGATAGGCCAGCGCCCAGGTTTCGGACTTGTCGATCCACATCAGCGGCGTCTCGATCGTCATCCGCGTGCCCAGCCCCAAGCCCAGCGCCACCTGCTGCGCCTTGATGGTGTCGTCGCGGCAATCGGGGTAGCCGGAAAAGTCCGTTTCGCACATGCCGCCCACCAGCACGTCCAGCTGGCGCCGATAGCCCAGCGCCGCCGCCAGCGTCAGGAACAGCAGGTTGCGCCCCGGCACGAAAGTGTTGGGCAGGCCGTTAGCCTGCATCTCGATGGCGCGGTCGCTGGTCATGGCGGTGTCGCCCACCTGGCCCAGCACCTTCAAGTCCAGCAAGTGGTCTTCGCCCAGGCGCGGCGCCCAATCCGGAAAGTTGGCGCGGATGTCGCGCAGCACATTCAAGCGCGCCGACAGTTCGATGTGATGGCGCTGACCGTAATCGAACGCCACCGTTTCCACATGGGCATAGCGGTCCAGCGCCCACGCCAGGCAAGTGGTGGAATCCTGGCCGCCCGAGAACAGCACGAGCGCGCGACGTTGATGATTTTGCATAAAGGGGGCTTCTACAAAGACGAAGGGACATCCCGGACTTTAACCGAGGCAAAGCGCCGTTCCCGTAAGGAACGCTGCGTAAAATCAATCGGTCCGATTTTCCTGGTAGTGCCGCAACGCCCACGTCTTTCCTTTCTTCATTCAGCCTGACGGAACCCCCGCCCGATGAAAGCCAGCCGCCCGCAGTCCGAGTCCGCAGAACCCTTGCGCCACGATATCCGCCTGCTAGGCCGTTTTTTGGGCGCCGTGATCGCGGAATGCGAAGGCAAACGGGTGTTCGACACCATTGAAACGTTGCGCCGCACCGCCGTGAAATTCCGGCGCGAAGGCAACGAGGCGGACAGCAAGCTGCTGGAACAGCGCGTCAAGCGCTTGCAAGGCAACGACCCGAATTCCGTGGCGCGCGCCTTCAGCTATTTTCTGCATCTGGCCAACATTGCCGAAGACCGCGACCAGAACCGCCGCCAGCGCACCCGCGCCTTGGCCGGCGACACCGCGCCGCGTGGCAGCCTGCGTGATGCCGTGCAGACATTGGGCAAGCAAGGCGTGGGCGTGGCGCGCATCCGCCGCCTGCTGGCCGACGCCAGCGTGGTGCCGGTGCTGACCGCGCACCCGACCGAAGTGCAGCGCAAGAGCACGCTGGACGTGCACCGCGAAATTGCCCTGGCGCTGACCCAGCGCGACGGCGTGCTGACGCCCGACGAGCTGGCCGAGCTGGATGCCGCGTTGCTTGGCCGCGTGGCCACCTTGTGGCAGACGCGCATGCTGCGCTACACGCGCTTGACGGTGGCCGACGAGATCGAAAACGCCCTGTCGTACTACCGCAGCACCTTCCTGCAAGTCATCCCGCGCCTGTACGCAGACCTGTCCAAGCTGTTGAACCGCGAACCGACCAAGCCGTTTGCCGCGCCGCCCGCGCCGCTGGAACCGTTTCTGCGCATGGGCAGCTGGATCGGCGGGGACCGCGATGGCAACCCCAATGTGGACGCCGCCACGCTGGAACGCGCGCTGCTGCGCCAGGCCACGGTGCTGTTTGAACACTATCTGCAAGAGGTCCACGCGCTGGGCGCGGAACTGTCGATCACCACCCTGCTGATCTCCGCGGACCCGGAACTGCTGGCGCTGGCCGATAACAGCGGCGACGATTCCCCCCACCGCAGCGACGAGCCCTATCGCCGCGCGCTGGTTGGCGTCTATGCCCGACTGGCCGCCACGGCGCAAGCGCTGACGGGGCAGGACCTGGCGCGCCGCAGCACCGTGGCGGCGCCCGCGTATCAAGCACCGCGGGAACTGTCCGCCGACCTGGCCGTGATTGCCGCGTCGCTGGCCGCGCACCACGCCTCGCCCATCGCCAAGCTGCGCCTGTCGGGGCTGCAACAAGCGGTGGAGGTGTTCGGCTTTCACCTGGCCACGGTCGACCTGCGCCAAAGCTCCGACGTGCACGAACGCGCGCTGGCCGAACTGTTCGAGCGCGCCGGCACGCTGCATGAAGGCAAGCCGCTGGACTACCTGGCGCTGGACGAAGACGCCCGCGTGGCGCTGCTGCGTGCCGAACTGGCACAGGCGCGCCCGCTGGCTTCGCCGTGGATCGCCTACAGCGAAGACACCACCCGCGAACTGGCCGTGCTGCGCGCCGCCGCCGCCGGTCGCGCGCGTTACGGCAAGCAGGCCGTGCGCCAGACCATCGTGTCGCACACCGAAACGCTGAGCGACCTGCTGGAAGTCATGGTGCTGCAAAAGGAAGCGGGCTTGATCGCCCCGGTCGGGCAGGACCTGGACCCCGACGACGGCCTGATGGTCGTGCCCTTGTTCGAAACGATTCCCGACTTGCAGCGCGGCGCCGACATCATGGCTGCCTGGCTGGACCTGCCCGAAGTGCGCCAGCGCGTGAAGCAGGCGCAGAACGGCGCGCAGGAAGTCATGCTGGGCTATTCCGACAGCAACAAGGACGGCGGCTTCCTGACGTCAAACTGGTCGCTGTACCAGGCTGAACGCGCGCTGGTGGACGTGTTTTCGTCGCGCCACGTGCGCCTGCGCCTGTTCCACGGCCGCGGCGGCTCGGTGGGACGCGGCGGCGGCTCCAGCTTTGACGCCATCCTGGCGCAGCCGCCCGGCACCGTCGCCGGGCAGATCCGGCTGACCGAGCAAGGCGAAGTCATCCAAAGCAAGTACAAGGACGCCGAGGTTGGCCGCTGGCACCTGGAACTGCTGGTGGCCGCCACGCTGGAATCCAGCCTGGCCCCGCGCGCCGAAGCCACCAGCGCGGAAGATGCGCACATGGCGCAGCACGGCCCGGCCATGTCGTTCATGTCTGACACCGCGCAGCGCACCTATCGCGGCCTGGTGTACGACACGCCGCGCTTTGCCGAGTATTTCTTTGCCGCCACGCCCATCAGTGAAATCGCCGGCCTGAACATCGGATCGCGTCCTGCCTCGCGCAAGAAGGGCCAGCGCATCGAAGACCTGCGCGCCATTCCGTGGGGTTTTTCGTGGGCGCAATGCCGCCTGATGCTGACCGGCTGGTACGGCATGGGCTCGGCCATCGAGGCCTATCTGGAAGTGGGCGCCGAAGGCGGCCCGCGTTCACGACGCGCGCGGCTGGCGCAACTGCGCGAGATGGCGCGCGACTGGCCCGCGTTCCGCACGCTGCTGTCCAACATGGAAATGGTGCTGGCCAAGTCCGACCTGGCCATCGCGGCGCGCTATGCGCAGCTGGTGCCGCAGCGCGGCCTGCGCGAGCGCGTCTTCGGGCTGATCAGCGCCGAACATGGCCGCACGCTGGCCATGCTGAAACTGCTGACCCAACGCGAGTTGCTGGCCGACAACCCCACGCTGCAAGATTCCCTGCGCGAACGTTTTGCGTATATCGACCCGCTGAACTACTTGCAGATCGACCTGATCCGGCGCCACCGCGCGGCGCAGAACAATCCCAAGGCGGAAATAGACGAACGCGTGCAGCGCGCCATCCACCTGACCATCAACGGCATCGCGGCGGGCCTGCGCAATTCCGGCTAGGCGGCAGCGTCCACCTGCCGAACACCGTTGAGGGGCCATTTGTCCACCCCGGGAGACTTTTAGTACTATCCCTGGCAGAAATTCTATACACGCACAAATGTTCGTATATAGAACATAACGATTTTTCTGGCCGCGCCGCACAGAAAGGCACCCTGAGAACGAGACAGAAACCGCCTGGTTCCCCGCGTGCCCGCCTGCAACGCCCGGCTGCAAGCAGCCCCAAGCGAACTGTCATGGATACTCCCCTCAAGAATCTCGCCGTCATCGGCGCAGGCGCCATGGGCAGCGGCATTGCCGCCCTGTTCGCCTCGAAGGGACTGAACATCGTCCTGATCGACCCGATGCCCGGCGCGCTGGACCGTGCCCGCGCCGTCATCGACCGTCAGTTGAACGTCTACGCGCCCGACCAGGTGCAGGAATCCCTGGCGCGCATCCGCATGGATGCCGGCCTGGAGGCCGCGGCCGACGTCGAACTGGTGATCGAGGCGGTGCCGGAAAACCTGGAGCTCAAGCGCGGCATCTTCGCCAAGCTTGACGCGCTTTGCCCCCCGCACACGCTCTTTGCCACCAACACGTCGGGCCTGTCCATCAACGCCATCGCCAGCGCCGTCGCGCGCCGCGACCGCTTCGTGGGCGCGCACTTCTTCACGCCCGCCGACGTCATCCCGCTGGTGGAAGTCGTGCGCAACGACGACACGTCGGACGCCACCGTCGCGCAGGTCATGGCGACGCTGCGCTTTGCCGGCAAGCGGCCCGTGCTGGTGCGCCAGGACATCCCCGGCTTCATCGCCAACCGCATCCAGCATGCGCTGGCGCGCGAAGCCATCTCGCTCTTGGAAAAGGGCGTGGCCAGCGCCGAGGACATCGACGAAGTGGTCAAGTGGAGCCTGGGCATCCGGCTGGCCCTGTCCGGCCCGCTGGAACAGCGCGACATGAACGGCATCGACGTGCATTACGCGATTGCCAGCTACCTGTACAAAGATCTCGAAAACCGCACCGAGCCTTCCGACCTGCTGAAAAGCAAGGTCGACAGCGGCCAGATCGGCGCCAAGAGCGGCCAGGGTTTCTACACCTGGAGCCCCGAGCGCCGCGAACGCGTGCTGCGCGAGAAAAGCGCGGCGCTGGGCGAACTGGCGGCATGGCTGAACAGCAAGGCCGACGACTCCTGACGGCGTTTCTTTTTCGAATTCACAACAGATAAGGCGCGGGGCATTGCCCACCGCGCCATCGGGCCACGAGCCCCACCACACAAAGAAAACCAATCGTCGATCCCCGTTGCGCATCGCCACCCGATGGCGCGCGGGGCACGGCACTAAAGAACCCGCCTACGGAGTTGTTGGAGGCACCATGAATAAACTCGCTTCATTCTTTACCGAGCTGATGCGCAAGTATCTGCCGGATCCTTTTGTTTTCGCGATTGCACTGACCTTGCTGACCGTGCTGCTGGCCATGGGCATCGAAGGCCAGAGCATCGGCGACGTGACCCGCGCCTGGGGCAAGGGCTTCTGGAACCTGCTGGCGTTCACGACGCAGATGGCCGTGATCCTGGCGATGGGCTACGTGCTGGCCACCGCGCCGCTGACCGACCGCCTGCTGAACCGCATCGTCAGCCACGTGCACAAGCCGCACACCGCCATCATCGTCGCCACGCTGGTTGGCGGCGTGGGCAGCTACCTGAACTGGGGCTTTGGCCTGGTCATCGGCGGCATCGTCGCCAAGAAGCTGGCGCTGAAGGTCAAGGGCGTGCACTACCCGCTGATCATCGCGGCCGCCTATAGCGGCTTCACGATGTACGGCCTGGGCCTGTCCGCCAGCATCCCGGTGCTGGTCGCCACCCCCGGCCACCCCACCGCCAAGCAGATGGGCACCATCCCGCTGTCGGAAACCATTTTCTCGGTGCCCATGCTGATCACCAGCCTGGTCATCATCATCACGCTGCCGCTGCTGAACGCGTGGCTGCACCCCAAGAAGGGCGAGAAGATCGTTGAAGTGGACCCGGGCATCGACCGCGACGCCAATGCCTCCAACGCCAGCGAAGACATGCTGGAAAAAGGCACCATCGCCTCGAAGCTGAACAACAGCCGCATCCTGAGCCTGCTGATCGGCGCGCTGGGCATTGCTTACGTCACGTTCCACTTCATGGACGGCGGCTCGCTGGACCTGAACCTGATCAACTTCATCATCCTGTTCCTGGGCATCATCCTGCTGGGCACGCCGGCCGCCTACGTGGCCAAGCTGACCGAAGGCATCAAGACGATTTCCGGGATCATCCTGCAATACCCGTTCTACGCCGGCATCATGGCCATCATGGCCGCGTCCGGCCTGGTGACGTCGATCTCGCAAGTGTTCGTGGATCTTGCCACGCCGGCCACGCTGCCGTTCTGGGGCCTGATCAGCTCGTTCTTCATCAACTTCTTTGCGCCGTCGGCCGGCGGCCACTGGGTCATCCAGGGTCCGTTCATGATCGACGCGGCCAAGGAAATCGGCAGCGCAATGAACCAGACGACCATGGCCGTCATGCTGGGCAACGCCTGGAACGACCTGGTGCAACCCTTCTGGATCCTGCCGGCGCTGGCCCTGTCCAAGCTGAAGCTGCGCGACGTGATGGGCTACACCGTCATCATGATGCTGTGGGTGGGCGTGATCCACATCACCGCCGTGCTGGCCTGGGGCTACGCCACGCACTGATCCCCACGCGCTTTCTTTGAACAAGACTGGAAACCGATATGAGCAAACCGACTGCGTATCTCGTCACCGGCGGCAGCGCCGGCATAGGCGCCGCCATCATCCGCATGCTGCTGGATGCGGGCCACAAGGTGGTCAACATCGACTACCGACTGCCCGAGAATCCGCCGGCCGGGCTGGTCTCGTATCAGGCCGATCTGACCGATGAAGCGCGCACCAAGGAAGTGGCCGCCGAAGTCACCGCCGCCTACAACATCGTGGGCCTGGTGAACAACGCCGGCGCCACCCGCCCGGGCACGGCCGACACGGCCACCCTGGCGGATCTGGACTATGTGGTGAACCTGCATCTGCGCACCGCGCTGATCCTGGTGCAGGCCGCGCTGCCCGCCATGCGCGAAGCCGGCTTTGGCCGCATCGTGAACATGTCGTCGCGCGCCGCTTTAGGCAAGCCGGATCGCGTGGTCTATTCGGCCACCAAGGCCGGGCTGGTGGGCCTGACGCGCACGCTGGCCATGGAGCTGGGCGGCGACGGCATCACCGTCAACGCCATCGGCCCCGGCCCGATCGCCACCGACCTGTTCACCAAGAGCAATCCGGCGGGCGCTCCGCAAACCGAGCGCATCATCAACAGCATCGTCGTCAAGCGCCTGGGCACGCCGGAAGATGTGGCGCGCGCCGCCATGTTCTTCCTGTCGCCCGACAACGGCTTCGTAACGGGCCAGATGCTGTATGTGTGTGGCGGCACGACGCTGGGCGTCGCCCCGATCTGAGCCCGCTCGCCATGCCGAACCGCCCCGACCTTCGTGCCTGCCCGCCGCGCCTAGCGGCGCAGCAGCGCGTGGTTGATCTGGTCGGCGGCGTGGCGCAAGGGCGGCAAAAACGCGTCCAGCATGGCCTCGCGCGTGAAGCGGTTGGACTGCCCGCTGACGTTCATCGCGGCGATCACGCGGCCGCTGCGGTCAACGATGGGCACGGCCACCGATTGCAGGCCGGGTTCAAGTTCCTGCGCCACGCACGCGTAGCCGTCGGCGCGCACGCCGGCCAGCAGGCGCTTGAGTTCGGCAACGTCGGTAACGGTTTGCGGGGTGTAGGCCTGGATCTGGCTCATGGCCAGCACCCGGTCCAGTTCCGCGTCCGACAGGCCGGCGAGCAGCACGCGGCCCATCGACGTCACCCACGCGGGCAGGCGGCTGCCCACGGCCAGGTTGATGGTCATCACCTTGTGCGTGGACAGGCGCAGGATGTACACGATGTCGGCGCCTTCCAGCACCGACACCGAGCACGATTCGCGCGTCTGCTCGGCCACTTCTTCCATGTACGGCAAGGCCAGGTTCCACAGCGGCGTGCCGGACAGGTAGGCGTAGCCAAGCTCCAGGATGCGCGGGGTCAGTTCGAACTTGCGGTCGGTGACGGTGACGTAGCCCAGGTGTTCCAGCGTCAGCAGGATGCGGCGCGCGCCGGCGCGGGTCAGCCCCGTCACGGCGGCCACTTCGGACAGCGTCATCTGCGAACGGCCCGGGCCGAACGCCCGGATCACCGACAGGCCGCGCGCGAAGGATTGCACGTAGCTGTCGCTGGGCTGCTGGGGGTCTTGCTCGGCCATCCGGTAGGTCCCAAGAGTAAAAAGCTCGCCGCTGGCGAGCCGTTCGTTGCCATTGCGGGCAACGCCAAACGATGGAGGATCGTCATGCGTCGGGTTGCCTTGACGCTGTGCGGTCCCCATGAAACGATGTTCTTCAGAAGAACGAAAGTTCTAGTGAAGAACAAATTATGACACGCCACCTATGAGCGAACATCATGATCTCTAAGCTTGTTGCAAGCGCGGCGGCCGCCCTGGCGGACGTACCCGACGGCGCCACCGTCATGATCGGCGGCTTCGGCACTGCCGGCCAGCCCATGGAATTGATCGACGCCCTGCTCGAACAGGGCGCCAAAGACCTGGTCATCATCAACAACAACGCCGGTAACGGCACCACCGGCCTTGCCGCCCTCTTGGGCGCGAACCGCGTGCGCAAGATCATCTGCTCGTTCCCGCGCCAGGTCGATTCGCAGATTTTCGACGGCCTGTACCGCAGCGGCAAGATCGAACTGGAACTGGTGCCCCAGGGCAACCTGGCCGAGCGCATCCGCGCCGCCGGCGCCGGCATCGGCGCGTTCTTTTCGCCCACCGGCTACGGCACCCCGCTGGCCGATGGCAAGGAAGTGCGCGAGATCAACGGCCGCCACTACGTGCTGGAATATCCGCTGCACGCCGACTACGCGCTGATCAAGGCCGAACGCGGTGACCGCTGGGGCAACCTGGTCTACCGCAAGACCGCCCGCAACTTCGGCCCCATCATGGCAAGCGCCGCGCGCGTGGCCGTGGCGCAGGTGCGCGAAGTGGTTGAACTGGGCACGCTGGACCCCGAAACCGTCGTCACCCCCGGCATCTTCGTGCAGCGCGTCGTGCAGATCGACGCCGCCCCGGCCGCCAAGGAGCAGCAATGAGCACCAAACTGACCCGCGACCAGATCGCCGCCCGCGTCGCGCAGGACATCCCCGAAGGCGCCTACGTCAACCTGGGCATCGGCTTGCCCACGCTGGTGGCCAACCACCTGCCGGCTGACCGCGAAGTCATCCTGCATACCGAAAACGGCATGCTGGGCATGGGCCCCGCGCCCGCCAAGGGCCAGGAAGACTACGACCTGATCAACGCCGGCAAGCAGCCCGTGACCGAACTGCCCGGCTGCTCGTTCTTCCATCACGCCGACTCGTTCGCGATGATGCGCGGCGGCCACCTGGACATCTGCGTGCTGGGCGCCTTCCAGGTGTCGCAGCACGGCGACCTGGCCAACTGGCACACCGGCGCGCCCGACGCCATCCCCGCCGTGGGCGGCGCGATGGACCTGGCCATCGGCGCCAAAGACGTCTTCGTGATGATGGAACTGCAAACGCGCGAAGGCCAAAGCAAGCTGGTCGAGGCGTGCACGTATCCGCTGACGGGCGTGCGCTGCGTGTCGCGCGTGTACACGGACGTGGCGGTGTTCGACATCCGCGCCGACGGCGTCACCGTGACCGACATGTTCGGCGATGTCACCGCTGACGAGCTGCTGGCATTGACCGGCCTGCCGTTGAAGTTTTCCCGCTAATCAGGAGCCCCCATCATGCTGTTCATGGTTCAAATGCAAGTCAATCTTCCCGTCGACATGCCGGCCGAACGCGCCGACAAGCTCAAGGCGGACGAAAAGGCCCTGGCCCAACAACTGCAACGCGACGGCAAGTGGAAAGAGCTGTGGCGCGTGGTGGGCCGCTACGCCAACGTGAGCATTTTCGACGTCGAAAGCAATGACGAGCTGCACACGCTGCTGGCGTCGCTGCCGCTGTTTCCGTACATGGACATCAACGTCACGGCGCTGGCGCGCCATCCCTCGGCGATCTGACAGGAGCACTTCATGCCCTACATCATCGAAACGTTCGACAAGCCCAACCACCAGGAAGTGCGCCAGCAACATCGCGCGGCGCACCTGGAATACCTGGACGCCAACAAGCAGCTGCTGCTGGCGTGCGGCGCCAAGCTGCAAGACGACGGCAAGGACGCCGGCGGCGGCCTGTACATCGTTGACCTGGACACGCGCGAAGCCGCGCAACAGTTCATCGACGCCGACCCGTTTTCGCAAGCCAATCTATTCGACCGCGTGACCATCACGCGCTGGCGCAAAGCCTACGTCGACGGCACCTGCCACCTGTAATCCTGTCGCGGCCGCCTTTTGCGCGGCCGCGTTTTCATCCGAGGACTTCCCACATGGCTTACGCCGATCTCAGCCAGGCCCGGCTGTTCTACGTCATCGATGGCCCCGCCGACGCACCGGTGCTTGTGCTTTCCAATTCGTTGGGCACCTGCTCCGACATGTGGGCGCGCCAGATTCCCGAACTGACCCAGCATTTCCGCGTGCTGCGCTACGACACGCGCGGCCATGGCAAGTCGTCGGTACCCGATGGCGAATACACCTTTGCAGAGCTTGCCGGCGACGTTGCCGAACTGCTGGCGCACCTGAACATCAAGCGCGCGCACTTTTGCGGCCTGTCGATGGGCGGCCCCACCGGCATCGCGCTGGCGCTGGCGCACCCGGAACGGATCGGCAAGCTGATCCTGTGCAACACCGCCGCCCGCATCGGATCAGCGGAAGGCTGGAGCACGCGCATCGCCGCCGTGGCCGAGCAGACGCTGGAAAAAATGGCGCCCACGCTGGTCGAACGCTGGTTGACCGACGGCTACCGCGCCGCCGAACCGGGCCTGACGCAAGTGCTGATCGACATGCTGCGCCGCACGCCGGACGCCGGCTATTCGGCCAACTGCGCCGCGCTGCGCGACGCCGACTACCGCGATCAAGTGTCGGCCATCACCGCGCCCACGCTGGTCATCAGCAGCTCGCACGATATGGCCGCCACACCCGTGCAAGGCCGGGAACTGGCCGCCGCCATCGCCGGCGCGCGCTATGTCGAATTGAACACCTCCCATATTTCGAACTGGGAGCAACCGGAAGCCTTCACCCGCGCGGTCGTCGACTTCCTGACGGAGTAACCGCATGCAGCGCTGGAAACATCGGCCCGAAGGCTCCAACTGGGGCGACTTCGGACCCGACGACCAACTGGGCCGTTTGAATCTCATTACCGAAGAACAAGTGCTTAAGGGCGCGCGCGAGATCCGCGCGGGCAAGACGTTCTGCCTGTCGTTGCCGCTGGACCTGCCCGGCGGCAACGTGCTGAACCCGCGCCGCCACCCGCCGCAACTGAGCCCGACGCGGCTGGCCGACACGCCGTACCTGAACTTTCCGCTGCGTAACGTCAATCCGGACGCGGTGGACGTGCTTAGCGACGACCAGGTGCTGCTGTCGATGCAATATTCCACGCAGTGGGACGCGCTGGCGCACGTGGGCGCGCTGTTTGACGCCGATGGCGACGGCACGCCGGAACTGCGCTATTACAACGGCTTTCAGGCGGGCGTGGACGTGGTCGGCCCGGCCGATAGCGAACATACCGGCTGCGCTTGCTCAACCGGCGGCCCGTCCGCCGCGTTGAAGCTGGGCGTGGAAAACCTGGCGCAAAAAGGCATGCAGGGGCGCGGCGTGCTGGTGGACCTGTTCCGACACTACGGCTCGGGCCGCACGCTGATCGGCCATGCCGAACTGATGCATGTGCTGAACACGGATGGCATCACGGTTGAACGCGGCGACATGCTGGTGCTGCGCACCGGTTACGCCGAGGCGGTCGTGGCCATGAACGGCACGCCGGACCCGCAAGTGCTGCACACCTACGGCGCCGCGCTGGACGGCACCGACACGGCCTTGCTGCAATGGATCACGGACAGCGGCATCGCCGCGATCTGCGCCGACAACTACGCGGTTGAGGCCTATCCCGCGCGGGAAAAGACCGGCCCGCGCGCCATGCTGCCGCTGCACCATCACTGCCTGTTCAAGCTAGGCCTGCCCTTGGCGGAGCTTTGGTATTTGAAAGACCTGGCGGACTTTCTCCATGCCAACGGCCGCCATCACTTCATGCTGACCGCCCCGCCGCTGCGCCTGCCGCATGCGATCGGGTCGCCGGTCACGCCGATTGCGACGGTGTAAGTCCACGGCAATCGGCGCGGCCAACGGCCACGCAAAAAAAAGCGCCAGACGAGAGCCTGGCGCTTTTTTTATTCGTGCAAGCGTTTTCAACCCTTCAGGCAGGTGCTCATGAAGGTTTTACGCGCATCGCCCGTCAGCTTCTGATCGCCGGCCTTGGCGTTGCAGTCCTTCATTTTTTGTTGCTGCGGCGTCAGCTTCTTTTCGGCCCCGGGGGCTTCGCCCTTCAGGCAGCTGCTCATGTAGGCCTTGCGGTCATCGCCCGTTTTACCGGTGGCGGACTTGTTGCAGTCGGCCATGCGTTGCTGTTGCGGCGTGGGCGTCTTGGCGGGCGCGGGCGCGGCGGGGGTCTGGGCGTAGGCCCCGAAAAAACATGCGGACAACACGATGGCCGAGGCCAACTGGCTAGTACGGGAAAGCATGAGTTTCTCCCTTGCGTTAGGCGCCCGTTTGCGTGGATGCGCGCACCCGGACGAGCGGCCGGCCACGTGCCGGCCCCGCCATCATCGAACAAACGGCCACACACGGCAAGCATCGAAAAGTTAGGAAAAGACAAGGCCGAAAGATCTCAATTTGGAGACATTCCGACGCATCCTTGTCAGTAAGCGACGAATATCGGAACAACCCACGCAACCTGTTACCGATTCATCCTTTTGACCCGTTGTGCCTGGCCTGGGAATGGAGTGAGATAGCCCTGTCCGCTAGAAGCGCGGACGGCGCAAACGGCAGCGCGGACAGTCAAGCGCCCCCTACGCCGGCACACCAGGAGACCGCCATGAAACTTGCCCATGCCTTTGTTCTTTTGCTTGCCGGCCTGTCCGGCGCCGCGGGCGCGCAAAGCCTGACGTACGGCGTCACGCTGGGCAACGTGCAGGCGGTGCGCGACACCAATATGAACATGTCCACCATCACGGGTTCGCTGGCCAACCTGTCCGGCCGGCCGGTGTCCAGCGCGGTGCTGACGTATGTGCTGTACGACGCGCAAGGGCGCGAGGTGGGCCGGGTGAATGACGACGTGATCGGCCCGATTCCCCCAGGGCAGATCCGCCTGGTCAAAGCGATGACGCCGCTGAAATTCACCAAGGTCACGGTACTGGATGTGCGGGCGCAATAGCCGATGACGGAGACGACCTCAAAAAACCCTGATCGAATCAGGGTTTAGACAGGGGGTTGTAGGGACAAATATGGGAAAATTCCGCTTGCCGACTCGATAACAGGGGCTTCCATACGAAGCCCCTTATTGCGTCTGTCGGCGTGCCAGCAAGCCTGGCCCTGTTTCTAGGAAGCGACCATCATGTTCCCCAAAAGACTCACCGAAGGCTATCAATCGTTCCTGGACGGCCGTTTCCACTCGGAAAGCAGCCGTTATCAGAAGCTGGCTGAACTCGGGCAAAGCCCGGAAATTCTTCTTATTGGCTGCTGCGATTCCCGCGTGTCGCCCGAAGTGATCTTTGACGCCGGCCCCGGCGAGATGTTCGTCGTGCGCAACGTGGCCAACCTGGTTCCGCCCTGTGAGCCGGATTCGGAATCGTCCTATCACGGCACCAGCGCCGCGATCGAATTCGCGGTCAACGGCCTGAACGTCAAGCACATCGTCGTGCTGGGCCACGCGTCCTGCGGCGGCATCCGTTCATTCTTCGACGACGCCAAGCCGTTGTCCAAGGGGGACTTCATCGGCAAATGGATGTCGCAGATTGAACCCGTGGCCGAACGCCTGGGCCCGGGCAGCGGCGACCGCCAGACCAAGCTCAAGCGCCTGGAACTGGCCGTGGTCGAACACAGCCTGAACAACCTGATGACGTTCCCGTCGATTCGCCGCCGTGTTGAAAAGGGCGAGCTGGAGCTGCACGGCACGTACTTCGGCGTGGCCACCGGCGTGCTGTTCCTGCGCGATCCGGAAACCGGCGAATTCAATCCCTGCCTGGAAACCGGCATCACCGAATAAGCCTCATATCCGGTACGCTTGCGGCTGCTTTTCGCTTTCTTCAAAGACGTTACGCAACCCCAAGGACCGATATGAAATTGTTCTTCTCGCCGGCTTCGCCTTTCGTGCGCAAATGCATGGTCATTGCGCACGAACTGGCCCTGACCGACCGCATCGAGAAACTGCCCAGCGCCGCCGGCCCCGTCGCCCGCGACAAAAGCATCATCCCGAGCAACCCGCTGGGCAAGGTGCCCACCTTGATCACGGACGACGGCCAGGTGCTGTACGACAGCCGCGTCATCTGCGAATTCCTGAACGACCTGGGCGGCGGCACGCTGTTCCCCGCGAACGGCCCCGCGCGCTGGCAGGCACTGGCCGACCAGGCCTTGGGCGATGGCGTCATGGACGCCGCGTTGCTGGCGCGCTATGAAGTGGCGCTGCGCCCCGAAGCCCTGCGCTGGACCGACTGGGTCGACGGCCAACTGAGCAAGGCGCACGACGCCCTGGCTCAGCTGGAAAAAGACGTGGTCCGCCTGGACGGCCGCATGGACATCGGCACGATCGCCATCGGCTGCGCCCTGGGCTATCTGGACTTCCGCTTCGGCGATTACGACTGGCGCGCCACGCACCCCGGCGTTGCCGCCTGGTTCAAGACCTTTAACGCACGCCCCTCCATGCAGGCGACCCTGCCGCCCGTCTGACGCGGTTACGCCTTGACTCCTAGTGCGACGGGCTGACACGACGCCGCGCCCGCAACGCGGTAAATTTTCCCCATGTCAGCCCCCGGCAGACCCGACGATTCGGGTCTTGTCGACTTGCACAGGGAGCAACCATGAACGTCTCTGCGATTTCGCCCATTACCCGTGTTGCCGCGCCCTATCCGGCGCGCGTGCCGCTGGTGGACGACACCCGACCCACGTTTGAAGCCGAGCGCCTGGCGCGGGAAGCCGCCGTGCGGGAGGCTGCCCTGCGCGAAGCCCAGCGCACCAAGCAGGCCCAGGCCGCCTGGGAAGCGCAACGCCTTGCTCGCGCGCGCGAGGCCTCCGAGGCTGCGCGAACCCGACCGGCCGCCAATACCCGTACCGACACCACTGCCCACACCACTGCCCACACCGGCCTGCGCGCCGAGGCGCTGGCGCCGTTGGCCGCCGACGTACTCAACCCCGATATCCTGCGCGATCAATTCGCCGATGCGCGCTTGCGCCGCGCGCTGGACGCCTATGCGGCGCAATCGGATCCGGTCGCCCAGCGCGCCGGCAACGCGAACGATCTGGGCACCATCGAAGGGCTGACGCCGTTGCAGCCGTATCGCGTTGCGATGGCCAACCCGCAAGTGGAATTGCAGGCAGCCGTGGCCGTGAAGGCCGCCGCCGTCGCCGTGCCGGCGGTCGTCAACATCGGGCCGACGGAAAACGTCACGGACAACGCGCGCTATCGCTCGGGCGCTGCCGCACGCCTGGCCTGAAACGAAAAAGCCGCCTGACAACGCCAGGCGGCTTTTTCATTCGCGTTCAGCGCGGCGCCATCGGCGCCGCCCCGCGCGGATCGATCAGTGGAAGAATTCCGCGATCATTGTGGCGCCCATGAAGGTGCCGGCGTTGGCGGCCAGGGACACCACCACGATCTTCCAGCCAAGCTTGCGAAACGCCGGCAGGTCTTTCAGGATCGACAGGCCGGCCATGGCCAGGATCACGGTGGTGAACGGCAGGAAATTCACCTTGCCGACCAGCGCGATGATCTGGTCCGAGTACGGCAGCACGCCCGGGCACCCGGCCGTCATGGCGATCAGCGACAGCACGAACACGGCCGGCAGCTTGGGCACGACGCGCAGGATCAGGTCGGTCAGCACCACCAGCAGGATGATGATGCCCATGCCCGGCAAGGCGTCCATGAACGGCACGTTGTAGCCCAGGCGGTTGCCCACCAGCGCGAACAGGCCGCAGATGACATAGGCGGTCAGGCGGTCGCCAAAACCCATCTTGGCGTTATGCGCCGGCACGTCTTCCGACACGCTGTCATCCACAACCGATTCAGAGGCCTTGCCGCGCGACCAGCGGCCCAGCACCGGCTCCAGCTTGCCGTACAGGAAGATGGTGGTCGGCAGCGAGATGAACAGCGTGAAGTACACGCCAACCACGGTCGTCAGCAAGTTGGCGGCGGCGGCCAGCGCGGCCACCTGATGCGCCATTTCAGGCGTCTGCTGCGAGGCGATGGCGCCCACGCCCGCGGCCATCATGCTGCCGGAGCCCACGCCGGCGCCCATGGCGAGCGAGCGCGGATCAAAAATGTTCAGGCTGGTGATGAAGCCGGCCATCAGGGCGACGAACAGCGCGCCGATCACCGTGCCGGTGATGTACTCGGCCATCACGCCACGGCCTTCGGGCGAATTCATGCCGTAGCGTTCACCGATGATGGCCAGGCTGGGCTCGCGGCCCACCGAGAACGTGGCGCCGATGGCTTCGCGCTTGATGCCCAGCAGCAACGCCAGCGGCAGGCCGATGGCCATGGTGCCGAAGAAGTGACCGAATTCCTGGAACACCAGCGCCCAGCCGGCTTCGCGCACCTGCGGCAACGCGCCGCCCACCATCAGGCCCAGCTTGGCCAGGAAGGGCAGCAAGGCGTATTGCAGATAGCCGCTGATGCGGGTCTGCATGGCCTTGTCGATGCCGGCGCCCACGGGCAGCCGCTGGCCGAAAGCCGCCACGATAGCGCCGATGAAGATGGCCCAAAGCATCGGTTGCAGAACGATCTTGCCCGGACCCACCGAAAACGTGACGCTGCCGATCGCTTCGGAAATACCCACCACCAACAAAATGGCGGCAAGCATTCGAACGCGGGCGGATAGCGACATGGAAGGCGCGGCCAGACTGGCGCTGGCGAGAGACATCGATTTCCCCTGATGAACGTGAGTAGATTTTGTGCGCGTGCCGGGCAAACGCAGCGCTGCGGCAGCAGGCGGAATTTTCGCCGGGGGTCTTTCAGGCAACCATGACACCGCCCGCGCATAAACGTTGCGTAAAATGCAACGCACGGCCTTTTCCTGGGAAAATTTTGCACGGCATCGGTTTCGATACGGGTAAACCCTTAACCGGAACTGTGTATCTGCCGCCGCATCCGCCCGCCTGGAACCCGCCATGGACGAAAAACTCGACGCCCGCCGCACTCACTATTTCATGCAGGTCATGAGCCGGGGCTCGGTGCGTGGCGCCGCCGAAGTGCTGGACATGGACCCGTCCGCCGTCAGCCGCGCCATCGCCGCGCTGGAACGCGACTGCGGCATGGCGCTGTTCGAACGGCGCGGACGCGGCGTGGTGCCCACCGACGCCGGCCACATCCTGGCCCGCTATGTGAAGCGGCAGCAGAACATCCAGGAAAGCTTCTTCTCTGAAATCGACAGCCTGCGCAAAGCCGAGCGCGGCCATATCGACCTGGTGCTGGGCGAAGGCTTCGTTGAACTGATGTTCGACCGCGTGCTGCCCGGGTACTGGCGCAGCCACCCGGAAGTCACGCTGGACATCGATGTCGCGCGCACGTCCGAGATCGTGCAGCGCATTGTGGACGACCGCGCCTATATAGGATTGGTGTTCCAGCCGCCCAACGACGCGCGGCTGCGCACGCATTATTCGCGGCCCGAGCCTATCCGCGCCATCGTCCGGCAGGACCATCCGCTGACCCGGCTGGGCCGCCCCCTGCTGCTGACCGATCTGGCGGATTACCCCGGGGCGTCGATGCAGGAAGGGTTTGGGGTGCGGCAACACATTCAGGCGGCCGAGATCAGTGAACAGGTGCGCTTGCGCAACGTGCTGACGACGTCGTCGTTCAAGGCGCTGTGGCAGTTCGCGGCGGCGGGCATCGGCTACGCGCTGACGCCGCCCATCGCCGTCACGGCCGACATGCGTGCCCAGCGCCTGGCCAGCCTGCCGCTGGCCAACCCCATCCTGAACCAGGGCAGCCTGCACGTGCTGAGCCGCGCCGGCCGCCACATTTCGCCCGCTGCGCGCGAATTGCTGGAACACATCGTGCGCGGCATCGGCACCCCGGCGCCGCCGCCAACTGATACGGTCGCCTGACGCGAATCTGCCTCTGTTTGGCGCGCCCGCCAGCGCCTACAGTGCCAGTTCCCCTCATCCGCCACGAGGCGCATATGCTTAGTTTCCTGCGCACGGTCCGCTCCGTGCTCTGGGGTTTCTTCGGCGTGCGGCGCGGCCGCGGCTACCACGCCGACATCGCCCACAACAAACCCGGCCCGCTGATTGCAACAGGGCTGCTGCTGGCGGCGGTGCTGGTGATCCTGCTGGTCCTGGTCGCGCGCTGGGCAGTGACCGCCGCCTTGTAATAGCGCTGCGCGAAGGGACCCTTTCCTCCCGCAGGGCCGCCCCAAGGGAGGAAACGCCCCCTTGGGGGGCAGAGAGCGCGGAAGGCGCGAAGCGTGGGGGCCGTCATTCCTCCCGCAGGGCCGCCCCAAGGGAGGAAACGCCCCCTTGGGGGGCAGAGAGCGCACGAAGGGCGCGAAGCGTGGGGGCCTTCATTCCTCCCGCAGGGCCGCCCCAAGGGAGGAAACGCCCCCTTGGGGGGCAGAGAGCGCCGAAGGCGCGAAGCGTGGGGGCCTTATTTCCATATTACGAGAATGACTTAGACGCTGCCGTCTGCTGGCTGTTACGGTTATGAATCCCCTTTTCCGACGCTGCGCGCCGGACGCTACAGGGCATAGACCGAGAAGACCACAAGGGCAGTAGACATGTACGTGTATGACCCCGTCGACCAGCAGCTTGTCGAGCAGCGTGTGGCGCAGTTTGCCGATCAGACGCGCCGCTTCCTCGACGGCCAGCTCACCGAAGATGAATTCCGCGTTCTGCGCCTGCAGAACGGCCTGTACATCCAACGCCACGCCCCCATGCTGCGCGTGGCCATTCCCTACGGCATGCTGGCGTCGCGCCAATTGCGCACGCTGGCGCACATCGCCCGTAAATGGGATCGCGGCTACGGCCACTTCAGCACCCGCCAGAACATCCAGTTCAACTGGCCGAAGCTGGAAGACGTGCCGGACATCCTGGCCGAACTGGCCACCGTACAGATGCACGCCATCCAGACCAGCGGCAACTGCATCCGCAACACCACCACCGACCACTTCGCCGGCGTCGCGCCCGATGAACTTGTCGACCCGTTGGTGTGGTGCGAGATCATCCGCCAGTGGTCCACCCTGCACCCCGAATTCGCCTTCCTGCCGCGCAAGTTCAAGATCGCCGTCAGCGGCGCCGTGCAAGACCGCGCGGCCGTCGGCGTGCACGACATCGGCCTGCAAGCCGTTGAACGCGACGGCACGCTGGGCTTTCGCGTGTGGGTCGGCGGCGGCATGGGCCGCACGCCCATCGTCGGCAAGCTGATCAACCCGTTTGTGGAATGGCAGCATCTGCTGACCTACCTGCAAGCCGCGCTGCGCGTCTATAACCTGCACGGCCGCCGCGACAACAAGTACAAGGCGCGCATCAAGATCCTGGTCAAGGACCTGACGCCCGAGGTCTATGCGCAGCAGGTCGATGAGCAGTGGCAACTGATCAAAGACGGCCCCGACACCATCACCCAGGACTTCGTGGACAGCATCAAGGCCCGCTTCGTGTGGCCGCAATACGATGCCGCCGCCGCGCAAGATGCCGACAACACCGACGCGCTGGCCGCCGGCGACAAGCGCTTTGCGCGCTGGCTGCGCACCAACGTGCACGCGCACAAGGTCGCGGGCTACGCCGCCGTCACCGTCTCGCTCAAACCCACCGGCGTGCCGCCCGGCGACATCACCGCCGACCAGATGGACGCCGTGGCCGACCTGGCCGATGCCTATGGCTACGGCGAATTGCGCGTCTCGCACGAACAGAACCTGATTCTGGCCGACGTGCGCCGCGCCCGCCTGCACGAGCTCTGGCAGAAGCTGGAAGCGCTGAACCTGGCCACGCCCAACGTCGGCCTGTTGACCAACATCATCGCCTGTCCGGGCGGCGACTTCTGCGCGCTGGCCAACGCCGTGTCCATCCCCGTGGCCGAAGCCATCCAACGCCAATTCGACGACCTGGACTACCTGTTCGAAATCGGCGAACTGGACCTGAACATCTCCGGCTGCATCAATTCCTGTGGCCACCACCACGTGGGGCACATCGGCATCCTGGGTGTCGATAAGGCCGGCGAAGAGTGGTATCAGGTCACGCTGGGTGGCCGCCAGAACGGCGCCGCCAAGCCCCTGCCCGACCTGGAATCCACGCGCGGCGGCGGCGCTGCCGTGGGCCGCATCATCGGCCCGTCATTCGCACGCGACCAGGTGCCCGGCGTTGTCGATCGCCTGATCCGCACCTACCTGGGCTTGCGCGACAGCGAAACCGAACGCTTCATCGACGTGGTGGACCGCGTCGGCATCGACCCCTTCAAGCAGGACGTCTACGCCGATCCCGCCTTCGCCAAACCCGTACAAAGCGCCGAACCCGCCCATGCCTGACCTCTACGCCCACGACGCCCCCGGCCCGCACCTGATCCGCGACGGCCGCCTGCAAGCCGACACGGCGCGCCCGTTCGTGCCCGAACCCGAAGTGGCCGCCGAGGGCCAGGTGCCCACGGACGAACCCGGCTGGATCGTGCCGCTTTCCATCTGGAAAACCTCGCGCGCCACCTTGCGCCGCCACAAGCATCCCGTGGCCGTGCTGCTGGAACCCGACGCCGACCTGCGTGACCTGGCTGAGCCCGACGGCACGCTGGACCCCGCCGGCATCGCCTTCATCGCCGTGGACTTTCCCAACTACACCGACGGCCGTGGCTATTCGCTGGCGCAGCTGCTGCGCACGCAATACCACTGGACGGGCGAACTGCGCGCCGTGGGCGACGTGATGATCGACACCATCCACTATCAGGCGCGCGTCGGCTTCAGCAGCTTTCTGGTCAAGCCGGGCCACGACCCCAAAAAGGCGCTGGACGCCTTCAATACGTTCACGGTGCACTACCAGAAAACGTATCGCGCACCGACCCCGGCCGCGGCTTGACGTCGTCTTGCGCCAGCTGGCCGCGGATCAGTTCCGCGATGCTGCGCTGGCGCGGCGCCTGCATCCGGTCGATCAGGCTGGATACGCTGACCGCCAGACGCGGATAACCGTTGGCGTCGCACACGGCGACGCCAACGCCCAGCACGCCGGGCACCGCCGCGTTGCCCACCACCGACCAGCCCCGGTCGCGCGTGTTCTCAACCAGCCGCCGCATCTGCACACCGGTCATGCCGCCATAGGCGCGCAAGGCCTTTTCGTTTTGCGTCACCACTTCATCGGCCTCGGCCGGCGGCAATGCCGCCAACAGCGCCAGGCCGGCCGCGCCCACGCCCAACGGCTGGCGGTGCCCCACCGTTACCGCCAATACCTGCACCGGGTAATTGCCCACTTCGCGATGCAGGCATAGCGAATCGTTTGCCGCGCGGCAAATCAGAAAGGCGGAATCCCCCGTCACGTCGCTGATCTGGCGCAGCACCGGCCGCAAGCCGCGCACGGCCTGCGCGTGTGGGTCGCCGGCCATCATCACGCCCAGTTCCGCGATACGCCAGCGCGGCGCCTCGGACTCGCGCAGGGCATAGCCTTCCTGCACCAGCACTTCCAGGTAGCGATACGCGGTAGAGCGCTGCATACCCGCCGCGCGAGCAATGTCGGTGACGTGCATGCCGCCCGCCCCCGCTTGCCGCAACACCCCCAGCACCCGCAGGCCCCGGCGCAAGACCACGGGCCCCGAGGACTGCGATTCCGAATCCGATTCCGCTTTGTTCATATTTTGGACACCCTGCGTTGCTGACGCTTGCATCAAAGCCCAATATCAAAACGGGCAGACGAAGATCTGTCCAAATATTAGACAAAACAGGACGGAGACATTCATGAAGACTGCATACACAAGGCGGCTGGCCGCCTTTGCGCTGACCCTGGGCAGCGCGCTGGTCGCCGGCGCCCCTGCCCTGGCGGCCAAGCCCTACCCCGATCGCCCCGTCACGCTGGTGGTGGGCTACGCGGCGGGCGGCGCCACCGATATCGTCGCGCGCTTGATGGCCAAGTCGCTGTCCGAGGCGCTGGGCCAGACTTTCGTCGTGGAAAACAAGACGGGCGCCAACAGCAACATCGGCGCCGAGATCGTGTCGCGCGCCACCCCGGACGGCTACACGCTGTACGTGGGTTCCATCGCCAACACGATCAACCGCAGCCTGTATAGCCAGCTGAACTACGACTTCATCAAGGACTTCAAGCCCGTCGGCCTGGTCGCGACCATTCCGAACATTCTGGTGGTCAATCCCAAGGTGCCGGTCAAGACGGTGCAGGAATACATCGCCTACGCCCGCGCGCATCCGGGCAAACTGACCTGCGCGTCGTCGGGCAGCGGCTCGTCCATCCACCTGTCTTGCGAGCTGTTCAAGATGGAAACGGGCACCGACATTCTGCACGTGCCGTATCGCGGCAGCGGTCCGGCTGTGGCCGACCTGTTGGGCGGACAGGTCGATTCCATGTTCGACAACCTGCCCTCGTCGTTGCCGCACGTGCAGGCCGGCAAGCTGCGCGCCATTGGCGTGACATCGCCGCAGCGCCTGCCCGCTACGCCGGACGTGCCCACGCTGGCTGAATCCGGGTTGCCGGGCTTTGACGTGGAATCGTGGTTTGGCCTGGTCGCTCCCGCCGGCACGCCGCAGCCCGTCATCGCGCGCCTGAACGAAGCGCTGAACCAGGCACTGGCCAGCCCCGCCTTGCAGGCGTCCTACAAGCAGGCCGGCTTCTACGCGCCGACCACGCCCAACACGCCGGAGACCTTCGCCAAGAAGATCGACAGCGAAATCGACAAATGGGCCGCCGTCGTCAAACGGGCCGACATCAAGGCCAACTAGTTTTCAGGAGCACAGGGTGTACCCGATCGATTTCTTTTTCCGCGCGGCCGAGCAGTATCCCGAACGCATTGCGCTGGACGGCCCCGAAGGCGCGGTGACCTACGCCGAACTGGCTGCCCGTACCCGCGCCCTGGCGGCCGCGTTGCAAGACCTGGACCCCGAACCGCAAACGCGCGTGGCCCTGTGCGCGGGAAATTCCGCGCGGCACATCCTGGCGCTGCTGGCCGTGCTGGCCAGCGGAAAGATCTGGGTCCCGCTTAACTATCGCAGCACCGCGCGCGAGATCGGGCGCATCCTGGATGCGACCACGCCGTCCATCGTCATCGTGGACGCCACCGGCGACCCGCTGGCGCCGTGGGCGGACGGCGCACGCATCCATCTCGACGATGCCGACCGGGACGGAGACGGGAACGCTGACACGGGCACAGCCACAGCCGCTGATACCTCCACGGGCAGCGGCAAGGACACGAGCACCCGCACCGGTGCAAGCCTGCGCCTGAACGCGCTGCTGCGTCAGTACGCCGGACACGAGCCCACGCGCCACGCGCTGTCCCGTGACGCCACGCAGGCCATCAAGTTCACCGGTGGCACCACCGGGCTGCCCAAGGGCGTCATGCAACCGTACCGCGCGTGGAACGCCGGCATCATCAACCAGATCGCCAGCTGGCAGCTGACGTGCGAGGACCGCTACGTGGTGTCCGCGCCCATCACGCACGGCACCGGCACCTACATGCTGCCCATACTGGCCTGCGGCGGCGCGCACCTGCTGCTGGACAGCGTGACGCCGGCCACCATCACCGCCGCCTTTCGCGAGCGCGGCGGCACGCTGAGCTTCATGCCGCCCACGCTGATCTACATGATCATGGCGCAGGACGGCGTGTCGCGCGCCGACTTTCCCAAGCTTCGCAACCTGATCTACGGCGGCGCGCCGATGCCGCCGGAAAAAATAGACCGCGCGCGCGACTTCTTCGGCCCCGTGCTGGGCACCACCTATGGCCAGACCGAAGCGCCGCAAATCGCCACCGTGCTGCGCCCGTCGGACTTGAACGATCCGCGCAACCGGGCCTCGGTCGGGCGGGCGACATGGCTGTCCGACGTCGCCATCATGGCGCCCGACGGCACGCTGTTGCCGCGCGGTGAAATCGGCGAAGTCGTGGTGCAGGGCGACCTGACGATGACGGGCTACTGGCGCCTGCCCGAGAAAACCGCCGAAACGCTGGTGGACGGCTGGCTGCATACCGGCGACACGGGCCTGATCGACGCACGCGGCTATCTGTTTCTGAAAGACCGGCTGCGCGACGTCATCATCACCGGCGGCTTCAACGTGTACCCGGTCGATGTCGAGAACGCGCTGTCGTCACACCCGGCCGTGTACGAATGCTCGGTGTTCGGCCTGCCCGACGACAAATGGGGCGAAGCCGTGCACGCCGCCGTGCAGTTCCACCCAGGCGCGCAGGCCGATGCCGACGCGCTGAAGGCGCATGTGCGCGCACTGTTGGGGCCGGTCGCCACGCCCAAGCAATTCCATATCCACGACAGCCTGCCGCGCTCCAGCGTGGGCAAGGTCCTGAAGAATGCCGTGCGCGACGCCGCACAAAAGGAGACGCCATGAACCCACCTGAAACCCGCCTTTGCGCCCATCACCTGACCGGCATGTCGTACCGCGACGTCGATCTGGTTGACGGCCTGATCGGCAAGAAGACCTTTACCGAAGTCATGATCATGCAGATCCTGGGCCGCGACGCGCGCCCGGTGGACATGCGCATCGTGGACGCGGTGCTGGTCACGTTGATGGAACACGGCATGACGCCCAGCGCCATCGCCACGCGCCTGATCTACATGAGCGCCCCCGAAAACCTGCAAGGCGCGGTGGCGTCCGGCTTGATGGCGGTGGGCAGCCAATTCGTGGGCACCATGGAAAATTGCTCGCGCCTGCTGGACCGTATCAAGCAGGCGGCGGACGGCCGTGCCGAAGCGCTGGCCATCGCGCGCGAATTCCGCGAACAGCGCCAGGCGCTGCCCGGCTTTGGCCACCATCTGCACAAGCCCGACGACCCGCGTTCCATCAAGCTGCTGGCGCTGGCCGAGGCCGAGCCGGACCTGGAGGGCGCGTCGCTGAACGCGTTGCGCCTGCTGGCCGCCGCCGTGGACGAGACCTATGGCAAGCACATCACCATCAACGCCACGGGCGCGGTGGCCGCGTTGCTTAGCGAAATCGGCGTACCCACGAACCTGATGCGCGGCTTTGCCGTGATCTCGCGCGCGGCCGGCCTGGTGTCGCACGTGGCCGAAGAACAGCAAAGCCCATCGGGCCGCTACATCTGGGAAACCATCGACCACGCCATTCCTTACGTCGGCAAGGGCAAGACGCATCAGCAAGAGGACGGAGGACCGGCATGACGGCGGCGCAGGGCACCGATACCCGGCTGGCGGGCAAGGTCGCGCTGGTGGCCGGCGCCGGCGCGTCCGCCAGCGGCTGGAGCATCGGCCGCGCCAGCTGCGTGACGATGGCGCGGCAAGGCGCCGCCATCGTGGCGCTGGACGTGAACCTGGCGGCCGCGCAAGACGCCGCCCATGAAGTCGAAAAAATTGGCGGCAGCGCCTTGGCCGTGCAAGCCGACGTGGCAGACCCCGACGCCATGCAGGCGGCGGTGGACGCCGCGCTGCGCCGCTACGGCCGCATCGATATCCTGCAAGCCAACGCGGGCATCGGCAAGGTGGGCGGGCCGGAAGATATTTCGCTGCAAGACTGGGACCGCATCCAGCAGGTAAACGTGACCAGCCTGCTGATTGCCACGCGCCTGCTGGCGCCCGTGATGCGGCAACAGGGCGGCGGCGCCATCGTCACGGTGTCGTCCATTGCTGGCATCCGGTACACGGGTTACCCACACCTGGCCTACAGCGTCAGCAAGGCTGCCGTCATCCACTTTGCGCGCATGGCGGCGCAGCAATATGCCGGTGACGGCATCCGCGTGAATACCGTGATCCCCGGGCTGATCGACACCCCGCGCGTGGCGCAGAACGTGGCGCGCATGTTCGACCCCGACAACCTGCAAGCCGCGCTGGCCGCGCGCGACAAGCAGGTGCCCATGGGCCGCATGGGCACGCCCTGGGAGGTGGCGAAAGCGGTGGCGTTCCTGGCGTCGGACGATGCGTCGTACATCACCGGCACCGAGCTGGTCGTGGACGGCGGGCTGACGGGCAAGTACGCCTGATCGTGGGCGCCGGACTCAGGCGCTACGCCTGATCGTCAGGCGCCAGACGCAGGCGCGACGCTTACCAGGACGTGGAGTACGCCCCCGGGAACTGCTTGGCCACAAACGCCTTCACCTCGTCCGACTGGTACGCCTTGATGAAGCGGGCAATGCGCGGGTCGTTCTTGTTGTCTTCACGCGCGGCGATCACCACGGCGGCAAAGGGCGCGTCCTTGCTTTCCAGCGCCAGCGCATCCTTGGCGGGCGACAGGCCCGCCGGGATGGCGTAGGCCGAGTTGACCGCCGCCGCGTCCACGTCCGACAGCGAATGCGGCAACTGCGCCGCTTCGATCTCTATGAACTTTAGCTGCTTGGGGTTTTCAACGATGTCGAACAGCGACGCCGTCACCGTCACGCCGTCCTTGAGCTTGATGAGCTTGGCCGCCTGCAACACCAGCAGCGCGCGGGCGCCGTTGGTGGGGTCATTGGGTATCGCCACCTTGCCGCCTTGCGGCAGGTCGTCCAGCGACTTCAGGCGCTTGGAATAGATGCCCATCTGCTGCACCACGGCGGTGGCCACCGGCACCAGCTTGTAGCCACGCGCCTTGTTCTGCGAGTCCAGAAAAGGCTTGTGCTGATAGATGTTCAGGTCCAGTTCCTTGGCGTCCAGCGCGGCGTTGGGCTGGATGAAATCGCTGAATTCGATCAGCTTCACTTTCAGGCCCTGCTTGGCCGCCACCTGCTGCACCACTTCGCCGATCTGCGCGTGCGGACCCACGGTGACGCCCACCTTCAGTTCGGCGTCCTGCGCCATGGCTTGGGTGCCGGCAAAACCGAGCACAACGGCGAATACGGCGAGGGAATGGCGAAGGCGCATGGGGCGCATAGGGATCTCTGAAAGTAGAAAGAATGACCCGCGATTCTATGCAGCGCCCTACAAAACCGGAAGCGATGAATATTCATATTGATATGCGCGAAATCGTATAAAGCGCCGCGCCATGACAAGCCCGCGTCATGCGGACACAATAGCGGCTGCCATCAATCATCCGCATTCACGCCATGCCCACATCCGCCGAACTACACCCGCACGCGCGCTCCTTGCTTGCCGACCACTACCAAGCGATCGATGCGGACCTGCCCGCGTTGCTGGACCTGCTGTTCGCCCGCAGCGCCGGTGAAGACTGGCACAAGGCCGGCACCTTCAAGCACCATCTGCTAGGCGTGTACCGCACGCTGGCGCTGTGGAACCAGCCGCGCGAAGTGCGCATGCTGGGCTTGTTCCACAGCGTGTACGGCAACGAATACGTGGACCTGACCTTGTTCGACCGCGAGCGCGAACGCGAGACGTTGCGCAACGTGCTGGGCGACGAAGCCGAGGAATGGGTCAGCCTGTTCTGCGCCATGCCTCGCACGAAGTTCGTGCAGGCCGTGCTGGCGGGCCAAGGCACGGGCAGTGCGGGCATGACGCTTGAAGGCACCGATGGCCAGGTATTTACGTTGACGCCGCGCCAGGTCGCCGCGTTCATCGTCGTGTCCGCCGCCGACATCGGCGAACAATGGCACAGCTGGCAAGACGAAATCTTCGCCGGTTATCCGCAGCAGCAGCGGCGTGATCTGAAAACCAACTGGGCATCGTCGTTGTGGCCCGGCCCGCTGAAGCCGCCGTCAAATATCCTGTCGATGCTGTCGCACTTGCTGGCGCCCTTGTCCGGCATGCCGGCCGATACCGGCATCCCCGTCCCGCCGGCGTTCGACGCATGCCGCGCCACGCTCAGCCCGCGCGACGAAGCCGCCGCCAGCGCGCTGTATTGGCAGGTCATCACGCGCATGCACCCGCTGACGGAAATGGATAGCGCGCGCCATCTTCTGGAAGCCGCCGTGGCGCATAACCCGTGGGTGGGCGAACCGCGTTTGCTGCTGGCGCAACTGGCGCTGACCACGGGCGATTTCGACGCGGCCCAAACGCATGCGGCAGCTGGCTTGGCGGCTTTGCAGGCCTGGGGCACGGCGTGGGACAAGCGCATTGAATGGGCGGGCTGGATGGCCTGGGCGCGCATCGAATTGCAAAACGCCCGCGCGCGTCAATGGCCGGAAAATCTGGCAGCGCTTAATGGCTTGGGGCTGGTGGAGTAAGCCCGGGGCGCCGCCACCATGCAAACAGCCCCGCATGCGGGGCTGTTTCATTTCACGCGGCACACCGGCAGCGGCCTGGCTACTTCATGCCTTCCCAATGCGGGCCGGGCACGATGATGTCGAACAATTCCAGCACGCGCGCTACGGTGTGATCCACCATTTCTTCAATGGACGACGGGCGGTGATAGAAGGCCGGCAGCGGCGGAAACACGATGCCGCCCATTTCGGTTACGGCCGTCATGTTGCGCAGGTGCGCCAGGTTGAACGGCGTTTCGCGCACCAGCATCACCAGGCGCCGGCGTTCCTTCAAGGTGACGTCGGCCGCGCGTGTGATGAGGTTGTCCGACAGGCCATGGGCCACCGCCGCCAACGTGCGCATTGAACACGGCACGATCACCATGCCGGCGGTCTGGAACGCGCCGCTGGCAAGCGTGGCGCCCACATCGCGCACCGAATGCACGTGATCGGCCAGCGCGTAGACGTCGTGGCGGCTGACATCAAGCTCGTGCTTGATGTTCAGCACACCCGAGGCGGACACCACCAGATGCGTCTCGACATCATCCACGCCGCGCAAGGCTTGCAGCATGCGCACCGCGTACAACGCGCCCGTGGCGCCGGTGATGCCGATAACAAGCCGCCGCATCGCGGCGTTAAGCCGTGGCGCCGGATTGCTCCAGCAGCGTCTTCAGTTCGCCGGATTCATTCATCTCGTTCATGATGTCCGAGCCGCCGATGAATTCGCCGGCCACGTACAACTGGGGAATGGTGGGCCAGCTGGAGAATTCCTTGATGCCCTGGCGGACTTCGTCGTCTTCCAGCACGTTGACGGTGACCAGCTTCTTCACGCCACAGCCCTTCAGGATTTGAATGGCCTTGCCGGAAAAGCCGCACTGCGGGAATTGGGCGGTGCCCTTCATGAACAGCACAACGGGGTGCTGGGTCACGGTTTCGCGGATGAATTCTTGAACGTCGCTCATGGTGGTCTCTTGGACAGGCATAACGGAATACGCCAATTATAGGTACAGCGGAAAAATCCGCCCGAAATCCCCGGAAGCGGGTCAGGCCAAACGCGTTTTCCGCGCCAAACTCTTGTAACAGACGGCCCGGGTCAACCGCGCGCGGCAGGCCGGCGTCCGCCGGAAATTCGTTCGATGCCGGCCAGGTCGTGGCGGCTGTGCACATTCTCGAACCCGGCATCGGCCAGCAAGCCGCGTACCGCCTGCGCCTGGTCCCAGCCGTGTTCCAGCCACAGCGCGCCCCCCGGCCTCAGGTGCTGGGCGGCGCCCGTCACGATGCGGCTCAAGTCTTGCAGCCCGCTCGCGCCGTCGGTCAGCGCACCGCGAGGTTCAAAGCGCAGATCGCCCTGGTCCAGATGCGGGTCGTTGCTGGCCACATAGGGCGGGTTGGACACGATCAGATCGAAACCCTCGCCGGCCGGCACCGCATCGAACCAGCTGCCTTCCACGAAACGCACCGATGCGGTCAGATCCCACGCGTTGGCCGCCGCCACCTTCAGCGCGGCGGCGCTGACGTCGGACGCCATGACACGCGCATCGCGTCGGGCCAGGGCGATGGAGATCGCAATGGCGCCGCTGCCCGTGCCCAGATCCAGCACGGCAGGCCCGGCGATACCCGCCACGCACTCCAGCGCGGTTTCCACCAGCACTTCGGTGTCAGGACGGGGAATCAGCACGTCGGGCGTCACGGTGAATCGGTGACCCATGAATTCGCGGTGGCCCAGCAGGTACGCCATCGGCTCGCCCGCCAGCCGGCGCGCCAGCAGCGCGTTGAACGCGGCGGCAACGTCGGGGTCCAGCGGGTCGGTGTCGTGCGCCAGCAGCCATGCGCGCGGCTTTTGCAGCACGTGCTCAAGCAGCATCCGCACTTCCAGGCGCGGCAGGCGGGTGTCGAGCAGCAGGCTTTTGAGCTGAGGCGTCGTCATGGCGCGCGCGTCAGAGGTCGTCGCCCAGCGCCGCCAACTGCTCGGCCTGATGCTCGGCGATCAGCGCGCCGGTCAGTTCTTCCAGGTCGCCTTCCATGATCTGCTGCAACTTGTACAGCGTCAGGTTGATGCGGTGGTCCGTCACGCGGCCCTGCGGAAAGTTATAGGTGCGGATGCGCTCGGAGCGGTCGCCCGTGCCGATCAGGCTCTTGCGCTCGGCGGCTTCCTTGCTTTGGCGCTCGCGCGTTTCCTTGTCTTTCAGGCGCGCGGCCAGCACCTGCATGGCCTTGTCCTTGTTGCGGTGCTGCGAGCGGTCATCCTGGCATTCCACCACCAGGCCGGTCGGCAAGTGGGTGATGCGCACCGCTGAATCGGTCTTGTTGATGTGCTGGCCGCCCGCGCCGCTGGCGCGGAACGTGTCGATGCGCAGGTCGTTGGCGTTGATGACGATTTCCGACATCTCGTCGGCTTCCGCCATCACGGCCACGGTGCAGGCCGACGTGTGGATGCGGCCTTGCGCTTCGGTGGCCGGCACGCGCTGCACGCGGTGTGCGCCGGATTCGAACTTCAGGCGGCCGTAGGCGCCGTCGCCATCAATGCGCGCGATCACTTCCTTGTAGCCGCCCAGCTCCGAGGCGCTTTCCGACATCAGCTCGACGCGCCAGCCGCGCGCTTCCGCATAGCGGGTGTACATGCGCAGCAGGTCGCCCGAGAACAACGCGCTTTCGTCGCCGCCCGTGCCGGCGCGGATTTCCAGGAACACGCTGCGCCCGTCGTTGGGGTCGCGCGGCAGCAGCAAGAGCTGCAACGCGCTTTCCAGGCTTTCCAGCTTGCCACGGCCCGACTTGATCTCGTCTTCGGCCATGGCCTTCATGTCGGGGTCGGACAGCATTTCCTGCGCCGTCGCCAGGTCTTCTTCAGTGCGGGCAAATGCGGTGAACGCGTCGACCACGGGTTCCAGCTCGGCGCGTTCGCGCGAGAGCTTGCGAAAACGGTCCATATCGGACGCGGTTTCCGGTTGGGCCAGCAACGCGTCCACCTCGGTCAGGCGGTTACACAGATGCTCCAGCCGGCTGCGCATGGAAGATTTCATGGGGGAATGACCAAAGAAAAAACGGGAATAGCGGGCGCCCACAAGACGAACGCCCGCCAGGAGGCGGGGCGTGGGGCAGATTCGCTAACGGCGGGAATCGCGGCCGGGAAACAGGCGCGGCATCCAGGCAAGCAGCTGCTTGCGGTCGTCGCCTTCACTGCGGTTCAAGGCCGCCAGCGGGCCGTGCAGGTATTTTTGCGTCAGCCCGTGCGCCAGCTGTTCCAGCACGGCTTCGGGCGATTCGCCACGCGCCAGCAGGCGGCGCGCGCGTTCCAGTTCAGCGGCGCGGACGTCTTCCGCGGCCTGGTGCAGGTCGCGGATAACGGGCACCACTTCGCGGGACTGCATCCAGTGCATGAAGCCCTGGACGCGGGTTTCGATAATGGCTTCGGCCTGCACCACGGCAGCGCGGCGCGCGTCGGTGCCGGTCTGCACCAGCCGGCCCAGGTCGTCCACCGAATACAGATAGACGTCGTCCAGGCGGCCGACTTCGGGTTCGATGTCGCGCGGCACGGCCAGGTCGATCATGACCATGGGGCGGTGGCGGCGCAGGCGCGTAGCCCGTTCCACCATCCCCAGGCCGAGGATGGGCAGGGAGCTTGCCGTACAGGAAACGATGACGTCGAACTCGGACAGGCGATCTGTCAGGTCGGACAGCTTCATGGTGCTGGCCGAAAAACGGTTGGCCAGGATTTCGGCGCGCTCGGCCGTGCGGTTGGCCACCACCATGCTGCGCGGGCGTTGCGCGGCGAAGTGGGTGGCGCACAGTTCAATCATTTCACCCGCGCCGATGAACAGCGTGCGGGCCTGGTCCAGGTTGCCGAACACGCGCTCGGCCAGGCGGACGGCGGCGGCGGCCATGGACACCGACTGTGCGCCGATGGCGGTCTGCGACCGGACTTCCTTGGCCACCGAGAACGTGCGCTGGAACATCTGGTGCAGCAAGGTGCCCAGCGACCCGGCTTCGCCGGCGGCGCGCACGGCGTCTTTCATCTGCCCCACGATCTGGGTTTCACCCAGCACCATGGAGTCCAGCCCGCTGGCCACGCGGAAAGCGTGACGGACGGCGTCGTCTTGATGATGGCGGTACAGGTGCGGGCGCAGCGTGCCGGCGTCCAGGCGGTTATGTTCAGCCAGCCAGGCGGGCAATTGATCAGCGACGTGACCGTCGGCCGCGCAATAGATTTCGGTGCGATTACAGGTGGACAGGATGGCGGCTTCACGGACGGAACCGCCGAATGCCGAACGCAGACCTTCCAGCGCAGGCTTGACCAGATCGACGGGCATGGACACGCGTTCGCGAACCGAAACCGGCGCGGACGTGTGGTTCAGACCGAAGGCAAGGACAGCGACCGACATGTGGATGCGTAAAGAACTGCCACGAAAATGACTGAAAGATTATACCCCTGCGGGTTATCCCCAGCCCATTTGCGCCCACTTCCGCGACCCTGCGTCGCACCTTCCGTTCCATTCACCCAACAGTCGGCAGGCGCGACGGCGCGAAAAATAGTTGGCGGATCCGCCCCTACGGCTGGCGTGGGCAAAAAAAATTGTGTATAGTTGCGGACTTCGTTGGCCTGGTAGCTCAGTCGGTAGAGCAGAGGATTGAAAATCCTTGTGTCGGTGGTTCGATTCCGCCCCAGGCCACCAAAAGAATTATTGGGATTGCGATAGCAATATCAAGTCCCAAAAAAGCCCAGCCGCCGCGCTGGGCTTTTTGCACCGTGTACGTGTTGGCCTGGTAGCTCAGTCGGTAGAGCAGAGGATTGAAAATCCTTGTGTCGGTGGTTCGATTCCGCCCCAGGCCACCAGCCCTCCTGATCTCCACCGCTGTGGGGATTTTTTTACGTCCAAATTCTGGCGTTTACCCCCGCCTCGGCGCCCGCTTGCAAAATATTACATGCCGGCAAAAAAGCCGGGCACGAGGTCTACAATCGTCGGTATGAAACCGGCCGCCAATCTTCGCTTCGCTGTGCGCGACCGCATCAACGGCGTTGATGTGGGCCCAAAGGCTGTTCCCTTGAGCCTGCTTGGCGAGTTTCAAAAAGACGTCAGCGACTTTCTGCAAGGGTCCACCCGAGAGGTCAACCCGGCCGCAGTGCTGGTGTCGATAGAAGAAGGGTCGCTGGTTTTAGTCGCCGAAGGGTTGTTGGCGGCATCAACGCTCTGGGCCGATGTGGAACGCTTAGCCGTCCCGAATTCTCTCGAAGTCATTGATCCCCGGCGCGCGGCGGTCATCGAGCGCTGGCAAGCCCAGGCACGCAACAATCCCGATCGTGTTTACGCCCTTGAAGACAACACGCGGCGCGCGCTGACGATCGTCAATGCCCAGTCAGACTTCAAACAATCCGTCGATATTTGGGTAACCGTGGAAAAGTACTTACACGGCAAAATCGTGGACTGGGGCGGCAAGACCAAAGCGAACGTTCACCTTGTGCTTGAAAATGGCAAATCGCTTACGGTAGCCGCCACTCAGCAATTACTGGCACAGGAGAGCGAAAATCGCCTCTATCGCCCAGCCTTGCTGCACGTGACCGCTGAAGAGAATCTACGAACCGGTGAATTGCGCAATTTGAATCTGCGCTCGTTTGAGGTGCACCACCCCGCGTACGACGACGATGAATTCCAGCGAATGGTACGCAAAGGCACCGCGGCCTGGGCGGACGTACCCGACGCAACACGATGGGTTGAATCACTGCGTGGCGACGACTCATGACGGCAGCAGTGTTGCTGGATACCAGCTATCTGATCTCGCTCGTCGACGCGACTCGCCCCAACCACCAAATTGCCACCCGGTACTTCCGGCAGATGCTCGACGAGTCTCTGCCGATTTATTTTTCGGCAGTCGTTGCCGCGGAATTCGGCATCAAGCAAGCACTGACCGACTTACCACTGCAAAAGTTTCGCCACCTGCCGTTCAACATCCCGCACGGGCAGCGAGCCGCCCAATTGTGGAATGCGCTGGGCCCAAGGGGCGATGGCACCGGGCGCGCAGTTGCGCGTGATGACATCAAACTCATTGCCCAGGCTTGTCACGAGCGCATTCCCTTTGTCCTCAATGAGGACGCTTCCTCGCTGCACAAATACTGCGAACGGCTACGTGAGGCTGGCGTATGCCAGGTGCGTTCCATCGTCCTGGCCAGCGGTTATGACCCCGCAGCCTTCCGAATGGATGGTCAGCAAGGATTCGACCTAAGCGGCGAACCCTAGAGCGGGTTAACATTGCCTTCGCTCCGGGGTGCACGCCAGTGCTGAGATTCAGACCCGCGAACTTGACCCGGTTCATGCCGGCGTAAGAAGAGCAATCGTCCGACCCTGCCGCGCCCTTGCGCCGCTTGCGCGGGCGGGCTTCGGAGCTTCCTTGTACCGGAATCGACGAACGCCCATGAACAACGCTGCCCCGCCCGTCGCGGAACTTCTTGAATTCATTGCCCAGGACGGCTGCACCGATGCGCAGTTCGACCGGATGGCGCTCCGGCTTTTTGCGTATCAATATGGCGCCAACGCGCCGTATCGCGCGTTTTGCCAGCGGCGCGGCGCGACCGTGCGCAATGTGAAGACCTGGAGCGACATTCCCGCCGTGCCCATCGACGCCTTCAAGGCGATGGAGCTGCGCTGCGAGGCGCCTCGGGCCGACGAGCGTGTCTTCATGACCAGCGGCACGACACGCGCCGATATGCGCGGGCGGCACTTTCACCCGCATCTTGAGGTTTACGACCTGTCCATGACCCGCAATTTCGCCGCGCGCGTCATGCGGGGCACGCCGCGCCTGCCGATGGGCATTCTGTTTCCGGACGAAGTCGCCATGCCCAATTCGTCGCTGGCCCACTATCTGGCCCTGGCCAAGACCGCGTTCGGCACCGAAGACAGCCGCTATTTCATGTCGCCGCAGGGCATCGACCTGGATGGGCTGTGGCGCCGCCTTGAAGAGGCTGAACGCGACGGCCAGCCCTATGCACTGCTGGGAGCCAGTTTCAGCTTCGTGCATGTGATCGATGCGCTGCGCACCGCGGGCCGCACGTTCCGTTTGCCGCCGGGCAGCCGCATCCTGGACACCGGCGGCTACAAGGGCCAGTCGCGCGAGCTGCCGCTGGACACCTTTTATTCCGAGCTGTCCGAGCTGCTGGGCGTGCCGCGATCGCTGTGCATCAACATGTATGGCATGACCGAACTCAGCACCCAGTTTTATGACGACGGCAATGCCACCGTCCCTTCCGTGAAATCGGGGCCGCACTGGATTCGCTCGCGCCTGGTCGACCCCGCCAGCGGCCGCACCGTGCCCGCGGGCGAACGCGGCATCCTGGCGCACTGCGACCTGGGCAACTTCAATTCGGTCAGCACCATCCTCACTGAAGACGTCGGGCAACCCGCCGATGGCGGCTTTTTGCTGCTGGGCCGTGCTGAAGGCGCGCAGGCCAAGGGCTGCTCGCTGGCCGTCGAAGCATTCATTCAGTCGGCGCGGCCATGAGCGTGCAACGCGTCCAAGCGGGCTATCTGCCGGGGCTGACCTCGGCCGATGCCCAATGGCAGACCCTGCCCTTCGAGCAGGACGGCCGGCGCGTGGACGTGGCCGTGCCGGTGCTGACCGCCGCACAGATGCAAGCGCTGGCCGAACGCGTCAAGCAGGCCAGCGCGCGGCATCTGAAGACGATGACGGTGTCGGAGATCATCAACGTCATCGACCGCGCCATCGCCCGGTTGCTGGACCCCAACGACCCGGTTCGGCAACAAGCCGATGCGCTGTTGCCGATCGTCAGCGGCTATGACGCGCAGATGGTGCGGTTGGGCCTGACCGGCTTTTTCAAGACCTTTCGTGCGCCGCAGCTGCATCGCTTTGTGGCCGAAGACTTCGCCAACCCCAAGGTGCTGGACGGCTTTCAGCCCGCGGCCAAGGGCGGCGCGGTGCGCGCGCATGGCCCGCAATTGCTGGTGCACAGCTGGGCCGGCAACGTGCCCGCGCTGGCGTTGTGGAGCCTGATCTGCGGCCTGCTGGTCAAGGCCGGCAATATTGGCAAGCTGCCCAGCGCCGAGCCGCTGTTTGCCGGCTGGTTCGCGCACCTGTTGGCCGAGGTGCACCCGCCGCTGGCCGACTGCCTGGCCGTGGTCTGGTGGCGTGGCGCGGGCGAGGACGACGCCGCCGCGTTGTACGCGCAGGCCGATACCGTCGTGGCGTACGGCGGTAACGATGCCCTGCATGCCATCCAGCGCCGCCTGCCCGTCACGACGCGCTTTCTGCCGCATGGCCACAAGCTGGGCTTTGGCGTGGTCAGCGCGGCCGCGCTGGACGCACAAAAGGCCCCCGCCCTGGCGCGCCGTGCGGCATGGGACGTGATGCGCTACGACCAGCAGGGCTGTTATTCGCCGCAGATCTTTTACGTGCAGCGTGGCGGCCTGGTATCGCCGCGCGACTTTGCGGCTTACCTGGCGGGCGAGCTGGCCAATCTGCATCGCCGCTTTCCGCGCCGCGCGTTGGATCTGGCCGAATCGGCGGCGCTGGCCAAATGGCGGCAGTCCATCGAATGGCAGTTGCCGTCCAACGCTGCCGACGTGTTGATCGGCGACCCCGATGCCGCGTGGACGGTCTCTTATGTGGACACCGCGCCCGCGCTGTCGCCCACGGCCCTGCAACGCAGCATCGTGGTGGCCGGTATCGACATGCTGGATGAGGTGGCGGCGCGCGTGGCGCCCCACCACCACTACCTGCAAACGGCGGGCGTGGCCGCCACGCCCGAAGAGCTGTATCGCCTGGCCGATCAGCTGGGCGCGGCAGGCGTTACCCGCGTCAGCGCGATTGGCGCGATGAGCATGCCCGAAGCGGGCTGGCATCACGACGGCCGTTTCAACCTGCTGGACCTGGTGCGCATGACGGAAATCGAACAGTCCGCCGAAACCGCCGCCGACCCCTACGCGCCGTACGAACCATGATGGCGGACCCGTCCCGCCCCTTCCTGCACATCGACGGGGCGGTCTACACCTACCCCGGCCGCGCGCCCATCGTGAACGGCATCGACTGGCGCCTGCAAGCCGGCGGCTTTCATTGCCTGGTAGGCCGCAGCGGCTGCGGCAAGACCACGCTGCTGAAACTTGCCGCCGGGCTATTGACGCCGCAGTCCGGCCGCGTGGTGCTGCAAGACGGCACGCCCGCCGCGCCCGGCCCGCAGCTGGGCTATGTATTTCAAGCGCCGACGCTGTTGGACTGGCAACACGTAATCGACAACGTGCTGCTGCCCGTGTCCTTGCAACGCCGACCGCTGCCGGAAGACGCACGGCGCGCGCACGATCTGCTGTCCATGCTGGGCCTGTCCGACCACGCACAACACTACCCACGCCAACTGTCCGGCGGCCAGCAAAGCCGCGTGGCGCTGGCCCGCGCGCTGATTCTTGAACCCGCCTTGCTGTTGCTGGACGAGCCCTTTGCCGCGCTGGACGCCATCACGCGCGGCGAGCTGCAAGACGACCTGCTGCGCATGTGCCGCTTGCGCAATACCACCGTGCTGTTCGTCACGCACGACATCAGCGAAGCCGTATACCTGGGCGACCGCGTGGCCGTCATGCACCAGGGCCGCATGCTGGCCGACCTGCCGGTGGACCTGCCCGCGCCCCGCACGCAAGCCATGCGGCACGGCGCCGCGTTCAACGCCACCTGCGCGCAGGTGTACGAATTCATGACCGGGGCGCGCCCATGACGCCCGCCATTCGATTCCGCGTGCTGGCGCTGGCGCTGCTTGTCGCGCTGCTTGGCGCCTGGGAAATCACCGTGCGCCAAGCCGGTATCTCGGCATTGGTGCTGCCCGCCCCGTCCGCCGTCGCAAAAACCTTGTGGACCAGCCTGGCCACCGGCTACCTGTGGCCGCACATCGGCGCAACGCTTGCCGAGATGCTGCTGGGCCTGGCTATCGGCGGCGCGGCGGGCCTGGGCATCGGCATTGCGTTGGCCGAATCGGCCTTGCTGGACCGCGTGCTCAAGCCCTACGTGATCGTCAGCCAGGTTGTCCCCAAGCTGGCGCTGGCGCCGCTGTTCGTGGTGTGGTTCGGCTTCGGCATGGCGCCCACGGTGGTCATGACCGCGCTGATCTGTTTTTTCCCCTTGATGGAAAACACGCTGACCGGGCTGCGCCAGGTCGATCCGAACCGGCTGCAACTGTTTCGCATGCTGGGCGCCACGCGCGCGCAAACCTTGCTGCGGCTGAAGCTGCCTGCCGGCCTGCCGGGCATCCTGGCGGGACTGCGCGTGGCGCTGGTGCTGGCACTGGTGGGCGCCGTAGTGGGCGAATTCATCGGCGCCAGCCGAGGCTTGGGCGCCGTCATCATCGCCGCGCAAGGCATGATGGACACGCCCCTGATGTTCGCCGCGCTGACCGCCATTGCGGCCATCGGATTGCTGGGCTATCAGGCCACGCTGATGCTGGAACGACGCCTGCTGCGTCCCTACGCCGATCAATCATGACTTTCATCCGGACCGCATCCATGCATTTTTCCCCCACCCGCCGCGCCTTGCTGACGGCCGCCGCAGGCCTTGCCGCCACGTCCGTGGCGCCGCTGGCGGCACGCGCCCAGGGCGCCTCGGCCACAGCCATTAGCGGCACCGTCACGCTGGCGGGCTGGAGCAAGCCCATCAGCGAAATCACCAACCTGCTGGCCGAGCCCGACAAGGGCTTCTTCAAGGCGCAGGGCGTCAACCTTGTCTACCTGCCCGGCGCGGGCGGTGGCGACGCCATCCGCAACCTGCTCAGCGGCCAGGCCGACGTGGCCTTCACCGACCCCGGCTCGTTTTTCATGGCGTTGGACAAGGGCGAAAAGCTGCGCGCCATCTACGACATCTATCCGCAAAACGTCTTCAACGTGGTGTCGTTGAAGTCGGCCAACATCACGCGGCCGGCCGACTTGAAGGGCAAGCGCATCGGCGTCTACAGCCTGTCCAGCGGCACGCGCCAGAACCTGCTGGTGATGCTGCATCAGGCCGGGCTTACCGAAGCCGATGTTGAAATCGTCGTCACCGGCGTGCTGAACTTTGCGCCGCTGCTCCAAGGGCAAGTGGACGCCACCGCCGCCACCGACACCGGCTTGCTGGTGGGGCGCAAGCGCGGCCTGGGCGAGGTCGATGTGATGCAGGTCAGCGACACCCTGAACGTATCCAGCGACCTGTTCGTCGTGCGCGAGTCGGCACTGCCGCAAAAGCAGGCCCTGCTGCGTGCCTTCCTGAAGGCTTATCGCGACAGCGCCGCGTGGATGATCGCGCATCCCGAAGAAGCGGCCCAACTGGCCGGCAAGCGCGCCCTTGACGGCACCGATCTGGCCGTCAACCTGGAAGTGATCCGGCTGCGCAACGCCGCATCCATCGCATCCGGCGGCAGGCCCTTGGGCACCATCGATATCGGCTTGCTGCAACAGGCGGCGGACGCTTACCACGCGTTGGGCCTCATCAAGCAGCCCATCGACATCGCCGCCGTTGTCGACACGCACTTGTTGCCGGAGGCATGACATGAATGCGGCGTTGAAATTCGCAGGCAAGGTGGTGCTGGTGACGGGCGCCAGCCGAGGCATCGGCGCCGAAATCGCGCGCAGCTTCGCGCGTGAAGGCGCCACCGTGGTCGTCAACTATTTGCGCAACACGGCCGCGGCCGACAGCGTGGTCGCGCAATGCCAGGCCGCCGGCGGCGATGCCTGGGCCGTGCAGGCGGACGTCGGCGTGCCCGACGCCGTGCGCGCCATGGTCGACGGCATCGTGCAAGACGCCGGCCGCCTGGACATCGTCGTCAACAATGCCTTGCGGCCCTACGCGTTCGACCCCCGCCAGCGCACCGCTTTCGACTCGCTGCAATGGCAGGACTATCAATCGCAGTTCGATGGCGCGGTCGGCGCCGCATTCAACGTGTGCCGCGCCGCCCTGCCGCATTTCAAGCAGCGCGCGCAAGGCTGCATCGTCAACATCGCGAGCAACCTGGTCGAACATCCGGTGGTGCCGTACCACGACTACACCACTGCCAAGGCCGCGCTGGTGGCATTCAGCCGCAATCTGGCGGTTGAGCTGGGGCCGTATGGCGTGCGCGTCAATTGCGTGGCCCCCGGCCTGGTTTACCCGACCGACGCCAGCGGCGCCACGCAAGAATCGTTTCGCGAGCAACTGATTGCCGCCACGCCGCTGCGGCGCATCGCCCGCCCCGAGGATGTCGCCGGGCCGGTGCTGTTCCTGGCGTCTGACTGGAGCGGTTTCATGACGGGGCAAGTGCTGTTCGTGGACGGCGGACTGGTGATGCGCTAGAGTGGGTTGCCCCCCGCCTCGCAGCATCCCTACGGAGTCGCGACATGCGCGTCCGAGCCAGAGTCCTCAAGTACCTGTTCGGATGTTCCCTAGGCTTGCTGGCCTTGGCCGCCGCCCGCGTGGCCATCGCCGACCCACCTTCCGCATCGCCGCCTGCCCCGCCCGCCGCCATCCAGATGGCGGACATTCCATTGCGAGCGGACAGCGACACCCGCTACGCAGAGGGCGTGTTGCAGCGCGTGGCCGTGACCGACCCCGACGCTACCCTGGGCCCGGCGCTTGAGGCCATCGGCAAATCCGCCGACGAAAAACTCTACGAATTCCAGCCTGCCCAACTGCGCACGTTGCCCATCATGCGCGTGGAAAGCCTGGAGCGGCACTGGGTCTTTGACGCCAACCGGCTGGCGCGCTGGCAGGCGGACCTGCGCCAGGCTACCGCCTGGTACGCCAGCGACGCCGCCGAACTGCTGCGCCGCCGCGCCGCATGGCAGGCCATCAAGGATTCTTCCTCCGCCGCCGGCCTGCCGCCCGCGCTGGCCGACCGGGTGGATGCCGTCCAGGCGCAGTTGACGGCAGCGGCGCAGGCCCTGTCCATTCCGCTTTCGCGCCAGGCCGCGCTTGAACAGCGCGCCAACGCCGTCGAAGAACGCATCAAGGCGGGTCACCGCGCGGTCAGTGACGCCATCAACGATATCGACGCGCGGCTGATGCGCATCGATTCGCCACCGCTCTGGGATGCAGGCAAATCGCAGGACACGGGCGAAGATACCCTGGCCCTGTTGCGCACCGGCCTGGACATCGAAGTGCGCTTCGCGCGCGACTACGGCGCCGCGGGCAGTGGCAATCAGCGCGCGCTGCATGTGCTGCAACTGTTGCTGCTGCCGCTGCTGCTGTGGCTGGCAAGAAAAAGTCGCGACGCGATTCGCGCGGGCGTCATGAGCGAAACCGCCGCCGGGGTGCTGGGCCGGCCCTTGTCCACCTGGTTGCTGCTATCGATGCTGGGCGTGCTGGCGCTGGAGCCCGACGCACCGTTGATGGTGCAGCAGGTAGCGCTGGTGCTGGCCGCCGTGCCGGTGCTGCGCCTGTTGCCGCCGTCCGCGCGACGCCAGCTGGACCAATGGCCGCACGTAATCACCGCACTGTTCCTGGCCGAGCGCCTGGGCTTTCTGTTCCTGGCCAACACGCTGTTCTACCGCCTGTCCACCGTGGCGCTGACCGCGCTGGCGCTGGCCGCCATCTTGTGGCTGCTGCACCGCACCCGCCGTCAGGTCCACCCTGCCGCCTCGGCACGGCTGGCGTCCATCTTGCGCGCCATCGCCTGGGGCGCCGCCGCCTTGCTGGGCGTGTCGCTGGTCGCGAACCTGTTCGGCAATGTGTCGCTGGCCGAAATGCTGACCAGCGCGGTGATCGGCTGCGGCTACTTCGGGCTGGTGCTTTATGCCGGCGTGACGGTCATCATCACCCTGCTGCAATTGCTGCTGACCCGGCAAGGCATCTCGCGCTTCCGGCTGGGGCGCGAACACGCGCCGCCGCTGGTGCAGTTGCTGATCCGCCTCTTGACCGCAACGGCCGCGGTGGGTTGGGCCGTCTACGCGATGGACCGCTTTCGCATCCTGCGCGCCACCTATGCATTCGTTACCGAAGTGCTGTCCTACACGCTGACCATCGGCGAAGTTTCCATCAGCCTGGGCAACGTGCTGCTGTTTTTTATTTCGGTGATCATCGCCTTCTGGGCGGCGCGCACCATCCGCCTGATCCTGCGCGACGAAGTGCTGACCCGCATGGCCTTGCCGCGTGGCGTGGGCAACAGCGTTGCGTCGCTGTCGTACTACCTGGTGCTGCTGCTGGGCCTGGGCATTGCGCTGTCGGCGGCGGGCTTCCAGACCAGCCAGCTGACCATCGTCTTCGGCGCGCTGGGCGTGGGCATCGGCTTTGGCTTGCAAGGCGTGGTGAACAACTTCGTATCGGGCCTGATTCTGATGTTCGAGCGGCCGATCCAACCGGGCGATGTGGTAGAGATCAGCGGCACGTCCGGCCAGGTGCGCGACATTGGCATGCGCGCCACGCGCATCAAGACATTCGAAGGCGCCGACGTGATCGTGCCCAACGGCACGCTGCTGTCGGACAAGCTGACCAACTGGACCATGCTGGACCGCAGCCGCCGCATTGAAGCCAGCATCGGCCTGGCCTACGGCACCGACCCTCGCCAGGCGATCGCGCTGCTTGATGCCGTCGCCCGCGACACGCCAGGCATCGTTGCCGACCCCGCGCCCACGGTACTGTTCATGGGCATCGGCGCCAGCACGCTGGACTTCAGTGTGCGCGCGTGGACGTACGATTTCGACCGCTGGATCGACATCCGCAGCGACCTGTTGACGCGCCTGTACGATGCGCTGCGCCAGGCCGGCATCGAAATCGCCTTCCCGCAGCGCGATCTGCATCTGCGCACGGTCTCGGAGGAAGCGGGCGCGGCGTTGGCGCGTGCAGGCGCACCCGTCGCATCGGCGGCAGCCGAATCGGCGTCCGCTGCCTCTACTGCCTCTACTGCCTCTGCTGCCTCTACTGCCACTACTCGCACTACTCGCGTCCCTTCCGCACCTTCCGCCACCCACGAACCGTCAGAACCCCGCCCCCCGCCGCGCTAAACCGGCATCGCCGCTTTCACCAGTTCCACCCAGTAATGCGCGCCCAGCGGCAGAATGTCGTCGTTGAAATCGTAGTACGGGTTATGCACAGGCGGGTTTTCAACGCCTGGCCGCCCGGCGCCGACAAACACGTACGCGCCCGGGCGCTGTTGCAGCATATAGGCGAAATCTTCCGAGCCCATGCGCGGCGTGCAAGCCGCATCAACCTTGTCCGCGCCCACCACGCGCGCCGCCGCACGGACCACCAGCTGCACCTCGGCTTCCGTGTTCACGCACGCCGGATAGCCGCGAAACACCTGCACATCGATACGGGCGCCGGAACTCACCGCCACGCCCGCGCACACTTCACGCAGGCGGCGTTCGGCCAAGTCGCGCGTGGCGGCGGTCAACGTGCGGCAACTGCCGCGCAACATGACGCTGTTGGGCACCACGTTCCAGGTATCGCCGGCATGAATCTGCGTGATGCTTAGCGCCAACGCGTCGGTGGGCTTCACATTGCGGCTGACGATGGCCTGCATGGCGGTAACCAGCTGCGCGGCCGCCACGATGGGATCGATGCCATGCTCGGGTTGCGCCGCATGGCAGCCCTTGCCGGTGACGTTGATTTCATACGTGTCGCAATTCGCCATCACCGTGCCCACCCGCGTGGACACGGTGCCGAACGGCAGATTGGGCGAGTTGTGCAGCGCGTACACCGCGTCGCAGGGAAAAAGGTCGAACAAGCCGTCCTGCACCATGGCCAGCCCGCCGCCCGCGTGTTCCTCGGCCGGCTGGAAGATCAGGTGCAGCGTGCCGCGCCATTCCGGGTCCACGGCCAGGTGGTGCGCAGCGCCAAGCAGCATGGCCGTATGCCCGTCGTGGCCGCAGCCGTGCATCTTGCCGGCAATGGTCGACCGGTGCGACGCGTCGCCCAGTTCCTGCATGTCCAGCGCGTCCATGTCGGCGCGCAGCCCGATCACCGGCCCCGCGCCCCGCGCCAGCGTACCGACCACGCCGGTCTTGCCCAAGCCCCGATGCACCGCGGCACCCGCGCGCTCCAATTCGCGCGCCACCACGTCGGCCGTGCGGAATTCACAGAAGGCGGTTTCGGGATGGGCGTGCAGGTCGCGACGCCATTCGCGCATGTTGCGCAGCAGTTCCGGGCTGATGGGCGATGGGACGTTAGCCATGTTGCGGTCTCTCCGTAGGCAGGCTTGGGGGAAATACGGCTATCGACTATAGACAGGCGCGGGTACAAAGCCGATAGCAATGATTGCGTCTTATCGATGCGGTTTTTGCAACGATGCAATCCGGCCGAATACGCGGGGTGCGTCTTTCTTGGAAGCCCGTCATGGAAACCAATCATGGATGATGTCCTGGAGTTCAAACGGACGCTCTGCTTGCTGCAAGTGATAGAAACCGGCACGTTGCGCGCCGCCGCCGATCAGCTCAATACCGATCCGTCCGCCATCAGTCGCGCCATCGCCCGGTTGGAGGCAGACACCGGGCTGACGCTGCTGGAACGCCGTGGGCGCGGCGTGGTGCCTACCGACGCCGGGCGCCTGGTGGCGCTGTTCGCCCGCCGTCAGCAGGACCTGAACGAATCCTTCCAGGCCGAAGTCAACAACCTGAAAAGCGCAACGCGTGGCCACGTGGAACTGGCGCTGGGCGAGGGCTTTGTCGACATGGTGCTGGAGCCCGTGCTGCTGTCCTTCGTGCGCAAGCACCCCGACATCACCTACAGCATCCACGTGGCCGGCACTAACGAGACCGTGCGTTGCCTGGTGCAAGAGCGCGTACAGATTGCGCTGGCCTTTCAGCCGCCCAACGATGTGCGCTTGCGGTCGCACTATTCGCGCGCCGCGCCGATGCGCGTGCACGTGCACAAAGACCACCCGCTGGCGCGGTCGCGCCGTGCGTTGCGCTTGGCCGACCTGGCGCCCTACGGGTGGGCCGCCATGGACGAATCGTTTGGCGTGCGCCAGCACATCCAGGCGGCCGAGCTGGACGAAAACGTCAAGCTCAAGCCCGCGCTGCTGACCAACTCTTTCAAGATCCTGTGGGAATTCGCCAGCCAGGGGCTGGGCTATGTGGTGAACCCGCTGTCCGTGCCGCTCAAGGGCGCGCAGTTTCGCCAGATGGTGTCGCTGCCGCTGGCCAACCCCATCCTGAACAACAGCCGCACGCACGTCATCAGCCTGGCCGGCCGGCATCTGCCGCCCGCCACGGCCAGCATGCTGCGCCACATCCTGAAGACCTTTCCCGCCCTGGAGTCCCGCCGCGCCTAGGCCGGCCGCGCCTGAGCCGGCCGCGCCTGAGCCGGCAGCGCCTGACCCGGCCACGCCCGGGCCGGCCGCGCCTTGGCCGGCCGCTTCCATCGATGCAAAAATCACAATGATCGGACCTCCCGCCAGTCATTGATGCGAACAATCGCCGCTGCCTAGACTGCATACGGCAGACCGGACAACCGGCTGCGCGCCAACAGAAATGACAAGGGAGAAGCAGCATGCGTTGGAATCTACCGGCCCGGATGGCCGCCGTTTGCCTTGCCGCTTGTGCCATGACGCCGCTGGCCCATGCGGACTATCCGGCCAAGAAGCCGCTGAGCCTGGTGGTGCCGTATCCGGCGGGCGGCGCCAGCGATGCGTCCGCGCGCCAGTTCGGCGTACACATCGCGCACGCGCTCGGGCAACAGGTGGTGGTGGAAAACGTGGGCGGCGGTGCGGGCATGCTGGGCGCGCGCCGCGTGTTGACCAGCGCGCCGGACGGCTACACGTTCTTGCACGGGTCGCCTAACGAGGTCATCCTCAGCCCGTTCCTGAACGCCGCCGCGCACTACAAGCCCGAAGACTTCCGGCTGACGCAGCCCATCAGCGAAGCCACCATCGTGTTGCTCGCGCGCGCGGACCTGCCGGTCAATACCGTGGACGAATTCATTGCCTACGCCAAGCGACCGGGCGCCAGCCCCCTGACCTTCGGCAGCGTGGGCGTCGGTTCGCTGTATCACATCATGACGGAATACCTGGGCCGGCGCGTGGGCGCGGAGTTCCTGCACGTGCCCTATCGCGGCGCGGCGCCCGCGCTGCAAGACCTGATCGGACGCCAGGTTGATTTTGCGGTACTGCCCTACCAGCAAGCGATGGAGGGCATGGCCGCGCAACAGCAGTTGAAGATCCTGACCAGCTTTTCTGACACGCTGCCCGCTGCGCTGGCCAAGCTGCCGCTGATATCGCAAAGCAAGACCATCCCCGATTTCGTCTACACGATCGCGGGCGGTTACTGCGTGCGCCAGGACACGCCCGCCGCCGAAGTGGACACCTTGCGTCGTGCCGTGGGCTATGCGCTGGAACAGCCCGACCTGCGCGCCCGCATGGAAGCCGAGGGGCGCCGCTTATTGGCGCCGATGAGCCAGCCCGACGCAGACGCCTACGCCAGCGCTCAGGTCGCCAAGTACCGCCAGATGATCCAGACGCTGGGCCTCAAGCCGATGTAGCCACCGGCACCGTCAACGTGTTCTTCACCTGGCTCATCACCACCAGCGTCGAGAAGCGCTTGACGTTCGGGTTGCCCCAGAAGTGGCGCTGGGCGAAGTCGTCGTATTCGGCCATGTCGGCCATGGTCAGCGTCAGCACGAAGTCGACTTCGCCCGTTACCGCCAGGCACTGCATGACCTCGGGCGCGCCATGCATGGCCCGCTTGAAGAGGTCGAGCTTGTCGGCGCGTTCGCTCTCCAGCGACACCAGCACCACCATCATGATGGCGCGCCCCACGGCGGCCGGGTCCACCACGGACACATCGGCCGTCACTACCTTGGATTCGCGCAGCCGCTTCATGCGGCGCAGGCAGGATACCGGCGACAGGTTCACGCGTTCGGCGACGTCCTGGCTGGTGCGCTGGTTGTCTTCCTGCAAGCTTTGCAGGATTTGAAGATCAAAATCGTCTAGTTCCATTGGGGTCTCGGAACGGGGGGAGGTCGGAAACGCGGTGGCGGCTTCGGCTGGCGGGCCGGACTACAGGCCGGATAACGGCCCGTGCTGTGGGCGGGCTGCGGGCCAAGGTCGGGGTTGATTCCGGGCTTGCGCAGATTCTAATCCTGGGCGCGAACAGGTCCGGCCCCAATTCGACGGGAAACTTCATTTGGCCGCCGCCGGACGCAGGAAAAAATCAGCGGGCGTGCGTACACTGAGAGCCCTCCGTCCCCGGTGCCCTGCCGTGGGACACGCCAATCAGCCGCCGTTGCAATGCCGTCGCTCCACCTTTTTCTGCTTTTTCTTGCCGCCGACGCGGCGCTTAAACTCACGCCCGGCCCGGACATGGCGTTGACGCTGTCGCGCGGCATGACGCAAGGCTTTCGCCCGGCCTTGCACAGCGTGCTGGGCAACGTGGCGGCCGGTTTCATCCAGGTGCCCGCCGTGGTGCTGGGCCTGGCGTCGGTGCTGCAAGCCTTTCCGACGCTGTTCGTGGCGATCAAGGCAGCGGGCGGTTTGTATCTGGGTTACTTGGGTATCAAGGCGATGATCCGCTGCGCGCAGGCGGCCGACGTGTCCTTGTCAGCGCGGCCGGGCGATGCGCGCGATGCGTTCTGGCAGGGCTTCATGACGAACCTGCTGAACCCGAAGGTGCTGCTGTTCATGATCGCCTTCCTGCCGCAGTTCACCTCGCCGGAAAACGGCCCCGTGTGGGTGCAGATGATGGTGCTGGGCATCACCATGAAAGTACTCAGCCTGCCTTACGGCAGCTGCTTTGCCTACGGCGCGTCGCGCATTCGTGGTTGGGTCGGGCGTAACCCCTGGTTCTTGCGCATGCAGCAAGGCTTGCTGGGCGCCGTGATGCTGGGCCTGGCGCTGTATGTGCTTTACTCCACGGCCGCCACGCTGGCGCCTTGAACCTTCGTTTTTCGTTGCGCGTCCGCGCGTTCCTGCATTGAGCGTTACCTAGCACCCATGACCGCCGCCACCTTGAACACCGGGCACAACGCCTCGGGCTCGACCCTGCTTCCCACCCTGTCGCTGATCGGCGCGATGGCATCGCTGTGCATCGGCACGTCGTTCGCCAAGTCCCTGTTTCCCCAGGTGGGCGCGCAGGGCACGACCGCCTACCGCATCGTTATCGGCGCCATCATCCTGATTGCGTTCTGGCGTCCGTGGCGCTTTGCGTTGACCCGGCAAAACGCAGCGAAGATCGCGCTGTACGGCGTGACGCTGGCCTGCATGAACCTGCTGTTCTACATGGCGCTGCGCACGTTGCCGCTGGGCATCGCCATCGCCATTGAATTCACCGGCCCGCTGACATTGGCCGTGCTGATGTCGCGGCGGGCGATTGATTTTGTGTGGATCGGCTGCGCGCTGGCAGGGCTGGTGCTGTTGATTCCCACCGGCCAGTCGCTGCACGACCTGGACCCGACCGGCATTGCCTACGCATTGGCCGCCGCCGTGTGCTGGGCGCTATACATCGTCTTCGGAAAAATGGCCGGCAACGTGCATGGCGGCCAGGCGACGTCACTGGGTTTGCTGGCGGCCACGATGGTGGCCTTGCCGGTGGGCGTCGCGCATGCGGGCATGGCCTTGCTGGACCCCAAGCTGATCCTGGCGGGCATTGGCGTGGGCATTTTGTCCAGCGCGCTGCCCTACTCGCTGGAAATGATCGCGCTGCGGCGCCTGCCGCAAAAGACGTTTGGCGTGCTGCTCAGCATGGAGCCGGCCATGGGCGCGCTGGCCGGCGTGATCGTGCTGAACGAACACTTGTCGCAAACCCAATGGCTGGCAATTGCCGGCATCGTCATCGCGTCGGCGGGTTGCGCGGCCACGGCGCAGCGCGGCAAGAAGCGCCGCGCCAGGGTGCGCGACTAAGCGCCCCAGGCGCGACTGATCCCGCGCTATTCCGCCGAAATGCCCTTGTGCCGGATCACCGCGCCCCAGCGTTCGTTTTCCGCGCGCGCATAGTCGGCAAAGGCTTGCGGCGTGCTGCCCGTGGGTTCCATGCCCTGCAAGGTCAGTTGCTTGACCACGTCGGGCGACTTCAACGCGGCCACGATGGCCTGGCTGAGCTTATCGACGATGGGTGCGGGCGTGCCGGCCGGCGCCACCACCCCTTGCCAGGCCGCCGCCTCGAACGTGTGCCCGCCCACTTCCGCAAAAGTCGGCACGTCGGGTAACTGGGCTGAGCGCTGCGCGGCCGGCACCGCGATGGCGCGCAGCTTGCCGGCCTGGATCAACGGCCGCGCGGCGGCCAGGTCGGCCATCATCATCGGCACCACGCCCGACGCCACGTCCTGCAAGGCGGGCGGCGTGCCCTTGTACGGAATTGCCGTGGCGCGTCCGCCGATGGATTCCAGGAACAGCTCCATGGCCAGGTGATGCGGGCTGCCCACGCCCAGCGAGGCATAGCTGCCCGGCTTGTCGCTGCGCAGGTAGCGCATGACGGCGGGCATGTCTGACAGGTCGGAAGTGGGCGAGGTCACCAGCACGATCGGCAGGGACACCAGCGTGGACACCGGGGTCAGGTTGCGGGCGGGGTCATAGGGCAGGTTCTTGTATAGCCAGGGGTTCAAGGCCAGCGTGCTCATGCCTGCGGTCATCAAGGTGTAGCCGTCGGGCGCGGCGCGCGCGGTCTCTTGCGCGGCGACGATGGTGGCGGCACCCGGCCGGTTCTCGACCACGACCGTCTGCCCCAGCGATTCGCCCACGTGCCTGGCGACGATACGCGTGGCGATATCGCTGCCGCCGCCCGCGCTGAACGGCACCAGCCAGCGGATGGGATGGTCGGGGAATTCACCCGCCGAAGCGACGCTGCATGCAAGGCTGAACCATGCAGCGGCGCTGGTCAGCGCCACGGCCCGCCACGTGCGTGGCAAGATGCTTGTCATCATGTCCCGGCCTCCTCGACCTTGGTTTGCGTTTATTTTGCTTAACATATTAACTATTTTCGGCACGACCGCAAGCCCGGCGTTTCGGGCGGCAATGCAGGGGGAAATGAGGGCAGAAGAAGGCGACAGGGGACAGGGACAGCGCGGCGTTCAGCCGCGCCGCGATTAGCCGCGCGCCGCGTTCAGCCAGCGCAAGCCCGCCGACGTGTGGCCCGCCGGGCGGTACTCGCAGCCGATCCAGCCGCTGTAGTCCAGTGCGCGCAGTACGTTGAATACCCAGCCGTAATCAAGCTCGCCGCGATCCGGTTCGTGGCGGTGCGGCACACCCGCGATCTGCACGTGGCCCACGCGGCCCGTGGGCAGGTACTCATGCAGTTTGGTGGTGACGTCGCCTTCGACGATCTGGCAGTGGTACAGGTCCATCTGCACTTTCAGGTTCGAGGCGTTCACGGCCTGCACGATGGCGTGGGCCTCGCTCTGCCGGTTCAGGATGTAGCCCGGGATGTCGCGCGTGTTGATGGGTTCGATCAGCAACGTGACACCCGCCGATCGCGCCTGGCGCGCCGCCCAATCCAGATTTTCCCGGTAGCAATCCAGCAGCGATTCGCGCGGCACGCCGTCGGGCGCCAACCCCGCCATGACGTGCACATTGGAGCAAGACAGCGTCGTCGCATACGACAAGGCATGTTCAATCCCCGCCTGGAATTCCGCCTGCCGGCCGGGCAATGCCGCCAGCCCGCGTTCACCGCGCGCCGTCACGCCCGGCGGTGCATTGAACAGCACTTGCGACACGCCCACCGCGTCCATCCGTTCCCGCACGAAGGCGGCGGGTTCGGCGTACGGAAACATGCATTCGACCCCCGTGAAGCCATCCGACGCGGCGGCGGCATAACGGTCCAGGAACGGATATTCCTGATACATCATGGATAGGTTGGCGGCGAATTTCAGCATGGCGGCGGCTTGGGGTTCCAGCGGGAATTCCGAACGGGAATTCCGGCAACTTAGCACACCGCCGGCCGGTTTCGTGCAATCGATTTGCACGCGGGAACCACGCGAAGTGATGCGCGCGATCCCCGCGTGGTGTGCCGCACTGCATCAATACGTCATGCGCACGCCCAGCATCACACTGCGACCCGGCAGCGGCGCCACCGAGGAAATGAACGACGCGTGGTTGTAGGCCAGCTTGTTCAAGAGGTTGGTGCCGCGCACATAGACTTCGTAGCCCGTGTCGCCATAGCGGCCGCGATAGGCCACTACGGCGTTGACCATGTTGTAGCCCGGCGTGCTGTCTTCGTACGACGCGATGTCCTTCTGCGAGAACACGCGCGCGTATTCCACGCCGCCCGACCACTGTTGCCACTTCACGTTGCCGCGCACGCCGGCGCGTGCCGCCGGAATGCGCGGCAGGTTGCCGTCGCCGCCCGTCAGCTTGCCGCGCACGTAGTCGCCGAAAACGGCGGCCGAGAACACAGGCGTGAACTGGTGCCGCAGCTCGCCTTCCACGCCGGTAAATTCCGCGTCGCGTTGCGTGTATTCGATCAGGCGAAAGTCTTCGTAGCGGTCCAGCGTGTTGGCATAGATATAGTTCTTCACGCGGTTGTGGAACACGCTGGCGGAAAACGTGGTGTCGCCGGCATGCTTGCGCAACGTCAGGTCGATGTTGTGGGACGTTTCGCGCCCCAGGTCCGCGTTGCCCAGTTCATACGTATTAGTGGCAAGGTGCACGCCATCGGCGTACAGCTCTTGCGCGTTGGGCAAGCGTTGCGAACGGGACAAGGACAGTGCCACGGAATACTGCGGCGCAAAGTCCCAGATGGCGGCGGCTGACAACGACGTGCCGGACAGGCTGCTGCGCGGCGCGCCGCCTTCGGGCGAAATGCGTTGCCAGTCCTGCCGCGCGCCCACTTCGAAGCGCCAGTCGTTCAGCTGGTATTCCTCAAGCACGAACAAACCGTTTGATCGCGTGCGGCTGCGGGGCAGGAAGGCTTCTTCGCCCTCTGCGCTGAAGTCGCTATACGCGTTCTGCATGCCAATCACTCCACGCCAGCCGGCGATGGGCTTGTGCTGCAATTCCACGCGCAGGTCATAGCCCTTGTTCTTGAAACGCGTGCCGACTTCGCCGCCTTCGATCTCGTCGTGCTGATAGTCCGTCAAGCCACCGCGCACACGGATTTTCTCGAAGCCGGCGAAGGGGTCCTGGTATTCGGCGCGCAGGTCCAGGCGGTTGCTGCGCAGCTTCACGTACGGCACGCCGCCATGTTCGTGATCGTGGTCGTGGTCGTGGCCTTCTTCTTCGTGGTCGTGATCGTCGTGTCCGCCACAATGCAAATGCGTGCCGTGGGGGTGGCAGCCTTCGTATTCATGGTTGTGGCCGGGCAAGCCGTACTTGCTTTCCAGATGCGTGAACGCCAGGCCGACGTAGCCGCGCGGCGTAATCCACGACATGCCGACGGAGCCTTGCGCGGATTCGCTGTACGAGCCTTCCAGCTTGCCGCCCGGCCAGTCGGGCACGTCGTAGTCGCTGGTGCGGCGCTTCATCCCTTCGACGCGCACGGCAAACTGGCCCTCGCCCGCGGTGATGCCGACGGCGCCCGCACGTTCCTTCGTGCCGGTTGCGCCGCGCAGTTCCGCTTCGGCCTCGACGCCCTTTTCCGGCACGGCGGTCGGCACTTTTTTGTCGACCACGTTGACCACGCCGCCAATCGCACCACCGCCGTACAGCAAGGTGGCCGGCCCGCGCAGCACTTCAATGCGCTCGGCCAGCAGCGGTTCCACGGTGACGGCGTGATCCGGCGAAATGCTGGATGCGTCCATCACTTCGGACCCATCGGACAGCACCTTCACGCGCGGCGCGGTCTGGCCGCGAATCACCGGGCGGCTGGCGCCCCCGCCAAATGTGTCGCTGTTCACGCCGGGCAGGTTCTTCAGCGTTTCGCCCAGCGTACCGGTGCGCTGCTCAATCAATGCGTCGCCTTCCAGCACGGACGCCGGCAGCGTGGTGCTGTTCAGGTCCAGACCCAGTGGATTGGCCGACACGGTAATGGGCGCCAACGTCTTGGCGCGGTTGACGTCCGCATCGCTCTCGGCCTGCGCCACCGGCGCGATCAGCATCAACGAACACACCAACGGTTTCAGGCTTCCCCGACGCGGCCCGCGCGCCTTCGCTGCCACCCGGCCTGCCTTCTTGAACCCCAGCTTCTTGCCTTTCATCTACGTTCTCTCGGATGTTATATCATTACAAACGGCGGACGAATGATATAACATTTCAGAATCAACGCGATGAAGTTTTGGGGCTTGACCACCATCTCCCTGGTTCCCGCGACCCGCCCCACGCGATAAAGCCGTGGACGCCGGCGCAACTTGGCGCCCTTCTGCTCAATCTCATCAAGCAAGCGAAGCGCAGCCGCCGGGCTGTCGTCCGAAATGTATTCAACAATCGCCAGCAGGTCTTCGCGAGCCGTCTGGCGCCATTCAAGAACCGGCACGATGCTTCTTTTTGCCGATCAAGGCACGCGCCTCGGCCATCACCTCCTGGTGGGAAACCGCTGGACGCGTATCGACGAGCGCCTCCTGGACCTTTGCGCGAAAACACAGAGTATTCTCGACATCACGAGACCCTGCACGCGATGCGCGCCGGTTGTTCGGACGCCAGGCGTCAACGGGTTCTCATCCCACCAGGAGACTCCCGATGATTCCCAAGAACACCATTTGCCTTTGGTTCGACGGCACCGCGCTGGAGGCGGCGCGGTTCTATGCGCAGACGTTTCCCGATAGCTCGGTGGACGCGGTGCATCATGCGCCGTCCGACTACCCGTCAGGCAAGGAAGGCGAAGTGCTGACCGTGCAGTTCACCGTGATGGGCATCCCGTGCCTGGGCCTGAATGGCGGGCCGGCGTTTCAGCACAACGAGTCGTTTTCGTTTCAGGTGGCGACCGACGACCAGGAAGAAACCGACCGCTATTGGAATGCCATCGTCGGCAACGGCGGGCGGGAAAGCGAGTGCGGCTGGTGCAAGGACAAGTGGGGCTTGTCCTGGCAGATCACGCCGCGTGTGTTGACCGAGGCCTACACGGGCGCGGACCGCGCCGCCGCCAAGCGCGTGTTCGAAGCGATGATGACGATGGGCAAGATCGACGTCGCCCGGATCGAGGCGGCGCGGCGGGGATGATTGCGGCAAGCGCGGCGACGGGCGGGCCGGGCGCCCGGCCCCGCCGCCACATCATCCGCCCCATCAACCCGCCTTGAATTCCTTGTTCCAGAATTCCAGGATGTCGGCCTTGCGTTCGGTCAGGCCCTTCAAATCGTACGCGTGCAGCAGCTTGACTTCGGCATCGGTGAAGCCGACGCGCTTCAGGTTCTCGGGCAGTGTCGCGTTGGTCACCGTGGGCGCGTAGCCCATTTTTTCGGCGAAACCGATCTGGCCTTGCGGGTCCAGCATGGCGTTCAGGTATTCCCACGCCGCGTCCTTGTTGCGGCTGTTCTTGGCCACGCCCGCTTCGAACGACACCGGCACCGAGCCTTCCTTCGGGATCACGAAACCCAGCGGCAGGCCGCTGTCCTTCCACTGCAATGCGCGCGCCTTCCACATGCATGCGATGGCGATTTCGCCGGACTTGAATGCGGACGCCACCGCCTCGTTGGACGGATAGATGCGCGGCGCATTGGGCTTGAGCTTGGCCAGGAAGCGCTTGCCGCCGTCAAACGTCTTGGTGTCCCCACCCGCGCCCAGGCCGACGAAGACCGAGTTGTACAGGTACAGAATGTCCGAGAAACCCACCTGCCCTTTCCACTTCGGGTCCAGCAGCACTTGCAGCGAGTCCGGCGGCGTCGGGAATTTTTCGGTGTTGTACACCAGCGTCATCGCGCTGAAGATGTGCGGAATCGAATACGGCGTTTTCAGCGCGGCAATCGCGTGCGCCAGGTTGGGCAGCTTCTTGACGTCGATGGGCTCCAGCGTGCCGGAACGTTCGGCGTCATACATATCGACTTCGCCTAGCAGGGCCACGTCCATGCTGCCGCGCCGCGAATTCTTTTCCGCGCGCAACTTGGTCACGCGGCCCACGGCGTTGCCCGTGTCGTACACCACCTTCACGCCTTGCTTGTCGACGATGGGGTTGATGATCTGCTGAAGCAGGTTTTGGTAATCGCCGCCCCACGTGCCCACGACCAGGTCTTTTTCGGCGGCGTGCGCCATGCCGGGCACCCAGCCCAACGCGGGGGCCAGGGCCAGGCCCGAGGCGGTCTTGATGAAGCCACGGCGAGTCAGGTTTTTCTCTTGCATAACAACCTCGTATCGAAGGGGAACTGACGACTTGCTACGGTGGCGCGCAAGCGGCTGTGCCCGCCCGCGCGCCTTGGGTTTTCAAACCGGTCAGACCAGCATCTGGACCGGCGCATCGGGTGCCAGCGCCTGGATTTCGGCCGCGTCGATGTCGCGCGCGATGACGATGATGGCATCGCGTGCATCGGGCTGACGCGTCAGCCGTTGCGGCGCACTGAAGGTCGTGCCTACCGACTGGATCAGGATGGGCTCGGCGCATTCCGTCACGCGCACTACGGCCTTGAGCCGCAAGAGCCGTTCGCCGCACAAGCCGGCCAGGTTATCCAGCCATTCGGAAAAATCGGTCCAGCTCATGCCGTCCCGCGCACGCGCTGCCATCACGCGGATGCGCGGGTGCGCGGCATTGGCGCCGGCGCCGCACGCGATCAGCATGCGCGCGGCCAGCCCGGCCAAGTCGGCGACGCCTTGCGACAGCGCAAAGGCGGCTTGCACGGCGCTCCGGCGGTCGGGGTTGGCAATGACATCGGCCAGCGGGTTCAGCGCGGCGGCGCGCGCGGCGCGGCCGGCAAGCTCGGATGCCGGCAACAGATCGGTCTTGGTCAGCACGATGCGGTGCGCGGCGCCAAACTGCGCCATGGCCTCATCCATCTCGGCCAACGCATCCGGGTCGCGCGCGCAATCGTCGGTGCACACCACCGTCAGCCGCAAGCCCCGGCTGGCCAGTTCCGGGTCGGCCAGCGACGCGATGATCGGGCCGGGCCGCGACAGCCCGCTGCATTCCAGGATCACGCGTTGCAACGGGCCTTCGCCCTCGGGGCGCGGCGCGTCCAGCAACGCCGACAAGGTATAGACCAGGTCGCTGCGCAACGAGCAACACACGCAGCCATTGGCCATCAGCGTCATCGGCACGTTGTCGCTGTCGTTTGCAACGATGGCGCCGTCCACGCCGATTTCACCTGCCTCGTTGACGATGACGCCGGTGTCGCGGGACGCCGGATCGCGCAGGTAATCCACCAGCAGCGTGGTCTTGCCGCTGCCCAGGAAACCGCACAACAGGAACAGGTCGACGGCCATGTCAGCCTGCCTCGCCCGCGCTGTCGCAAGGCGAACCCGACGGCGCGCCGCCAAACGGCGGGCGTTCGCCATCCACGTCTTCCGCCCAGCTGTCCTTGACCATCTTGCGCACGTCGGCCAGCAGTTCGGCGGTGTCGTACACCACGCCGGATTTGATGGTGGTGCGCAGGCAGCGCTGCCATTCGACCTTGGCCGTCTCGTCGTTCAGGCGCATGGCGCCGGTGCCGAACAGCAGCTTGAAATCGGTCAGCGGATTTTGATCGTGGATCAGCAGGTCGGCGCGCTTTTGCACATCGATCGACCCGGTGTCGTCATCGATGCCCAGCAACGCGGCGCTTTGCGAGGTGGCGGCGCGCAGCACTTCAATGGGATGAAAGCCGGCTTCCTGAAGCAGTTCCAGTTCGCGCACGAAGCCAAAGCCGTAGATCTGGAAGATGAAGCCGGAATCGCTGCCCGCGCACACCCGACCGCCCAGGTTCTTGTATTCGTTGATGAACTGCATCCACAGCCGGTAGTTCTGCTTCCACTCGATTTCGTTGGTGGTGCTCCAGCGATACCAGTAGGCGCCATGCCCGCCGCGCTGCGGCTGGAAGTACTTCCACACTGCCTTCCAGGTGTAGTCGTCGTGCCAGTCCGCGCGACGCGCGCGCATCAGGTCGCGGTTGGCGTCGTAGATATTGAAGGTCGGCACGAAGGTGTGGCCAAGCTCCAGGAACTGGTCCATCACCTGGCGCCATTTGGCCGAGCCCGGCTGCGCGGCCTGCATGAACGTCTGGCCGGCGACGGCAAAGCGGTAGTACTCGTCGCTGTAGTTGTAGTCCGTGGGAAACGACTGCACGACGCGGTCTTCGAACAGCGCTTCGGGCAGGCCGTAATAGTGTTCGGAACTGGTCAGCCCCCAGCGCGCGGACTTCAATGCGTTCACACGGGTCACGGCCATCTGCGCGTGGTGGCAACCCGAGCGCAGGCCCAGTTGCGCGGCTTCGTCCAGCGCGGCTTCCATGATGGCGGGCGGCGCGCCAAAGAACTTGATGCCGTCCGCACCGCGCGCGGCCAGCTTGCGCACCCATTCGCGGCCCTGCTCGGGCGTGTGGATGGTTTTGACGCGGTCGTTCACGGCGGGAAACACGCTGTGCACCACCATGCGCGGCGCGGCGATCTTGTTGGCGGCGGACAGTTCGCGCTGCTCCATCGTCCAGCCCAGCCCGCCCATCGCGCCCATTTCGCGCACCGTGGTCACGCCATGCGCCAGCCACAGCTTGTAGATGTAGTCGGCGGGCGGAACGATGCCGCTCATGGCGTGATACGGCGTGCCGATGTGCGCGTGTGCGTCCACAAAGCCAGGCGTGACGAACTTGCCGTGGCAATCGATTTCGTGGTCGCCCGGCCCCGGGCGGCGCTTGGGGTCGATAGCCTTGTGCGGCGTGCCCACGTTGACCAGCGCAGTGATGCGGTCGTTTTCGATCACGATGTCGACCGGCCCCCAGGGCGGCGCGCCGGTGCCGTCGATGATGGTTGCGCCGCGCAGGATCAGCCGGGGAAACGGCCCCAGGCCACGGTCGCGCGACACCGGCGCCGAAGGCGGATGCCAGCCCTTGGCCGCGTTGACGTCGCGGGATTCTTCGCCGACTTCCGATTGCGAAAACGTGGGATCGCTCATGGCGCTTACACCCCCAGTCCGTTGTGTTCGATTTCGCCGCCCTTCATGATGAGCGCGATGTGCTCGCCCTGCCCCAACAGGCAGGACAAGTCCCGATACGGGTTGCCGTCCACCAGCAGCACATCGGCCAGCGCGCCCGGCTGGATGCGGCCAAGCTGGCCCACCTGGTTCAACACTTCGGCTGCCGTGGTGGTGGCGCACTGAATCACTTCCTGGGTGGAAAGCACTTCGTTGCGGATACGGAATTCGTCGCTTTGCAGGCGTTGCGAGGGGCCCAGCAGATCCGAGCCATAGCCGATTTTCACGCCCGCTTTCTTGTAGATTTCCAGCGAGTGCAGGCCGGCGGTGCGCACGGTGGCAATCTTGGCGACCGAGTCCGCCGGCAGGCCATAGTCGGCGCCTTCGTTGGCCAGCGCTTCGTAGGTCACCAGCGTGGGCACCACGAAGGCACCCTTCTCGGCCATGAAGCGCGCCACGCGCTCATCCACCAGGTTGCCGTGCTCGATGGTGCGCACGCCGTTGCGCACGGCGCGTTCGATGGCATCAGCGGTGTAGGAATGCGCCATCACATACGTCTGGCGGCTGGCGGCTTCGTCGACGATGACGCGGATTTCTTCTTCCGAATAACCGAAGGACGCAATCGGGTCGGTGGGCGATGCGACGCCACCCGAGGCCATCATCTTGATCTGGTCCGCGCCCATCTGAAGTTCCTGGCGCACGGCCTTGCGCACGTCGTCGATGCCGTCGGCCACACGGCCGATGTCGCCCGCCCGAAAGCAGCAGCCGCAAAAGCTCATGGGGCGCAGATGGTCCGAACGCGGGCGCGGGTCGCCGTGGCCGCCCGTCTGGCTGATGGCGCGGCCCGAGATGAACAGGCGCGGCCCCTTGACCGTGCCTTCGTTGACGGCGCACTTCAGGCCCCAGCCCGCGCCGCCCGCATCGCGCACGGTGGTGAAGCCGCGGCGCAGCATCGCCGCCATGATGGGCACCGCGCGCATCATCACCAGCGCATCGGGCAGCACGCCCTGCGTGCTCAGGTTCAACTGCGTGGCCAGCACGTGCACGTGCAGGTCGATCAGGCCGGGCATCAGCGTGCGGCCAGCCGCGTCGATCACCTGCGCCGAGGCGCTGGTGATGGGCTTGTCCGACACTTCCTTGATGACGCCGTCCTCGACCAGCACATGGTGGCCTTCCAGCAATTCGGCCTGCAAGGGATCAAGCAGGTTCGCGTTCTTGAACAATACGGATGCCATGAAATTTCCTTGTTGTGATTCGGGCTCAAGACGCCATGGTCTTGATGTAGCGCCGATGGATCAGCCAGTTCGATATCAGTGCGATGACCAGCGTGCCGCAGACCAGGATGACGGCCAGCGCGGCGCCAAACGGCCAGTTCGATGCGCGGGTGATCTGGTCGTACAGCGCGGGCGCCATCATCGTCAGGCCCGAGCCGCCCAGCAGCACGGGCGTGGCGTAGGCGTTCATGCAAAGAATAAAGACCAGCATCGTGCCCGCCGCCACGCCCGGCGCGGCAATCGGCAACACGATGCGGCGAAACGTCGTGAAGAAGTTGGCGCCGACATTGCGCGCCGCCTCTTCCACGGACAGGTCCATGCCTTCGAGCACGCTTTGCAATGTCAGGATCAGGTACGGCATGACCACGGCCGTGGTGCCGATGACCACCGCCGTGGGCGTGTACATCAGCGTGATGGGCTTGTCGATCACGCCCAGGCCCTGCAACACCGCATTGACCACGCCGGCGTTGCCCAGCGCCACCATCCAGCCGGCCGCGCGCACCACGTTGCCCACCATCAGCGGAAACACCAGCAGAATCACAAACAGGCTTTTGTACCGGCTTTGCGTGCGCGCCAGAAAATACGCCACGGGAAAGCCCAGCACCAGGGCCAGCACCGTGCACAGTGCCGCCACCCACAAGGTGGTGAAGAAGATGTCGCGGTAGTAAGGGTCGCCAAAGAACTTGGCGTAGTTTTCGAAGGTGAAGGCGGTTTGCATCAGCTCCGCCGGATCGAAATGGTTGAAGCTGTAGCGGGCCAGTTGCAGGATGGGCACCAGGATGATCACCAGCACCACCAGCGATGCGGGAAAGGCCAGCCCGGCCCCTAGCCAGCGGCTGGGCCGGCCGTCTACGGTTGCGGTCGTCATGGCGGCTCCTATTGCGTGAAGGCCACGCAGTCTTCCGGCTCGAAGCACGCGTACACGCGCGAGCCGGTTGCCGGTTGCGCGCGGCCTGCGCCGCCATTGACGATCTGGCTGATCATGCGGTTGCCGCCTTCCAGCTGCACGCGCACTTCCAGCACCGACCCCAGGTACAGCGAAGATTCCACCACGCCCGCCAGCGCGTTGCCGCCCAGGGGCTGCTCGGCCAGGCGCACCCGCTCGGGCCGCACGCCCACATGCGTGGCACCCGCGCCGTCCGGCGTAGCGATGCGCTGGCCTGCATCGGTATGGAACTGGTTGTCGGCCTGGCCGCGCCCCGTGAACACGTTCATCTTGCCCAGGAAGTCGGCCACGAAAAGATTCGCCGGACGCTCGTACAGCGTGGCGGGCGCGCCCACCTGCTGCACGATGCCGTCATGCATGATGGCCATGCGGTCGGCAATGGCCAGCGCCTCTTCCTGATCGTGCGTGACGAATACCGTGGTCAGGCCCAAGCGCTGCTGCAACGATCGAATTTCCTCGCGCACTTCCAGCCGCAGCTTGGCATCCAGGTTGGACAGCGGCTCGTCCAGCAGAAACACCTTGGGTTCGATAGCCAGCGCGCGCGCAATCGCCACGCGCTGCTGCTGTCCGCCCGACAATTGGCGCGGATAGCGGTCGCGCAATTCCGTCATGCGCACCATGTCCAGCACGCGGCGGATCTTGGCGTCGCGGTCGGCCTTGGGCACCTTGTGCATCTCCAGCCCGAAGGCCACATTTTCGGCCACCGTCATGTGGGGAAACAGCGCGTAGCGCTGGAACACCATGCCGGTATCGCGCTTGTGCACGGGCAAACGGGTGACGTCGGTATCGCCGATGCGGATGCGTCCGGCCGTCGGCGTAATGAAGCCGGCAATCATGCGCAGCGTGGTGGTCTTGCCGCAGCCGCTGGGCCCCAGGAACGTGACGAGTTCGCCTTCGGCGATCTCCAGGGAAAAGTCGGACACCGCCACCGCCGCGCCGAACTGCTTGCGGATATTCTCGATTGAGACCTTCGCCATTTCTTACACCACCTGACTGAGTTTCACATAGCGGTCGGTCACAAGCATGATGATGCCCAACAGCAGGATTTGCACCGAAGCCACCGAAGCAATGGTCGGGTCCAGATTGAATTCCAGGTACTGCATGATGGCGATCGGCAACGTGGTGCGCCCCGGGCCCACCAGCGATAGCGACAGCTCCAGGTTTTCAAACGACACCACGAAGCTGAATAGCGCCGCCGCCACGATGGACGGGCGCAGCATGGGCAGGGTCACGCGCATGAAGGCCTTGGGCGCGCTGGCGCCCAGGTTGCGCGCCGCTTCCTCGATGGAGCCATCCAGCCCCGCCATGCCGGCGGTGACCAGGCGCACCGTCCACGGAATCGTCAGGCAGACGTGCGCGATGACCAGGCCGCCGAAGGTGCCGATGATGTCCTGGTCCAGCATTTCCTCGGCGCGCAGATAGAACAGGTAGATGCCCACGCCCGCCACGATGCCGGGGATCAGCAGCGGCGACAGCAGCAAGGTGTTGATGCCCTTGCTGCCCTGGAAGCGGTAGCGCGCAATGCCGACCGCGGCCAGCACGCCCATCACCACGCCGATGGCGGCGGCCACCAGGGACACTTGCAGGCTGAACAGGAAGCCGTTGGCGAACGCGGGATTTTCCCAGGCCTTGACGTACCAGGACAGCGTGTAGCCGGACGGGGGGAAGTAGAGAATGGCGTCCTTGAAAAAGCTCAGCCAGACCACCAGCACGATGGGGCAGAGCATGAACGCATACATCAGTACGACGAAAACTCGATGCAGCCACGTTGCCCAGGGGATCACGCGTATGGGCTTGACCCGGGCGGCCGTGACGGCCGAGTTCAAAGGAGGCGCGCTATGCAAATCCTGTTTCCTTGTCAGCGAGGTGCCGGCTCGGTTTAAAACTCCTCCGCATGGAACTCTTCGGTTCTCTCGGTTAACCGAAGCATATCGATGGGTTGCTGCGCCGTTCAACTAGGGATTACCCAACATTGCGCGCCCGACGCCGCATCGACGCGGGTAATTCCCGACGCGCGCGGCGCGAGCAGGTGCAACCCGTCTCGGTGTGAAAACAGGGGCAGGTGCAACCCGGGGTTTCAATGAGAATGACGGTGCCGAGGCCTCGGCACCGTCCGTCATGCGCTGGCGCAGCGGCGCAGCGGCGCACCGGCGCACCGGCGCATCGGCGCACCGGCGTGTCAGCGCCTCAGCGCGCCGCCTCCAGCCCGCACAGCGCTTGCAGCACCGCCACGCGGCTTTGCCCCAGCACCATGCCGTGCCAGTCATAGGCGTGGCAATAGAACGCGTCCTGCGTGGCTTGCAGGATGTCGCGGCGCAGCGCGGCCGGGGCATCCGGGTTGGCGCGCAGCCAGTTGCGCCCGCGCAGCGCCAGCACGATGTCGTCAAAGGGCACCGTCCCGTATTCCAGCGCCATCAGCGTGGGCGACGACTGCGGGCAGGCCTGATAGATCAAGCTGGCCAGATGACCCGTGATGTCCACGGAAGCCGATGTCCCCTGAAACGGCACGGCAATGTCCAGGCCCCACCACTGCCGCGCCCGCGCCACTTCGGCGTCATCGCGGCGGCCGGCGTAGATTTTTTCGCCATGGCCGCGCGGCCCCAGGCCGGTGTGCACATCGATCCAACCAATATGTGCATAGGGGCTGGCATGCGTTTGCAGGATGCGGCGCAGGTTGGATAGCGAGGCCGCCGGCGCCGCGCCGCCGTAGAACAAGCCGTCGGGGTGCGTGTACTGGCCACGCGACACGGCTTGCGCAAAGGCGGCCTGCCCATGTTCGGCGACGTAACGCGCCAGGTCGCGCTGGTTGTCGTCGGACGGCGGCCATTGCGTGGGCAGCAGCAGCGGATGCAGCGCGCCGTAGCCGGCGTTGACCGGCAGCGGCGCGCCGTCAAAGGGCTGCGCATTGCGATTCAAGTCGACGTTGCCTTCGTCGGTACGCGCCATCCACGAATACCCGTACGGGTTTACCGCGTGCACCAGCAGCAAGGCCACGCCCGCCTGGCGCGCGCGCTTGAGCATCGGCGCGTCGTCCATCAGCGAGAACTGGCAGCCCGCCCCGCAAAAGCCTTCGACGCCATGCGTGGCGGACGTCATGATCAACAGGCGCTTGGCGTCGGGCGCGCCGATCAGCGCAACGTCGGTGGCCAAGGCTTCGCCCTCGCTTCCCACCGCCTCGATCGGGTAGGACGCGACGGACGCGCCCAGGCGCTCGGCATCCGCCACAAAGCGCTCGCGCGATTCGGCGTAGCTGCGGGGAAAGTAGCTTGTACTGCTGGGCATCATGCCTCCTGAGTGTCGATTGCATGGCCGGTGCGGTCCTGAATCCAGAACAGCACCACGGTGGAAAGCGTGACGGTCACCATCAAATACCAGGCGGGCGCCATGGGGTTGCCGGTGACATGCAGCAGCCAGGTCACGAAGAACTGCGCAAAGCCGCCAAAGACCGAGATGCCCAGACCATACACGACGGACATGCCGGTGGTGCGCACGGCCTTGGGAAACAGCTCGGGCAGCATCGTGATGACGGGCGCGGTCTGCAAGGCCAGCAACACGGCCAGCAGCGCAATCACCGTCATCAGCCGCGCCGTGCTGGGCGCGGACACCAGCCATTCAAAGCACGGAAGCAAAGCGCACACCGTGGCGGCGCGCGACCAGAAGATGACCTTCTTGCGCCCCACGCGATCCGCCAGCATGCCGACAAACGGGGCGATCAAAAAGCCGATGGCGCCCAGCACCACGCTGGCAAACAGCGTGGACGTGGCGGGCAGGCCCAGCTGCTTGTTGGCGTAGGCGGGCATGTAAAAGCCGATGATCTGCGCGCACACCATGCCGCCGATGACAAGCAGGATGCCCTTGACGACCAGCGCCTTGTGCTCGGTGAACACGCGGCGCAGCGGTTGATGGGACGGCGCGGTGGAGGCCGCCGGGGTGAGGCGCGAGTCGGCCGCCCTGGCCGGGGAATGCGCGGCGGGGGTGGTATGCCCCGCCTGCACCGCCTGGCGGGCGTGATTCCCCGGCGACGATTCCGGCGCCTCCAGCGTTTCTTCGAGGTTGCGGCGGATGTAGGCGCCCACCGGTACGGTCAGGATGCCGATGACGAACGGCACGCGCCAGCCCCACGCCTGCATCTGTTCGGGGCTAAGCGTGGCGGTCAAGAGCGCCACCGTCAGCGCGCCCAGCATCACGCCCAGCGACTGGCTGCCGAACTGCCAGCTGGAATAAAAGCCGCGCTGGTTGGCCGGCGCGTGTTCCACCAGCAAGGTGGTGGACGCGCCCACCTCGCCACCGGCGGCAAAACCCTGGATCAGCCGCGCCAGCACCATCAGCACCGGCCCGGCCACGCCCATCTGCGCATAGGTGGGCGCGGCGGCGATCAGCGCGCAACCCAGCCCCATCAGCCACAGCGTCAGCGTCATGGCGGCGCGGCGGCCGTGGCGGTCGGCGTACGACCCGATCAGCATGCCGCCCACGGGCCGCATCAGGAAGCCCACGCCGAAGGTGGCTGTGGTCAACAGCAACTGGCCGTAGCCAGAGGCAGCCGGAAAGAACAGCGGCCCGATGACCAGCATCAGGAACGTGAAAACGGTGAAGTCGAAGAACTCCAGCGCGTTGCCGATGGTGGTGCCGGCAATGACGCGCCGACGCATCGTCGATGAATGCAGATGCTGCCGGCCGGAATCGGCGCCGATGGCGATAGACATGATTTCCCCTTGATGTCCGTTGCCGGGGCGATGGTCCGCGTCACGCGGCGCGCGTCACGCATTGACCGCGCCGTGTTGGGCTGATGGCCGCCGGGCGTCATGTCCCGGTCGCTTTGCCTGCCCCGTCCGCGTGAATATACGGATGGCGGACGATAAGGAAAAGACAGTATTTTTGTTCCAGTGAAAGCTTTTTGTTATACCCCCGCCCACCCCAGCCCCGTCACCACTTTCTCCACCCGCCATCCCCACGCCATGAATCTTCGCCAATTGCGCGCCTTTGTCCTGATCGCCGAGCACGGCAGCATCCGCGCGGCGGCGCGCGCCCTGTTCGTGACGCAGCCCGCCGCCACCCGCAGCCTGCGCGAGCTTGAACAAAGCGTGGGCGCCGAACTGGTGCGCCGCAGCGCGCGCGGCGTTGAACTGACCCCGTACGGCGACGCGCTGTACAAGCGCGCCGTGGTGATCCTGCAAGAAGCGCGGCGCGCGCAGGAAGAGATCGGGCAGATGCGCGACGGCGAAGGCGGCAGCTTGAACCTGGCCATCAGTTCGGCCGCGCTGACGGTGCTGCCCGCCGCGCTGTCGGCCTTCCGGGCGCGCATGCCGCGCGTATCGGTGGCGTTCAACGAAGTGGCGCCGCCCTTCAGCCACGAACAACTGGAATCGGGCCGCTACGACTTTCTGGTGCAAACGGAATACGACGGCGACATCGACGACGGCTTTGCCCGCACGACACTGTTCACGCTGCCGCTGGCGGTGGGCGCACGAGCCGGGCATCCGCTGCGCCACGCCCGCACCCTGGCCGATCTGCACGAGGCCCTGTGGCTGCTGCCCGGCAACATCCAGGCGCCGGCCAACCTGCTGCGGCTGGCTTTCGCAACGCAACAACTGCCTGCGCCGCGCGATGTGATTCCGTGCCAGTCCATCGCGGTGGCCCTGGCCATCATCGCCGACAGCGACGCGCTGGGCATCTTCGTGCGTAATCTGTTCGACCACCGGCTGCTGCCGCGCGACGTGCGCATGGTGCCGCTGTTGCACGAACTGCCAGCCGCGCGGGTGTCGATCCTGACGCGCGCCGACTCGCCGCCCACGCCCGCCGCGCGCTGCTTCATCGACTGCCTGCACGAGGCCCACGCCCAGCACCGCCCACCCCGCCGATAGCGTCGGTAGCGCCGGTCTACCGGTTATCATTGCCGCCGGGCCTCGCCACGCGCTGCTGTCAACGTCAAAGTCAACATCAACGTCAGCGTCAACACGCGACAGACGTCCGACATCGCCATCCGCGACCGGCGTCGTTGCCCCGCACCCGCCTTACTCCTGCCCTTGATACCCATGGTGTTCCCCCGCCTTCCTTCCCAGCCCACGCTGACCGACACGGTCACCAAGCGCCTGCTCGCCGAAATCGACGAAGGCCGCGTGCCGCCGGGCGAAAAACTGCCTACCGAAGCGGCGCTGGCCGAGCAGTTCGGCGTCAGCCGCACCGTCATCCGCGAAGCGGTGTCGCGCCTGCGGCAGGACGGTATTGTGGAAGCGCGGCAAGGCAGCGGCGTCTTCGTTACCGGCCTGACGGGTAATCGGGCGCTGCGGATCGATGCGACGGAACTCACCTCACTGGACGCGGTGCTGCACATCGTGGATCTGCGGCGCGCGCTGGAAACCGAAATCGCGGCGCAGGCCGCAGCCATGCGCAAGAAGCGCGACATGGCGGATATCGACAACGCGCTGGCCGCCATTTCGCAGGCGGTGGCGGACGGCGGCGACGGCGTCAAGGAAGACGTGGCCTTTCATCGCAGCATCGCGCGCGCCACGGGCAACCCGTATTTTCTGACCACGCTGGCCTTTGTCAGCCAGTTTCTGGAAGCCGCCACGCGCGTCACGCGCGGCAACGAAGCACGCCACGCCGACCTGATGCGCGACGTGCTGCAAGAGCACGTCGCCATCGTCGAGGCCATCCGCCGGCAAGACGTGGAAGGCGCGCGCGAAGCCGCGCGCATCCACATGGTCAACGCGGCCAAGCGCCTTAGCCGGGCGCACCGCTGACCTGCAAGCGGCGCCCGCCGGTGCCGATGCCAAAGCGCTGCGCCACCAGCCCCATCGCAACAATCACGCCCGCCAGCAACGACGTATAGGCCACTTCGTTGCGGTATGTGCCTTCGACCACCATGGTGATCAGCGCGGCGATGATGCACACGATGACGGCATAGGTCAGCCACGGAAACAGCCACATCTTGAACGTCAGTTCCACGCCTTGCGCCTGCAAGCGATAGCGCATGCGCAGCTGCGACAGCGCAATCGCCAGGTACACGAACAGCGCGATGGTGCCGGTGGCCTGCATCAGCACGTCGTACAAATCCATCTTGGACGTCGCCATCATCCAGATCGCCACGAAGGCGAACACGCTGGACACCAGTACGCCGACATAAGGCGTGCCGGTGCGCCGGCCAGTCACCTGCATGATGCGGTGCGCATCACCGCGACGCGACAGCGAATACAGCATGCGCGACGCGGTATACAAGGCCGAATTGAAGCAGCTGCACACCGAGGTCAACACGATGAAGTTGACGATGGCCTGCGCATGCGGCACGCCCAGCCGGCTCAGCGCCACGTTGTAGCTGCCGTGCGTGGGCTGCGACAGCAGCGGGTCGTTGTACGGCACCAGGCACACGATGATGAAGATCGAGCCGACATAGAACAGGCAGATCCGCCACACCACCGAGCGCGTGGTCTTGATGATCTCGCGCGCGGGGTCGGCGGATTCGGCGGCGGCCACCGTCACGATTTCCGCGCCGATGAACGCGAACATCACGCCCAGCATGGCCACCACCACCGACTTGATGCCATTGGGCATGAAGCCCTGCGCCGTCAGTTGCGACACGCCGCGCGCCTCGCCCCAGGGCCACAGGTGCACCACCGCCAGGCTGCCGATCACCAGGAACGCCACGATGGCAATCACCTTGATCAGCGCGAACCAGAACTCGAATTCACCGTAGTTCCGCACGTTCATGAAGTTGACGATGATGAGCGACACCGTGATGAAAAGCGCGTAGCCCCAATCCGGCACCTGCGGAAACCAGCCATGCAGGATCTGCCCGGCGACGTAAGCTTCCCAGCCCATCAGGAACGCCCAGAAATACCAATACAACCAGCCGATGGTGAAGCCTGCCCAGCGCCCGATGGCGCGGTCGGCGTAGGTCGAAAACGAGCCGGTGTCCGGCTGCGCCACGGCCATTTCCCCCAGCATGCGCATCGCCAGGATGACCAGGATGCCGCCGCCCAGGTACGCCAGGATGACGGCGGGGCCGGCCAGCGCGATCTGCTTGCCCGAGCCGACGAACAGCGCCGCCCCGATGACCCCGGCGATGGACATCATCGTCAGGTGCCGTGATTTCAAGCCGCCTTTCAGCGCGTTGTTCTGTTTGCTGGCCACTGCCTGCCCTCCTGCTTGTGTGTATGGCTGAATCGGCGTCAGCGAAACGCCTTGATGAAGAAGTCGCGCGATCCAAAGTTGCCTGACTTCAGCGCGATGCTGACGTCTTCATTCGCCACGGGCGAATGACCGGCGCACCACGGCACGCCCGGGTCGATCTGCGTGCCGATGGTGATCTGCGCAAGCCCCAGCGCCTGGACCACGGCGCCGGAGGTTTCACCGCCCGCGACGATCAGTTGGCGCACGCCGCGCTCCACCAGGCCAACCGCGATGCGCGCAATGGCCGCCTCGATCATCTCGCCCGCGCGCGCCACGCCCAGCGCGCCTTGCGCGGCTTTCACCGCATCCGGTTGCGCGGTGGAATACACCAGCACCGGGCCGTCCTGCATGCGCGGCGCGGCCCATGCCAGCACCTGCTCCACCACGTCTTCGCCCGATGCCAGCTTCATTGGATCCAACGCCATCGCGGGCCGCCCGCTTTCAATGAACGCGGCTACCTGCGCATTGGTGGCGGTAGAGCAGCTGCCCGCCACCACGGCTTGCAAGCCGGGCGCGCGCACGTCAACGGCCACGGTACTGGGCGCCAGGCCCCAGTTTCCGGGCAGGCCGATGGCCACGCCAGAGCCTGCCGTCACCAGCGGCATGTCGCGCAGCGCGGGCCCCAGGGTCAGCAGGTCGTCGTTGGACACGGCATCCACGATGGCGATCTCAACGCCCTCTTGCTGCAAGGCCTGGATGCGCGCGCGGATGGCATCCGCGCCCGCCGCCACCACGCTGTAATCGATCAGCCCGACCTTGCGCGAGGTTTGCGCCTGCAACACGCGCGCGAGGTTGGGGTCGGTCATCGGCGTCAGCGGATGATGCTGCATGCCCGATTCGTTCAGCAGCACGTCGCCCGCGAACAGATAGCCCTTGAAGACGGTGCGCTTGTTGTCGGGAAACGCGGGCGTGGCGATGGTGAACGGCGTGCCCAGCTGCGTCATCAGCGCGTCCGTGACCGGGCCGATGTTGCCCTGCGGCGTGCTGTCGAACGTAGAGCAGTACTTGAAATAGATCTGCTGGGCGCCCTGCTGCTGCAACCAGCGCAGCGCGGCCAGCGATTGCGCCACGGCCTCATCAGCCGGCAGCGTGCGGGTTTTCAACGCCACGACCACGGCGTCCGCATCGGCGCGTAAGGGCTCACCCGGCACGCCGATGGTCTGCACGGTGCGCATGCCGGCGCGCACCAGGTTGTTGGCCAGGTCGGTGGCGCCCGTGAAGTCGTCGGCGATGCAGCCAAGCTTGATGTTGATACTCATGTTGCCTCCGGCAAGGTGATGCCCGGAAAAATCTTGATGACGGCGCTGTCGTCCTCGCGGCCATGCCCGGCGGTGGACGCCTGCATGAACATCTGATGCGCGGTGGAGGCCAGCGGCAGCGGAAACTTGCTGTGCCGCGCGGTGTCCAGCACCAGGCCCAGGTCCTTCACGAAGATGTCCACGGCCGACAAAGGCGTGTAGTCGCCGGCCAGTACATGCGGCATGCGGTTCTCGAACATCCAGCTGTTGCCCGCGCTATGCGTGATGACCTCGTACAGCGCATCGGCGTCCACGCCTTCGCGCAGACCCAGCGCCATCGCTTCTGCCGCCGCCGCGATGTGCACGCCGGCCAGCAACTGGTTGATGATCTTGACCTTGCTGCCCGCGCCCGCGCGGTCGCCCAGCCGATAGACCTTGCCGGCCATGGATTCCAGCACCGCGCCGCAGGCGTCGTAGGCGGCGTTGGCGCCTGCCGTCATCATCGTCATCTGGCCGGCGGCGGCCTTGGCGGCGCCACCGGAAATCGGCGCGTCCAGGTACAGGACGCCCTGCTCGGCCAGGCGCGCTTCCAGCGCGATGGACCAGTTGGGGTCCACGGTGGAACACATCACGAACACGGCGCCGGGCCGCAAGGCGGTGGCGATGCCACCGTCGCCATACAGCACCGATTCGGTTTGCGCGGCGTTGACCACCACGCTGATGATGATGTCGCAGGCGGCTGCCATGTCGGCCAACGTGGCGCAGGCCACGCCGCCATCAGCGGCAAAGGCTGCGGCCGCTTCGGAACGGATGTCGTACACGTGCACATCGTGGCCGGCGCGGCGCAGGCTTTGGGCGATGCCCGCGCCCATGGCGCCCAGGCCGATGACGCCGACGCGGCGGGGAGTGGATTGCGGAAGGCTCATGGCGGGTTCGTCCGGAATGTCGTAAGAATGGCGCCGCGTATCAACGCGGCAAGTCGTCGGCCACGTAGGCGCGGACGATGTCGGCAAAGCTGTTGTCGCCCTTCAAGCCCAGGCGGCTGGCGCGCGTGGTGTCCCAGCGGCCGGGCCAGCTGCCCACGATGCGTTCGACGCGTTCGTCCGGGCGCCACGTGATGCGGTCGGCGACGTCATCGCCCGCGACCTCGCGCAGCGCTTGTTCCATGTCGGCCACCGTGACGGACACGCCCGGCAGGTTGATGGGCGCGCGGTCGGACACGGCGTCAGGCGAAAGCTCGCACCCGGCGATCAAGGCCTGGATGGCGGCACGCGGCGACAACAGCCACAGACGTGTGTCGGCGCCCACGGGGCAGACGGCGGTTTCGCCGTTAAGTGGTTCGCGGATGATGCCGCTGGCAAAGGAAGATGCCGCGGCGTTGGGGCGGCCCGGGCGCACGCTGATGGTGGGCAGACGCAGCACGCGCCCGTCAACAAAACCACGCCGCGTGTAGTCGGCCAGCAGCAGTTCGGCAATGGCCTTTTGCGTGCCGTAGGACGACTGCGGGTTCAACGCGGTGTCGTCGCGCACGGTGTCGGGCAAGTCGCCGCCGTACACGGCTACCGAGCTGGTAAAGACGACGCGCGGTTGGTGACCCAGCGCGCGGCACACTTCCAGCAAGGCGCGCGAGGCGTCCAGGTTGATGCGCATTCCCAAGTCGAAATCGGCCTCGGCCTGCCCGCTGACGATGGCCGCCAGATGGAAGACGGCGCGCGTGTCGGTGTCGATGGCCTGGCGCAGCACGGCCGGGTCGGCAATGTCGCCGACTTGCGAGTGCACGCGCGGGTCAGCGAACGCATCGGTCTTGACGACGTCCAGCAGGTCGATGCGGGTGATGGCTTGCGGGCCATTGGCGTCCAGCGTCAGCGTGCCCTGCTCCAGCAGTTTGCGAGCCAGCCGCTGGCCCAGGAATCCGGCGCCGCCGGTGATCAGGATTTTCATGATGCGATCTCGGTGGTTTGCAATTCGGTGATGTGCAATTCGTTGATGTGCAATTCGGTGCTAAGCAACGTGATGTTGATCAACGCAGCCTTGTACGACTCAGCGCCGGGCAAGATAGGGTTGCGCCCAGCCCAGGCCCGCGCGCGTGCCCGCTTTGGGCCGGTATTCGCAGCCGATCCAGCTCGTATAGCCCAGCGCGTCGATGCGGTCGAACAGGTAGGGATAGTTCAGTTCGCCCACGTCGGGCTCGTGGCGGTCAGGCACGCCGGCAATCTGGATGTGGCCGATGCCGGCCATGTCGCGCTCCAGCTTCTTGGCGATGTCGCCTTCGACGATCTGGCAGTGATAGCAATCGAATTGCACTTTCAGGTTGTCGGCGCCGACTTCCTTGCAGATGGCTTGGGCGTCGTCTTGCCGGTTCAGGAAGAAGCCAGGGATGTCGCGCGTGTTGATGGGTTCGATCACGACCGTGATGCCGGCCGTTGCCGCAATGCGCGCGGCGTGGGCCAGGTTCTTCACGTACACCTCGCGATGCGCCGCGCGGTCCTGCTCCGGTCGAATCAGCCCGGCCATGACGTGCAGGCTGCGGTTGCCCAGTTGCGCCGCATATTCCAGCGCCTGGTCCAGACCGCGCAGGAATTCATCTTCGCGCCCCGGCAAGGATGCAATGCCGCGCTCGCCCGCAGCCCAGTCGCCCGGCGGCGCGTTGAACAAGGCCTGCGTCAAGCCGTAATCGCGCAACCGCGCCTGGATATCGGCGGCGGCGTAGTCGTAGGGAAACAGAAACTCCACCCCTTGAAAACCATCGCTTGCGGCGGCCGCAAAGCGATCCAGGAACGGATGCTCGGTGTACATCATGGTCAGGTTGGCGGCCAGGCGCGGCATGGCGAGTCCTTTGTTCAATAACGTTTATCTACGCGGCAATAACGCCTTAGCGATTGACCAGCTTGGCGGGCGTGAACCACACCGCGATGGCGCCGATGACCAGCACGGCGGCCAGCACGTACATGCCGGACGCCGTGGAGTTCGTCAGGTCTTTCAGGTAGCCGATCATGTAGGGGCTGGCGAACCCGGCCAGGTTGCCCACGGAGTTGACGATGGCAATGCCCGCCGCCGCCGCGGTGCCCGACAGGAAGGCAGTGGGCAACGACCAGAACAACGGCGCGCAGGTCAGCACGCCGGCGGCGGCCAACGACAGGCAGATCAGCGACACCACGGTGTTGTCGGCAAAGGATGCGGCGGCGGTAAAGCCGATGGCGCCCGCCAGCGCCGGCACGATCAAGTGCCAGCGGCGTTCGCGACGCTTGTCCGCCGAATGGCCCAGCAGGTTCATCACGATGATGGCGCAGATAAACGGAATGGCCGACAGCAGGCCAATGTTCAGTGCCCCGGTGACGCCGGTGGACTTGATCAGCGTGGGCATCCAGAACGTCAGGCCGTATTGCCCCGCGACGAAGGCGAAATAGATCAGGCACATCCACCACACGCGCTTGTCGCCGAACACCGCGCGCAACGAGTGCTTTTGCGTGCCGGTCTGCTTCTGGTCCTGTTCGATCTCGCGCGTCAGCAGCTGCTTTTCGTCGGGCGTCAGCCATTTGGCGCTGGCGATGCCGTTGTCCAGGTACATGATGGTGACCACGCCGATCAGCAGGGCGGGAATGGCTTCAATCAGGAACATCCACTGCCAGCCCTGCAAGCCGTGCGTGCCGTGAAAGGCTTCCATGATCCAGCCCGACAGCGGGTTGCCGAAGATGCCGGCCACGGGGATGGCGGACATGAACAGCGCGATGATCTTGGCGCGGCGATGCGCCGGGTACCAGTAGGTCAGGTACAGGATCACGCCGGGATAGAAGCCCGCTTCGGCCAGGCCCAGCAGGAAGCGCAGGATGTAGAAGCCCGTGGGCGTTTCCACAAACATGAACATGCCGGACAGGATGCCCCACGTGATCATGATGCGCGCGATCCAGATGCGCGCGCCCAGGCGATGCATCAGCAGGTTGCTGGGCACTTCAAACAGGAAGTAGCCAATGAAGAACACGCCCGCGCCCAGCCCGAACACGGTTTCGCTAAAGCCCAGGTCTTGCGACATCTGCAACTTTGCAAAGCCGACGTTGACGCGGTCCAGGTAGGCAATGACATAGCACAGCATCAGAAACGGCACGAGCCGCCAGAACACCTTGGCGTAGGCGCGCGCGGTTTCGCGGGATTCAGGTTGGGATGCCGAAGCGGCAGCGGGGTTGGCGCCGGACGCCAGTTCCATCGGGGGCATGAAAAGTCTCCAGGAGAATGCGCCGCACCGGTCCGCGCCAAGGCGGCCAGGCGACTTTATTTGCGGTTGATGGGCTTAGATGCGCGCGCCGAACGCTGTGCGCAGTTCTTCGATGGCGTCGGCAGACAAGGGCGTGGGACGCGGCTGGCTCATCAGCCACAGGCGCGCGGTTTCTTCCAGCTCTTCCAGCGCATACGAGGCATGCGCCACCGAGCGTTCCCACACCACCGGCCCCAGCCGTTCGAACAGCGCGCCGCGCACCTGGCTGGCCACGGCTTCGACCTCGGCCGCGGCTTGCGGGTCGCCGGGGCGGCGATACGCGATCAGCGGAATGCGGCCCACCTTCATCACTTGATAGGGCGTGATGGGCGGCAGCACTTCGTCGGTTTTCCAGACCCCGGCCAGCGTCAGCGCGACCAGATGCGTGGAATGCGTGTGGATGATGCCGCGCGATTCGGGGCTGGCGCGATAGATGCCCTGGTGCAGCACCAGCGTCTTGGACGGCTTGGCGCCCGACACCCAGTTGCCGTCCAGGTCGACCTTGGCCAGTTCGGCCGGGTCAAGCCGGCCCAGGCAGGCGTCGGTGGGCGTGATCAGCCAGCCGTCGTCCAGCCGCGCGCTGATGTTGCCGGCGGCGCCGACCGTGTAGCCGCGCTGGTAAAGGCTGGCCCCGACGACGCAGATTTCTTCGCGGATGCGGGCTTCGTCAGTCATGAAAAACCCCTGGAAAGCAGGGGCGGACAGGCGCTGGAACGCAATGGGAAGGTGATGGCCAGGACGGCATGATGACTTGTCTCATGAATATAAGTTATCGGGTCATCATACAAATTTACGATCGCAAACCCTACCGGGTAAACCCTAGGCGAAAGAGAAAAGGCCCGGACGATGCCCGGGCCTTGTCGGCGTTTTGAGTGTTGCCGGGTAGCGCTTATTCCAGCACGCGCCCCTTGGTTTCCGGCAGCAGCAGCGCCGTCACGATCACCACCGCATAAGCGCCGGTGGCGAAGGCGCCAATGGCCCAACCCAGCCCGTGCGTCTGGCTGAGAAAACCAACCAGGCTGGGAAACAAAGCGCCGATGCCGCGCCCGAAGTTGTACGCAAACCCCTGTCCCGATGCGCGCACGCCGGACGGGAACAGTTCGGTCAGGTAGGCGCCGATACCGCTGAAAATGCCTGATGCGGCAAAGCCCAGCGGAAAGCCCAGGAACAGCATCTGGTGATCAGTCAACGGCAACTGCGTGTAGGCGTAGACGCTGATGGTGGACAGCACCGAGAAGATCAGCAGATTGGCGCGTCGGCCCAGCCGGTCGGCCAGATAGGCGCCGGCGATGTAGCCGCAGAACGACCCCAGGATGATGACCATGAGGTAGCCGCCCGTGTTCAGCACCGACAATTGCCGCTCGACTTTCAGGTAGGTGGGCAACCACGTCGTAATGGCGTAATAGCCCCCCTGCACGCCCGTGCACAGGATGGCGGTGATGACGGTGGTCTTGATCAGCGCCGGCGAGAAAATCGTCCAGAACGAGGCGCGCTCCTGGCCGGCTTGCACCTTGGCCTGCGCGCGCTGGAACACCTCGGGTTCCGGCACGTTCTTGCGGATGTACAGCACCAGCAGCGCAGGCAGGACGCCGATCCAGAACAGGCTGCGCCACGCCCATTCCGAGGGCAGCACCGAGAACGCGACCGTGTACAGGATTGCTGCCGCACCCCAGCCCACCGCCCAGCCGCTTTGCACCGTGCCCACGGCCTTGCCGCGATGTTCGGCGCGCACGATTTCGCCCATCAGCACCGAGCCCACGGCCCATTCACCGCCAAAGCCCAGGCCCTGCAACGCGCGCAGCACGAACAACTGCTCGAAGTTTTGCGCAAAACCGATGGCCACCGTGCAGGCCGAAAACCACAGGATCGTGTATTGCAGCACGCGCACGCGGCCGTAGCGGTCGGCCAGGATGCCGGCCAGCCAGCCGCCGATGGCGGAGAACAGCAGCGTCACGGTGCCCAACATGCCCGCCTGGCCCTTGTCGATGCCCCACAGGGTCATCAAGGTGGCGATCACAAACGTGAACACCATGAAGTCCAGCGCGTCGATGGCCCACCCGCCGAACGCGGCGATGAAGGTGCGGCGTTCGGTCTTGTTCAGCTCTCTATACCATTGCATGGCTTGTCTCTTGTGTTGTTGTTCTGGCGATGCGCGGCTATCGCGTCGGGGCGAACCCGTACAGGCGTTCGGGGTTGCTGACCAGGATGCGATGGCGCACGTCGGGGTCCGGCGCCCACAGCGCCAGCTGGTTGCGCAAGCGTCCCGTATTGACCATGCGGGTCTGGTGCACGTGCGGCCAGTCGCTGCCCCACAGCATGCGGTCGGGCGCGGCCTGGATCAGCGCCTGCGCCCACGGCGTCACGTCGCTGAAATCGTCAAAGCGTTCGCTGATGCGATACGCGCCCGACAGCTTCACCCACCAGCCGTGGTCCCGCACCAGGTGATCCAGCGCCTGGAAGCCGGGGCTGCCCAGGCCATCAGCCACCGGCATGTGCCCCATGTGGTCCACCACGCCGGGCACCGGCAGCTTGCGCATGCGGGGCAGCAGCTCGGGCAATTGCCGCGCGTCCATCAGGAACTGCATGTGCCAGCCCAGATCGGCAATGCGATGCGCCAGCGTTTCCATGGCGTCAAAGCCGATGCCGCCGCCAAACAGCACATTGATGCGCAGGCCGCGCACGCCGGCCGCGTGCATGGCTTCCAGTTCGTGGTCGGTGACATCGGGCGACACGACGCCAATGCCGCGCAACGTGTCGGGGTGGCGGGACAGCACCTCAAGCATGTAGCGGTTGTCGGTGCCGTAGACGCTGATCTGCACCAGCACGCCGCGCGACATGCCGGTTTTTTGCAGCATGGCCAGGTAGGCCGATTCCGGCGCGGGCGGCGGCGTGTAGGTGCGCTCGGGCACCAAGGGGTAGGCCGCGGTGTCCGGGGCGACGACGTGCGCGTGCGTGTCGCAGGCGCCGGGCGGGATGTCGAAGGTGGCGGCGTCCATGTCGGGCAGCGGGGCCAGGCACAACGGCGGTTCGCCCGCGATCGGGGTGGTGTTCAAAGTTGTCTCCTCAAATGGCCTGTGGCCTATTGAACGGACCATTCGAAGGCCCATCCTGTGGCTTTACAGCGAATACCGATATTCGCAGTTCAGCGTCGCCGTCAGCGCCGCCGGGGTCTGCGCCCCCGTGGCCGAGCGCGGCCGGGGCGCCTTCAACTTGGCCTGGAACTTGCCCGCCATGTCACCGCTGTCGCTGGTCTTTTCCACCGCCATGGTGGACGGCAGCGCGTAAAGCGTCAGCGCCGTGCCTGGCGAAGGCACCAGCAACAGGAACACGGACTGCGGAAAGTCCGACACCACATAGCTGCCCTGGGTCGTCGTGTCGTTAAGGGCGAGGGTGGCGTCGAAGTAGCTCAGCGTGATGTCCAGGTCCTCGGAGGACGGCGACGGAATCGTGCCCTTTATCGCGACCTTGCCGCTATCGGATACGCAAGACAGTTCGGCCGGCGCCGAGCCGGCGTGGGCGGCGCCTGCCAGCAGCAGGCAGGACAAGAACGAAATCGCGCGGGCGTGCATGGGGTTTCCTTGCGGACGGTGAACGGAAAAATTTGCCGTTCAGTGTATGCCCAATCCCCGGCGTTTCAACCCCCGACGGCGCGGCAGAACGCCTGCGCGTCGCCGTCGATGATCACGCCCGACGGCAGGTAGCCTTCGCGCTGCCGCGTCGCGCGCAGTTGCTGCGCCAAGGCCGCATCGCCGCCCACCGCGTAGACAAAGACGCGCACCGATTGCGCCGCCGCGTCACGCAGCAATTGCGGGTTGGCGGCCAGCGTCATCGCGTCCACATGCACACCGACAGGCGCGCCCACCGTTTTGGCAAGATTGGCCAGCCACTGGCGGTTAAGCGAGGGCGCGGTGGCGCGTTGCGATACGTACTTGCCCAGCGGGTTCGCGCTGACGGCGTCCGCGTGGCGCGGGTCGAACACGATCAGGCCCAGATAGCCATCGGGGTCCGTGCCGCGCACGCATCGCAGTGCCTCGGGAAACGCCGACGTGATCATCCAGTTGCCGTGCGGCAGCGCGGTCTTCATGCCGGCGACCAGCTTGCCCACCGGCGCGCAATCGCGGTAGACAACCTTGAGTTCGGCGTTGAAGGTCTTGGCCGGCTGCGTGGCGGCCACTTGCAGCGCGTCGTCCAGGAACGGCGGCGGCTGCCCGCCGCCCTGCCCGGCCAGCTTGGCGCCTCGCCAATCCGCGCTGCTCAGTTGCAGCACGGCGCGGCGTCCGACGCCGGTGACCGACCTGCCGGTCAGCACATCGTGGTGCAACACCCAGCGGCCATCCTTCAGGCGCTGCATGTCGATTTCCACGCCGTCCCACTGGCCCGCATACGCCGCGCGAATGGACGCCAGCGAATTCTCCGGCAACGTCGGCGCGCCGCGATGCGCGTGCACCTGCATGCCCAGGCACGCGGCGCTGGCGCCCGACCAGGGCATGGCGGCGGCAAGCAGCGCCGCCATCCAACGTTTAGCCTGCATCGCCGTGATATCCATACTTGATGCCGCCCAGCAAGCCGGTGCGCACCGCTTCGTTGAAGGGATAGGTGTACGCCTGGCCCACCACCACCACGTGCGCCACGTTGGCCAGCACGCGGCGGCGCAGCGCCTGCCCCAGCGATTCATCATCGCGGCCGACCTCGGCGCGCGACATCTGCTGGAACAGTTCGCTTTGGGTCACGCTGTTCTGCATGAACGAAAACGCCGTCCATACACACACCAGCGTCAGCACCAAGGCCAGGCCGGCGGCGCGCGTTGCCGTGCGCCCGGGCTGCTGGCCGGCGGGTGTGCGCAGCCACACAAGCAGCTTGGCGATCAGATAAAGCAGCTTGGCAAAGTGGCCCACCGCGCCCAGCAGCGAACACAGCAATGCAACCGGCGGCACGATCGCCGCGCGCGCGGCGTCCTCGCCCAGCTTTTGATGCTGGCCGCCGCGCTGGAAGTCAGACGCGCTGGCGGAAAAGCGTGGCATCGCCTCGTCGACGGCGCGGTCCAGCATGCCGTCGTACAAGCGTTTGAAGCTGGCGGGATCGGTGTAGTTGGCGGCCACGTTCATGCTGGCCGGCACCATCAGCGTCTGGCGCAGCAGCTTTTGCACGCCGGGTCGCGCCACGAAATCCTCGTAGGACAGGCCGGGCGGAATGGCGTCGCCTTCCACATGCACGGTGCGGCTGCGCATGGTCTTCCAATACTGCTGGGCAACCGCCTCGTTGAACGTGGCGCGGTCGTGCGGCTGCCAATCGGCAGGCACCGGGATGCGCTTGCGCACATCTTGCGTGACGCGGCCCTGGTAGCGGGCGGGCACGCGTTCCGGCGTCCAGCCGCGCCGCGACAGGCTATTGCGGTAATCGGACCACGCGCGGTCCTGCTCGCGCGCCAGCCCGATGTCGGACGCAACCGGCACGCCGGCATATTTCTTCCAGCGGTCCGCCACCGACTGCATCACGCTGGTGTAGACCTGGTGATAGCCGCGGATGCCCGGCGCCGTCATGCGCACGTCGCGGCCGTCGAACGAAAACGTCTTCATCTGGCGTTGCAGGTCGCTGCGGATGACCTGGCGTTTCTTGGGCTCGACCTTTTCGTCCAGGTTGTCGATGTTGGACAGCAGCACCTGGAACACGGCCAGGAACGCCTTGCCCTCGGGCCGCGCATAGACGCCATCGTCCACCAGGCCATCCAGATGCAGGTCGCCCTGCACCAACGACCGCTGGAGCAGACCGGCGTTGGTGGCGACGCGGCGAAAGTCGGCATCGCGCGTGTCCACCAGCACGTTCACCAGCATCTTGATGGCGCCGAACACCACCAGCGCGGTCACCGCGCAGGCCACGACGATCTTCAGGAACGACGGCTGACCACCCGTTCGCAGGCGGCGCGTCCACAGCAGTTGCAGCACCACCAGCGCGGCGGCGATGCCCGACAGCGTGCGGCCGAAGAACTCCAGCTCTTCGATGTCGTGCGGCGTGGCGCGGCTGCCCACCACGTCCAGCAGGCGGGCGTTGAAACCCAGTTCAAAGCTCAGGTAGACAACGGTCAGGGCGATCAGGATAAGGATTTGGCGAATCTGGGCTTGCCGCACGTCAATCTCTCAGGTCGATTCGGGTCGAGGTGATTTCCTCGTCGGGCAGGTCCAGCTTGGCGGGCACGCGCGACGCCCCGCCACGCGGTGGTGCGCTGGCGGCGGCGGCCGTGTCGCTGCCGGGCATGCGCTGCACGGGCGGCGGCACCATGCGGCCGTTGCCGGGCGCGGCAACCGCCGTGGTCGGGGCCGAATCCGGCGGGGCGGCTGGCGCGGACTTGCCCGGCCTGGGCGCCTTGGGTGCCCTGCCAGGCTTGGGCTTGGCGGGCGCGGCGGGCGGCGGATAGACGCCGTACTGGCGCAGCGATTCCTGGTAGCCCGCCGGGTACAGCGATTCGTCGGCAAAGGGTTTGGCGCGCGGGTTCATACCGGCAACAGACTTCACGTCGCCACGGCGCATGCGGCCGTCCTGCGTATAAACAAAGCGTTCGATGCCGGACCCCTTCGGGAAGTCCAGCGTCAGGGCGGCGCGGTCGTCTTGCACCAGCACGGCGGGCCGGTCGCGGCAGTTGCCCAGGTCCCAGGACAGCACGTCCGACCCCTGGATGGCCAGCACGGTATAGCGATAGTCGCAGTTGCGCCGTTGGGTCTCGATGACCACGACGGTGCGCGGGCCGACGTTCTCGGTGCGCGCGATGCGAGCCGAGTCCACGTTTTTCAGGGGCACCACGCGCTGGTTGCCGGACAGCTTGACCGAGAAGTTCTTGCCTTCGCGCCGCAGCGTGCCCTCGCCGCCGTCCTGCAATGGGAACTGGCCGATCTCGGTGCCGAACAACGCCGCCGTGTCCACACCGTAGACCAGCTTGCCGCGCGAGTTGGTCTGGACCGCGCACGCGCTCAACCCTCCCAGCAACAACAGCATGGTTATCAGGCGCAGGGGCAACGAACGGAATAAGAACGGGTGCATCGAAATCATCAAGGTGTCGGGAAACCGGCCCCGCAATGTATCTCAAAGTTACAAGGCAGGGCCAGGCTTGTTTCAATTCCGGCGGGTAGTCAGGCTCAGCGCGGCTTAGCTGGCGGCGCTTTGCTTCTGTTCCAGCGCGTCCTTGACCAGTTCGCCGGCCGCATGACGGATGACGCTGACGCAGCGCGCCACGATGCCGCGCAGCAGCGCTTCGGCCGGCAGCGAGTCCGGCCCCGCCACAAAGCCTTCCACCGAGGCAGAGATGCGCCCGGCCTTGTCGGCGCGGTCCTGCCCCAGGCTGAGCTTGACCGCCTTGCAGCGATGCGTGACCGCGTTCATGACTTCCAGCAGTTGCTCGCGGGTCAGGCCCAGTTCATTGGCGTCGACAAAGCTGGGATACACCAGGCGCAGGAATTCCGGATCGGCGTCGCTCACGCTGAAGAACATGGTGCCCAGGTCGGGATAGCGGAACATCACGTCGCCGTCTTCATCGATGCGGGCGACCAGGCCCAGTTCATCTTGGACCACGGTTTGATACAGGGTGGCCAGGGCGGTGGGGTTGGACATGGTGAGGTTCTCCGTGTGGAAGGTTGGCAGCGGGAAAATCCGTGCCCTTGCCTCTTGCTACGCACGGCATCGAAAAAGGTTCGAAAAAAAATCGAAGAAAGATTGAAGAAAGATCGAAAAAAAATTCCGTCAAAAATAAATCGAACCTTTTCGCCCGCCGCGCATAGCCATTGGTACAGGCATCCATTTGCCGCAACCGAAAAGGAATGACCATGCAAGGTAAAGAGCTGCGCGACGTATTGACCCAGGCCAAGACCCACGGCGGGCGCTGGGCCGCCACCGCCGCCGCCCGCGTCAACCGTGGCGACGCCGTGGGCGCGCTGCTGTTCCTGTTGGCCACCACCGTGTTCTCGGTGCTGACCGTGCGCATGATGGGATCGAACGCCAGCCTCAGCTTCTATGACCTGCTGCGCTTGCAGAATGGCGGCGGCATGCAAGGGTCGATGGGCGGCCAGGCACCCGGCGCGGGCATCTATGCGCTGTTGTGGCTGTTGGCCGTGGTGGGCCCGCTGCTGCCGTCGCTGATGCCGCAACGCGCGGCGCGCCTGGGGTATTTCATGCCGCTGGCGCTGTGGCTGATCGCGCTGATGGGCGTGGTGTCGCAGGTGCGTGAATTGATGGCGGCCACGCGCCAGTTCGCCGGTTTCATGGGCGGCTCGCGCGCCAGCCGTGGCATGGCGGGCGATATGGCGTCCGGCCTGTGGAACAACATGAGCTTTGGATTTGGCTTCTACCTGTCGCTGGCCATCGTGATCGGCTTCACCCTCCGTGGCGTTGCCATCCTGCGCCGCCGCGCTTGATTTTCCGCCCTTGCACGGCTAAGGTGCCGCTGCCCTCGGTTTGCAGGGCGGCGGCGTTCCCTGCCGATGGGCTGACGTTTACTGCGTCCAGTTCGACAACAAGAAACTGAACCATGAACACGCTCGACCCCAAGCGCTACGTCATCAACAACGTCGACGCGCTGCTGCGCATCATGCATGCCGACCCGCGCTACGCGCTGGATTTCCGCAACAAGGCCGAGCAGCACATCACGCTGAAGCTGCGCAAGAAATTCTTCAACGCGTCGCCGGAGGGCGTGGTCGACGCCTTCAACAACGCGCTGATGAAATTCCTGCAAACGCGCACGTTCAAGGATGAAGGCTTTCTGCATGGCCAGCCGGCCGGCGGCTGGGCGGCGCACGAGCTGGCCGTCAGCAAGCTGGGCGGCTACCTGTACCGGGGGTCCTTGCACGAGCTGATCCAGATGCATCGGCGCACGCGACATGAAGTGCCATGGACCGGGCCGGACGCCGATGCCCAGCACGAGGACAACGTGTTTGACGACGCCGAAGACGTGGGCGACCCATCGCCCTTCTCGGACCCCGCCAAAGCGTACGAGCACCTGTCCGTCGTGCAGCGCATGCGCGACTGCCTGAACCAACTGAGCGACACCTTGCGCGCCACGATGTTCCTGTATCTGGACGAAGTGCCGATGGAACAGATCGCCAAGCAGCAAGACCTGCACGTGCCCACCGTCAAGAGCCGGCTGCATGCCGCGCGCAAGCTGGTGACCGACTGCACGCGCAAAGGAATGGACTGATCATGTCTGAAGACCGCGTACTGTCCTACCTGTCCGGGGAATTGGACGCCGACGAGCGCCGCGCGTTTGAAGCCGAGCTGGCGCGCAACCCCGAATTGCAGGCCGAGGTAGACGAATGGCGCCTGCTGGCGCAAGCACGCCAGATCGCGCATAACGAAATCGGCCAGGCCGAGCGCGACACGCAATTTCTGCACGCGCTGGCCGAACACGTTCGCCCCGCGCCCGCACCGCTTTCGCCACGCGCGCGCCTGTGGCAATGGCTGTGGCCCACGCCCGCCAGCCCGTTGATGCCGCTGGGCTGGGCGTTGGCCATCGCCTTGTCGGTGGTCGTGCTGCTGCAAGCCCCGCGCGAGGGTTTCCAGTCCGACGGCGTGCCGGTGCAGGACGGCACACTGAAGCGCGGCGGCGGCGCTTGCCCGCGCTTGGTGGTGGACCTGCCCGACGCCGTCAGCGCCAAGCAATTGCGCAACACCCTGGCGCAGTACGCGGTGTCCATCGTGGCCGGACCCGACGAAGACGGCCGCTTTGTGTTGAGCGCCGCGCGCGAATCCTCGCTGCACGATGCCGCCACGGCGCTGGGCGCGGCAGGCGTTGCGGCGGCACTGCCTGGAGCCTGCCCCACGCCATGAAGCCATGCCGATCCGCCATGTCCGCCACGTCCGCCATGCCCATCACGTCCGCCCCCAGCGTTAGCCGGACCCGCCGCCGCCTGGTCACCGCCCTGCTCGGCGCCGGCCTGCTAGGCGCCGGCCTGCCGGGCGCCGCCACCGCCGCGCCCACGCCCACTCCCGTTTTGGCCACCCGCCGCTATGCGCTGGTCATCGGCAACGCCCGCTACGCCGTGCCCACCAATGCACTGGCGAACCCGGTCAATGACGCGCGTCTGGTTGCCGACACGCTGCGCCGCCGCAACGTCGACGTCACCTTGCTGACCGACCTGACCACCGCGCAGATGGAAGCGGCCGTCGACGAATTCGCCACGCGAGCAAACGGCGCCGACCTGGCGCTGGTGTACTTCGCCGGCCACGCGGTGGCGGTGGATGACGTGAACTACCTGTTCGGCGTAGAGCTGCCCGTGGCCTTGGCCGACGTGCGCATCCGCACGGCGCAGCAGGGCTCGTTAAGCCTGAGGCGCGTGTCGCAGGCGCTGCGCCGCGCGCAGGTGCGTGCGCGTCTGCTGGTGCTGGACGCCTGCCGTACCAACCTGACGCGTGGCGCACCGTCGGTGGGCCTGGTTCGCGCTGTGCCGGCGGGCGGCGAGCTGATCGCGTTTTCGACGCAGCCCGGCGCCACGGCCGAAGACGGCTTTGGCAATGACGGCCCGCGCCACAGCCCCTATGCGTTTTATTTCGCGCAAGGGTTGGCCGAGCTGCCCGCGTCCGCGCCGGTTGAAACCTTCTTCAAGCAATTGACGGGCGATGTGCAGGTGGCCACCGCTTACCGCCAGGTTCCGCACTACGCCAGCAGCCTGGTCGGCACGGTGACCTTCACCAGTCTGGCCGACGGCCAGACGCCCGCCACGCCCCCGACCGAAGCCGGCCAGCCCGGCCAGGCGGGGCGCGGCCCGTCGCCCACGCTGGGCCGCGACTTGATCAAGGCGCGCATCAGCGCGTGGGAATACGAAGTCGAACGCGGCGCGCAGTACCTGGACGAACCCCGCCTGGCCTCGCTGCAAGCGCGGGCGCAAGCGGGCGACGTGGTGGCCATGACGACCTTGGGCCTGATCCTGGAGAACGGCGAACACGTGCAGCAAGACTACAAGGCTGCCGCCCGCTGGTATCAGCGCGCCGCCGACCAGGGCTTTGCGCCCGCGCAAACCTATCTGGGCGAACTGGCCGGGATGGGGCGCGGCGTACCCAAGAACTACAACGTGGCCGAACGGCTGTTTCGCGACGCCGCCGAAGCCGGCCATCGCCGCGCCGCGCTGGATCTGCTGGACCTGCGCGTACGCATGGGCGAACCGCTGGACCCGCGCGAGTGGGCCGCCGTGCTGCAAGACGTGACGCGCAATCCCATGGGGATGGCGTTGCCCGGCATGCCGCCCATCCAGGGGCTGCCGGACACGCCCTGGATGCGCGCGCTGGGCGTGCGCCCGGCCGGCCAGCCCTGACGTTAACGGGGCGTGCGACTTCGGCTAGGATATTGGCGTTGTCCAACAGAAGGAGTCCGCGATGCCCCTAATGAGACACCTGGTCCTGGCGGTGGCCGCCGCCGTGGCGATGCCGCTGGCCGCGCACGCCGAAAGCGTCACCTTGCAAGCCCAGCGCGCCACCGCGTCATCCGACCCGCACACCGGCGCACGCGTGGTGGATATTGAACTCAAACCCGACAGCCGCAAGGCCCTGGCCGACTTCACCCGTGACCGCGTCGGCAAGCGCATCCAGATCCGGTCAAACGGCATCCTGCTGTCGTCGGCCACGCTGATGAGCCCGCTGGAAGGCGACAGCTTTCGCATCACCGCGGGCGAACACGGCTTTGGCGGCAAGTCGGCCGAGGACATCGCGCAGGGCATCATGAAAGACGGCGGCTTGTCGGTGGACGACGAGAACGTCGCCAAGTAGCCGCCGACGCGCGCTCATCCCGCGATTTCAAACAGGCCGGCCGCGCCCATGCCACCGCCCACGCACATGGTGACGACGGCATAACGCACCCCGCGCCGCCGGCCTTCAATCAACGCGTGCCCGGCCATGCGCGCCCCCGACATGCCATACGGATGCCCGATGGAAATAGCCCCGCCGTTGACGTTCAGGCGGTCATCGGGGATGCCCAGCTGGTCGCGGCAGTACAGCACCTGACACGCGAACGCTTCGTTCAGCTCCCACAAACCGATGTCATCAACGGTCAACCCATGCCGCGCCAGCAGGCGGGGCACGGCATGCACCGGCCCGACGCCCATTTCCTCGGGGCCACAACCGGCCACCGCCATGCCGCGATAAATGCCCAGCGGCGTCAGCCCGCGCCGTTGCGCCACGCCCGCTTCCATCACCACGCAGGCCGAGGCGCCGTCCGACAACTGCGATGAATTGCCCGCGGTGATGTGCAGGCCCGTATCCAGCCGCTGACCGTTTTTGAACACCGGCTGCAAGGCCGCAAGGCTTGCCAGCGTGCTGTCGGGCCGGTTGCCCTCGTCGCGCGCAAGCGTGACCGGCTGCGCGGTGGTCTGGCCCGTGGCCCGGTCGGTGACCTGCATGACGGCGGAAAGCGGCACGATCTCGTCATCGAAGCGCCCGGCCGCCTGCGCGGCGGCGGTGCGCTGTTGCGAACGCAACGCGTACGCGTCCTGCGCGGCGCGGGGGATGCCGTAGCGGCTGGCTACGATTTCAGCGGTTTCCAGCATGCTCATGAATATTTCCGGCTGCTCGCGCATCAGCGCGTCGTCCAGCCAGCGGTTGCGATTCATGCTGGCGTTCTGCACCAACGAGATCGACTCCAGCCCGCCCGCCACCACGATGTCCATGCCTTCCTGCGTGACCTGTCGCGCGGCCGTCGCAATGGCCATCAGCCCGGACGCGCACTGGCGGTCCAGCGTCATCGCGGCTACATGTACCGGCAACCCGGCGCGCAATGCCGCCTGCCGCGCCACGTTCATGTGCGTGGTGCCCTGCTGCAACGCCGCGCCCAGGATCACGTCTTCGACCTCGCCAGGCGCCACGCCCGCGCGCGCCACCGCGTGCGATATCGCATGGCCGCCCAGGGTCGGGGCGGTGGTGTCGTTGAATGCCCCGCGATACGCCCGTCCGATGGGCGTGCGGGCGGTGGAGACGATGACGGCTTCTCTCATGATGGGTTCCTGATATGGCGTAGGCGGGTGACGGCGCGGTGTTGCGGACCGGGGGTGCTGTGGGCAGGGAGTGTTGCGGACTGTAGGCGCTGCGGACTGTGGCTACTGCGGGATCAGGCGCCCCAGACGGTGTGGCTTTGTTCTCGTGCGAATTGGGCAACGTAGTACGGACCCAGCCCGCCCTTGCCCGTCATGCCCGAGCCCTTCCAGCCGCAGAACGTCTGGATGCCCGGCCACGCGCCCGTCGTCGCGCCGCTGGCGCGGTTGACGTACAGCGCGCCGGCCTGGGCGCGGTTCAGGAACGTGTCGATCTCGGCTTGCCCGCGTGCATAGCAGCCGGCGGCCAGCCCGTAATCCACCGCGTTGCCGTCGTCGATGGCGGCGTGCAGATCGTCGAACGGCAATACCGACACCAAGGGCAGGAATAATTCCTGGCGGTTCAAGCGGTGATCGGCCGGCAAGCCGGCGACGACGGTAGGCCGCACATAGTGCCCGTACGCCAATTCGCCTGCATTCAAGCGGCGGCCGCCGGCCAGGACTCGACCGCAGGCGTCGGCGTCTTCGCACGCGGTGCGGTAGCGCCGCCACGCAGCTTCGTCGATCAGCGGCCCCATGAAGACGGCGCGGTCGCGCGGGTCGCCCACCACGATGTCGTCGGCCGCCGCGCACAGGCGTTCCAGGAATCGGTCGTACACGGCCGAATGCGCGTAGACCTTGGACCCGGCCGAACACTTCTGCCCTTGCAGGCCGAACGCGGATCGCAGCACGCCTTGCACCGCCACGTCGATATCGGCGCTGGCGGTAACGTAGGTGGGATTCTTGCCGCCCATCTCGGCAATGACGGGCCGCGCGTAGGCCCCGGCGGCCACGGTTTGCAGCAGGTCCATGCCGACATCAAGGCTGCCGGTGAATGCGTAGCCATCGATGGCAGTGTGCTGCGCCAGCAGCGCGCCCGTCTTCGCGCCGCCATGCACGCCGTTGACGCAGCCGGGCGGCAGGCCCGCGGCATCGCAGGCGCCCAGCAGCAAAGCCCCGGTCAGCGCCGCGCGTGGCGACGGCTTGTAGACCACGGCGTTGCCGGCCAGCAGCGCGGCGCACACCATGTTGACCGACAGGGCCAGCGGAAAATTGAACGGCGCGATGACCGCGAACACGCCATACGGGCGCAACACGTCCTGCGTGCTTTCGTTGTCGAACGCGCGCGCCAGGGGTTGCCGGTAGCCGTCGCTGCGTTCAGCCTGATCGCAGTAGTAGCGGATCAGGTCCACCGCTTCCTCGGCTTCGCCCAACGCTTCCAGGCGCGACTTGCCGATTTCAATCATCGTGGCCATGGCGAAGTCGAGCTTGCGCTCGGACAGCACCATTGCCAGCCGCCGCAACACCGCGATGCGGGCAGTCCAACCTTGCGCATCCCAGGCCGGCTGCGCGCGCTTGGCGCACGCGATGGCGCGGTCAACCGTGTCGGCATCGGCGCACGGAAAGCGGCCGACCATCAACCAATGATCGATCGGCGAATACGCCTCCTGCAACGCTTCGCCCGCCACGAATTCGCCGTTCAGACGGTGACGATGGTCGCGGCCCAGCATGCGCGTTTCAAAGTCGGGAAGGCGCTGGTCCAGCAGGTCGTGTAGCGAAGAAAAATCCGCGTGGATATTCGAGTACGTGACGCGAGGCAGGGTGTGGGCGTTCACAGGGGCTCCCGGCGCGGCGTTCTGGTCAGCGTGGCCACGCAAGGCAGCGCATCACGCAGACTTGAGAATCAAGGACTCCAGCGCACGGCGCAACGCCGATGGCAACGGAACCGGTTGACTGGTGGCGCGGTCGACATAGGCGTGGGTGTAGCTGCCCTGCGCGGCGGCGGTCTCGTCGTCGCCACGGAACAGCGCGAATTCATAGGTGACGCTGCTGCGGCCCAGGCGGCCCACGCGCAGACCCAGCACGACGGAATCCGGAAACGACACCGGGCGGAAGTAGGACGTCTGGCTGTGCACCACCAACCCGATCACCGCGCTTTGGCGCAGGTCCAGCACGCCAAGTTCGATCAACGTCTGGTTGACGGCGGTGTCGAAATATTCGTTGTAGACCACGTTATTCATGTGGCCGTAGACATCGGTGTCGCGCAGCCGTGTAGTCATCGGCATCAAGCGCGAGTAGTCGCCGCGCGCGTGGGGCGTGGCGCGTTGCGGGGCGGGGCCGGAGGCAACTTCGGACGCGGCGGCGGTGGGGGCAGTCGCGTTACCGCGGCCGTTCGCGTCTGCGCTCATGCCGCCTCCTGCGCGCGCTTCAGGATGCGGGCAACGTGCGCCAGGCCTTCGGGCGGTTCGATCAGCGTGTCCAGGCTGGCGATTTCGTCAAAGTGCGCGGCGATGCTTTCGGGCGTGCGTTCGTGTTCGGGAAAATACATGCCCGCGCTTTCCACGATGGCCAGGCGCGCGTAGGTGCCGGCGCCCGCCAGCAACGCCGTGCGGCTGGGCGCCGCCTGCGCCACCAGGAACAGCGCCGCCGGGGTGACGAACGCGGGGTCCAGCGCGCGCAGCGTGTCGGCATCGAACATCTCGGCCGTCATGCGGGTGGCGGCGGTGGGCACCAGCGCATTCACATGGATGCCGTGCTTCTGGCCTTCCAGGTGCAGCACGTTCATCAGGCCCACCACGCCGGCCTTCGCCGCGCCGTAGTTCGATTGGCCGAAATTTCCGTACATCCCCGACGTGGACGTCGTCATCAGGATGCGGCCATAGCGCTGTTCGCGCATGATCGGCCAGACGGCGCGCGCGCAGTTGGCCGAGCCCAGCAAGTGCACGTCGATGACGGCGTTGAAATCGTCGGCGCTCATCTTGGCGAAGGTCTTGTCGCGCAAGATGCCGGCGTTGTTGATCAGGATGTCCACGCGGCCCCACGCCTGCATCGCGCGCGCCACCATGGCGTCGACGGCAGCGCTGTCGCACACGTTGCCGCCGTCGGCAATCGCCTGGCCGCCGGCGCGGATGATCTCGTCGACAACGGCTTGCGCGGCGCTGGTTGGCACCGCGCTGGTTTGCACCACGCCGGTTTGCACCACGCCGGTCTGCACCGCACCACCATAGTCGTTGACCACTACTCGGCAGCCGCGTGCGGCCAGTTGCAGCGCGTGGCTGCGGCCCAGCCCCTGGCCGGCGCCCGTCACGATGGCAACGCGATCATCAAAGCGTATGGTCATGGCATTCATCCTTCAAGCACGGTCATGGTGATCCAGTCCGCCACCAGCGCGGGCCGCGCGGCGCCCTCGGTCTCCACGGTGACGGCATAGCGGGTGGTGAATTCACGGTCGTTACGCGGCGTGAATTCGCTGAGTACGAAGCGGCCGCGTACCCGCGCACCGACGCGCACGGGGGTCAGGAAGCGGACTTTGTCGAAGCCGTAGTTGATGCCGACGGCGCCTTCGAATACCGGCAGCACCTGCAAGCTGAATGCGGTCAGCATGGACAAGGACAGGAAGCCATGCGCGATGGGGCCACCAAACGGGCCTTCGCGCGCGGCGCGTTCCGGGTCTACGTGGATGAACTGGTGGTCGCCGGTGGCATCGGCAAACAGATCGACGCGTTCTTGCGTGACGGTCAACCAGTCCGACACCCCGATTTCCTGCGACACCCGCGCCGCCAGGGCTTGCGGGTCGATAAGGGATTCTTGAACAAGGTCTTGGGTCATGGACGGCCGTTGGTGAAAGGGGAAGACGATGACGGGGGCAAACAGGGCGAGCGGAATTTACATGCCGGAGTCAAAAACATACCGAGTAGTATAAACTTCGGTTTTTGGATTTGTATAGGCCGTGCGAACGAGGCGGCGCCCCTGCACCCAGCGCTGCGGCACCCCGCCCCAGCCCCGGGCGATTGGCTAAACTGGGCGCTTTGCCGCGACGCATGGATGGAGAAACGCGCATGAATGGGGAACCTACGGTGACGGCTGCACGCGATGACGGCATGGGCAACATTGAACTGCTGACCGCGGCGGCCGAGTGCTTCATGGAGCAAGGGTTCCACGCGTCCAGCATTGACGATGTTGCGCGCCGGCTGGGCGCCACCAAGGGCCGCGTCTACCACTACTACCGCTCCAAGACGGACCTGTTCTTTGACGTGCACCGCGAAGGCATGCGGCGTAATTTCGAGGCGGTGCGACCGGTCATGAAAGAACCCGGCACGGCGGCCCACCGGCTGGCGCTGATGCTCAAGCATCACGCGCTGTCGATGATGGAGAACCTGGCGTTCGAGACCGTTGTGGTGCAGGGCGTGCACATGCACCGGCTGGGCGCGACCACACCCGCGCAGCGGCAGACGCTGGCCGAACTGATGACCATCCGCGACGATTTTGAAGCCTTGTTCAAGCGCGTGGCCTACGAGGGCGTGGAAGATGGATCACTGGCCATCGACGACGTATCGGTGGCCATCAAGGCGGCGCTGGGCGCCATCAACTGGCTGGCCGTCTGGTATCGCCCACGCCTGGGCGAAACGCGCGACGACCGCGAGATCCTGGCCAACAAAGTCGTGCACACCATCATCGCGGGCCTGGGCACGCGCGCCTGAGCGCAGGGCGGCACGGGATGGCGTGCGCGGTATCGCGCGCCATGTATCGCGATACATGTATCTCGCTCCATGTATCTCGCTCCATGTATCGCGCGCCACGCGTCGCGCGCCATTCATGCCGTCCCGCGTAGCTCGCGGCCCGATCAAGCCAGCCGTTCGCGGCGCAGCTTGATGCCCGCCGCTTCGCGGTCCCACGTGCCGTCGGCCAGGCCTTCGCTGCGCAGCACATGCTTTTGCAGCTTGCCGCTGGCGGTCTTGGGCAGGTCGTCCACCACGCGCACATAGCGCGGCACCATGTAGTGCGGCACGCGTTCGGCCAGCCATGCGATCAGCGCCGCCTCGTCCACCCTCGCCCCGTCCACGGCGGTGACCACCGCCAGCACCTCGTCTTCGCTGTGTACGCTGGGCACGGCCACGGCCACCGCTTCGCGCACATCCGGGTGGGCGCAGATTTCCCCTTCCAGTTCGAACGACGAGATGTTTTCCCCGCGCCGACGAATCACGTCCTTCAAGCGGTCGACAAAGAAAAACGTGCCGTCGGCGTCGCGGCGAAACGCGTCGCCCGTGTGGAACCAGCCGTTGCGCATGGACGCGGCGGTGGCCTCGGGGTTGCGGTAATAGCCCGAGAACAAGGCCCAGGGCCGATGCGAACGAATCAGCAGTTCGCCCACCGTGCCGTCCGGCACCGCGCGGTCTTGCGCATCGCCCACGCGTAGTTCGAACCAGGGCCGCGGCTTGCCGCAGCGCCCGGCCTCGGTCAACCCCGGACCGGCGCTCAAGGGGCTGGCGATTTCGGTCATGTTGTACACGGTGTAAAGGTCCACCCCGAAACGCGCCTGAAACGCGGGCGCGTCCTCGCCGAATGGCACGATGAAGACGCCGCGCAAGCGGTGTTCGCGGTCACGCGGAGACGGCGCCTGCTTGAGCAGGAAGTTCGCCATGACGCCCAGCAGTAGCACCACGGTACTTTCGGTGTCGCGGATGGCGTCCCAGAATTGGTCGGTACGAAATTCCGGCACCATCGCAATCGACCCGCCGTAGGCGAGCATGGCGTACACGTACAGCGTGCTGCCGCAGTGAAAGATCGGGCCGGCGATCATGCAGCGGTCGTCCGGCGTGATCCAGTCGAATGCGTCCGGCCCCATGGTGTAGATCTGCACGTAGGACGTGACCACGCCCTTGGACAAGCCGGTGGTGCCGGACGTGTACATGATGGACTGCGTATCCCAAGGTTCGATCGGCGCGTCCAGCGCCAGCAGCGCCGGCGGGGGTGGCTCGGCCGCGTCCGACAAGGGCGCCAAGGACACCCCGGCGGGAGGCTGCAACGGGGCGTCGCGCGGGTCTTCTCCGGTCAGCAGCACACGCGTCAGCGCCCCCGGCGCCACGTCATGCAAGCGGCCCGCCAACGCGCGATGCGCCACCATCAGCGACGCCTGCGCGTTGTCCAACACGTGCGCCAGCGGCCGCCCACGCAAGCCCGTGTTCAGCGGCACATACACCGCACCCAGGTAATTGATGGCGAACCAGCTGGTCAACAGTTCAGGCCCATTGCCCATCCAGCACAGCACGCGGTCGCCCTGCTTGACGCCTTCCCGACGCAAGGTGGCCGCCCGTTGCTGAACCCGCGCCAGCGTCTGGGCGTACGTCCACGTGGGGCCGCCGTGGAAACGGGCGAAGATTCTGTCCGGTATCTTTTCCGCTTGCGCCTCCAGCAAATAGCGCAGCACGCAAGCCTGGCGGTCAGGAATCGCCGCCCGAACGTCGTCGTTCATCAATGTCTCCTTCCTTGTTATTTGCCTTATTTTTCATGACTTTCTTCCGGCCATCCAGCACCGCCGGATACGGACTTACCCGCAGGTGGCCCCCGAGGCGTTCCTGAAGTCTTGCGGGTTTCAACATACTTGGTAGTATATCCAGCAGATTTTCCCAATCAAGCACGGAAGAACCCCATGAGCATGGTTTCAATCGAGCGGGATGGCGGCGTGGCGATCGTGCGCTATGACCGAGGCGGCAAGGCCAATGCCCTGAACCTGGCCGCCATGGACGCGCTGATCGAGGCGGCGACCGAGTTGGCCCGCGACGACCACATCCGCGCCGTGGTGCTGACCGGCACATCGGCCCTCTTTAGCGCCGGCATTGATTTGAAAGACCCCGCGCTATGGGGCCATGACGACCCGCTGATCACACAACGCGCCCTGGCGCGTGGCGAAATACTGTGCCGCGCCTGGACCGAACTGCCGCAAGTTACCGTCGCCGCGATCGAAGGCGCGGCGGTGGGCGGCGGCGCCGTGCTGGCGCTGGCCTGCGATTGGCGCGTGCTGTCGGACAACGCTTTGCTGCGCTTTCCCGAAGTGCGATTGGGCCTGCCGCTAGCCTGGGGCGGCCTGCCCCGCCTGGCCGCGCTGGTCGGGCCCGCACGCGCCAAGCGGGCGCTGTTTACCGACCTGACGCTGCACGCCGACACCGCGCAAGCCTGGGGTTTGGCGGACGCCCTGGCCCCGCAGGGCGATGCACTGGCCGCCGCACTGAGCTTGGCGCGCGAGGCCGCCGCCTGCCCGCCCCTGGCGCTGCGCCTGTCCAAGCGCGCCATCGACGCGCAGTTCGACGCCAGCCACCTGGCGCATGCGCAAACCGATCAATTCCTGTTGTGCCATCTGCTGTCCCCCGCCACCGCCGTATCGACCCCGCCGCAAAGATCCGCCTGAAAGAGCGGACGCCCACCTGGAGGAAAGACATGAACCCATTACTTGGCGCCTTGCTTGTTGCCGGCGCATTCGCCTTGCCCAGCGCGCACGCGCAGTCCGACGCGCCCATCCGCATCGGCGTCCTGACCGATCTATCCGGCATGAATGCCGACCTGTCCGGGCAAGGCTCGGTCGAGGCGGCGCGCATGGCGGTGGAAGACTTCGGGCCGACCGTGCTGGGTCGCAAGATCGAAGTCATTGCCGGAGACCATCAGAACAAGGCGGACATCGGCTCTGCCACCGCGCGCCGCTGGATCGATCAGGAAAATGTGAAAGCCATTGTCGATGTACCGACGTCGTCCGTAGCGCTGGCGGTGCAGGAAATCACGCGCACCGCCAACATCGCCTTCCTGGCGTCCACCGCCGGCACGTCGGACTTGACCGGCAAGGCGTGCTCGGCCTCCACCGCGCAATGGACCTACGACACCTATGCGCTGGCCAACGGCACCGGCCGCGCGCTGACCGAATCCGGCATGAAGAAGTGGTATTTCCTGACGGCGGACTATGCGTTCGGCCATGCCTTGCAGGCGGATACCGAGAACGCCGTCAAGCAGGCCGGCGGCCAGACGCTGGGCTCGGTCAAGCACCCGCGCGCTTCCAACGACTTTTCTTCATTCCTGTTGCAGGCGCAGGCCTCGAAAGCCGAGATCGTGGCGTTGGCGAATTCATCCGGCGACACCACCATGGCGATCAAGCAGGCCAACGAATTCGGCCTGATCAAGGGCGGCCAGAAGCTGGCCGGCCTGCTGATGTTCATTACCGATGTGGACGGCGTGGGCCTGGAACAGGCGCAGGGCCTGGTATTGACCAGCGGCTTTTACTGGGACATGGATGAGCGGACGCGCGCCTGGTCCAAACGCTACGCCGAGCGCACGAAAGGCCGCGTCCCGACCATGGCGCAAGCCGGCGTCTATTCCGCCGTGCTGACGTTCTTGAAAGGCGTGAAGGAAAGCGGCAAGCTCGAAGGCGATGCGGTGATGACGCAGATTCGCGGCATGAAGATCGACGACATGTTCGCCCGCAATGCGTATTTGCGTGAAGACGGCCGGCTGGTGCACGACATGTACCTGGTCGAAGTGAAGAAGCCGTCGGAGTCCAAGGCGCGTTGGGACTACTTCAAGATCCTGCGCACGATTCCGGGTGACAACGCCTTCCGCCCGCTGGACCAGGGCGGCTGCCCGCTGGTCAAGTCCAAGGCGGTCGCCACCCAATAAGCGTGTCGGTGCCCATCCGGCCGGCCCCGTGCAAACGAGGCCGGCCTTTTCGTTTGCGCGCCGTATGCCCGATATCGCATTCAGCCATCTGTCATTAACCTTTCATTTGCGACTTCTAGTATTGCTCGTCCCATTCAGGCACAGCCCCCAAGCCAGGAATCCACATGAGCAAATCCATCTCCGACAAAATCGTCCGCAACCCCAGCCAGAGCAGCCCTTTCAGCGAAATTCTGGAAAAGAACCTGTCGCGCCGCATGGTGATGCGCGGCGGTCTGGCCGCTGCCTTCGCCACGATGACCAGCCTTGGGCTGGCCGGCTGTAACAGCAGCGATGACGATGACGAACCCGTCGGCGGCGGTGACCCCAACCCCACGCCCGAAGTGCCCGGCGGCGGCACCGAGACCCCCGCCCCGCCCCCGCTGAAACTGGGCTTTGACTCGCTGCCCACGTCCATGACGGACGCTTGCGTCGTGCCGCAAGGCTACGTGGCCCACGTGTTTGCGCCGTGGGGCACGCCGTTGAACGACAACGCGCAGCCCTGGGACCAGAACGGCAACAACACGTCCAACGACCTGCTCAACTCCACCGGCATGCATCACGACGGCATGCATTTCTTCCCCATCGAAGGCAGCTCTACGGAAGGCCTGCTGGCCGTTAACCACGAGTACATCGACCAGGCCGCGCTGCACCCGAACGGCCCGACGCTGGTGGCGGGCAAGCGCCCGGCCGAGGAAGTGCGCAAGGAAATCAACGCGCATGGCGTGGCGATCCTGCACGTGCGCCGCGAAAACGGCCGCTGGAACATCGTCAACAACTCGCGCTACAACCGCCGCTTCACATCGGCCACCGCCATGAAGCTGGCCGGCCCGGTGGGCGGCACGGACTGGGTCAAGACGCCCTTCTCGCCCAACGGCACGCAAGTGCGCGGCACCAACAACAACTGCGGCAACGGCTACACGCCGTGGGGCACGTACATCACCGCCGAAGAAAACTGGGCGGCCTGCTTTGTGAACACCGGCACCCGCCCCGCGCACCAGCTGCGCGTTGGCGTGTCGGGCGGCCCGGCCGGCCGCTACCAGTGGGAGACCGCTGCGGGCGACGCGTCGGAAGTGCTGGGCGAATTCGCGCGCTTCAACGTCACGCAAACCGGTATCGACGCCACGCAAGACTGGCGCAACGAAGTGAACGGCTTCGGCTATCTGGTGGAGATCGACCCGTACGACCCGTCCAGCATCGCCACCAAGCGCACGGCGCTGGGCCGTTTCGCCCACGAAGGCTGCGCCTACAGCAAGCCCGAAGCCGGCAAGCCCCTGGCGTTCTACAGCGGCGACGACTCGCGCTTTGAGTACATCTACCGCTTCGTGTCCGAGGCCGTGTGGGACCCGAAGGACGCCGAGCGCAGCGACCGCCTGGCTGTCGGCGCCAAGTACCTGGACAAGGGCACGCTGTACGTGGCGCGCTTCAACGCGGACGGCTCGGGCGAATGGCTGCCCCTGGTCGGCACCACGACGGGCGTGGGCGGCCGCACGCTGGCCGACGAGTTCGGCAGCCTGGACGCCATCCTCATCAACACGCGCGGCGCGGCCGACTTCGTGGGCGCCACCCCGATGGACCGCCCGGAGTGGACCGCCACCCACCCGACCAACGGCGACATCTACCTGACGCTGACCAACAACAGCAGCCGCAACGCCGGCACCGGCACCAACCCGCCCAACCCGCGTCTGAACAACGTCAACGGCCACATCATCCGCTGGCACGACGAAGCGGGTTCGACCAAGTTCGAGTGGGATATCTTTGTGTTCGGTTCCGACGCAGGCGCCGACGCCGACACCAACCGTTCGGGCCTGACCGCGCTGAACCAGCTGGCCAGCCCCGACGGCATCGGCTTCGACACGCGCGGCATCCTGTGGATTCAAACGGACAACGGCATCGACGGCGGCCGCAACAACAACGTGGCCCGCGCCACCAACGACCAGATGCTGGCCGTGATCCCGGGCGCGCTGGCCGACAGCACCGGCACGGGTCCCGCCATCAACCCGTCCAACCAGGCTGACCTGCGCCGCTTCTTCGTTGGCCCGAACGAAGCCGAAGTGACCGGCTTTGCGTTCACGCCCGACTACACCAGCATCTTCCTGAACATCCAGCACCCGGCAAACTGGCCGGCGTATGGGACGGATGATGCAACGGTCGCGACCACGGGCACGGTGCGCCCGCGCTCATCGACGGTGGTGATCCAGCGCGCCGACGGCGGCCCGATCGGGGTGTGATGAGCTGGCCGGCGCCTAGCCGGCCAGCGGCCACATGCCTTCCGTGTGCAGCAGGCGGGCCATGGCGTTTTCCAGGATGCCGCGGGCTTGGCCCGCGGCCTGCTGCAACGCCAGGTGCAATTGCGCGTCGGCTTCGTCACGCGATGCGCATTGCGAGCTGAAACGTTCGAAGCTGCCCACCATCATCAGCAATTCGGCAAGATGTCTGGGGCATTCGCATGTGATCGGGTTGCGCATCGCCATGATCTTGGCCAGGGCTTCTTCATCGAACTCAATGGCCGACGCCGGAGCCAGCGCGCCAAGGTTCGAACCGACGACCGCCGATCGGCACAACGGCGCCAGCTCGTTCAACTGCGCCGGAATGCGGGCAACCAGGCACCCCTGCGCACGCAGGGTCCGAATGGTGGTGCTGGCACAAAAGCGGTAGAGCACCACCACGGCGCTCGTCTCGGTGGCGTCGCGCGCGCGCTGGATAGGCGCCAGCGCGTCCACGTCCAGCTCTGAAATTTCAACGATCAGCACGTCGGCATGGCGCGGCAGCGAGCCTGCGTCTTCCAGGCGCGCGCAGGCGCCAACCACGTGAACGTCCGGCCCGGCCATGAAGCCCGTCGAGCCATCTTGGGCGACCCCGCCGGCCAAGAGGCGCGGGGCCAGCGTGGCGCCAACCGCCACGGCGCGCAGCGGCGGGCCGGCCCGGCTGGGCTGCGCGCCCAGCATTGCTTGCAACTGCTCCAGCGGTAGCGACGCAAGCGTGCCAATGGCGTGACCCTGATCCGCCAGCTGCTTCAAGAGGCTTAGCCGGCGCACTTGCTCGGCCGAGTACAGCCGCTGGCCGCGTGCCGAGCGCGCGGGGGAAGACAGCTGATAGCGCCGTTCCCAGACCCGCAGGGTTTCGACGGGCAGGCCGGCCAACTTGGCGGCGACTCCCGTGCGGTAAGCGGCCGTTGAACCGGCCTCGTCTAGGTCAGTGCTGGAGGTGTTTGGCATTTTTGACCCGCCTTTGAACCGTTAAATACCCGCATTTATAGGTTCAAAATATGGACGAAGTGAAAGATGCCGCCTACTCTACCCTCACGCATCGCGTTTTCCAAGTTGCGACGCGCTCTTGAGCGCCCGCCTTGATGCGGGCGCCGATAACCCTGACATTCTGGAGCACACCATGAAGCGATTTCTGATTGGAACGACGATTGCCCTGGCCTGCGGCTGGGCCAATGCCGCCGACATCGTGGATACGGCCAAATCGGCGGGCGATTTCAAAACGTTGACGACCGCCGTGCAGGCCGCCGGCCTGACCGAAACGCTGAAGGGCCCGGGTCCCTACACCGTTTTCGCCCCCACCGACGCGGCGTTCGCCAAGGTGCCCAAGGACAAGCTGGACGCGCTGCTGAAAGACAAGGCCGCGCTGACCAAGGTGCTGACGTATCACGTGGTGCCGGGCAAGGTCATGGCCAAGGACGTCAAGGCGGGCCAGGTCAAGACGGTTGAGGGCGGCACCATCGCCGTCACCGTCGCCGACGGCAAGGTCAAGGTGAACGATGCCAATGTGGTCAAGACGGACATTGCCGCCGACAACGGCGTCATCCACGTCATCGACACGGTGCTGATGCCCAAGTAATCCGGGACATTCACGGGTCACGCCCCGACCCTCTGCGCGTAGCAAACGGTACAAGACCGCCATCGGGCGGTCTTGTGCCTGGGTCGACGTGACCGGTGACTGATCAACCGGGCAAGTAGCAGGAGGCTTTTTATGGATACCCAGGAACTGGTAGCGCAGATGATCGTCAGGACATCGCCCATGCGGCGCTTCGAGGACTGGCCAGAAGTTCTGGCCGCCTACGCCGCGTGTCTTGAAACCGTGCAGCACAAACTGACTGCGCAAGAGATGAACGACCTGATCAATTTGGGCGCGGACTTTTACCGCACCTTGGCCCGGGCAGAAGACTACCGGCGAGGCGCCGACCTGGATGCCCGAAGCCGAGCCACAGGCGGCTTGGGGTAATCAGCCCACATTGGCTATCGGCGGCATCGCCTTGAATGCGGGTTTGGCGAACAGATAGCCCTGCATGAGCGTGATGCCTTGCGCCGCCAGAAAGTCGCGTTCACCCACCGTTTCCACGCCTTCGGCGATGACGCGAATGCCAAGATCGGTACAAATCTTCTGCACGCCTGAAATGATGCGTTGACGCGCGGTATCGACATCGATACCGCGCACAAGCGCCATGTCCAGCTTGATGAGGTCAGGCTGGAAGTCCGCCAGCAGCGTCAAGCCCGAATAGCCCGCGCCAAAGTCGTCGATGGCCGTCTGAAAGCCGTAGGATTTGTAGGCCTGAAAGATCTTCAGCAGATGGGCGCGGTCAGTGATGCTTTCGCCTTCGATGGTTTCGAAGATGATCCGGTTCACCGGAAAGCCGTGCCGCTCCGCGGCCTCGAAGGTGGTGCGAATACATGCGGCGGGTTGATAGACCGCATTCGGCATGAAGTTGATGGACAGGAAACGGTCCATCCCCATCCTGGCCGCGAGTTCGATGGCGGTGGTGCGGCAACGCTGATCGAAATGGTAGCGGTTGGCGTCGTCCACTTGCGACAACACCGAGGCTGCGGGCTGGCCTTCAGGCCCGCGCACCAGCGCCTCGTAGGCATAGGCCTGGCCAGACGCCAGATCGACGATGGGCTGAAATGCAAACGCCATGTCGATGGGCGCGGCCTCGTCAGATTTGCAACCTTGGCACTGGCCGCCTGACGCGGTCGACTCTGCTTGGCCGTGGATAGGAATCATGTTGGCGAGTGACGGATTTCGGAGGGGCAGACAGACGCGCTGGACCCGTGTGTGTGTCAGGCGGCAGGAAAGCGCAAGGGCGTTGGGCTTGGCCTGACCTTGGCTTTGGCTTTGGCCTTGGCTTTGGCCTTTAGCTGGCGACTTTAACAGACGCGCGGAGGCAAAAAAACGCCTCGCAGACGCAAAAAAGCCGGCGTCGCTGTCGCGATTCCGGCTTTTGCTGTTGGTGTCGAGAACACCATCAAAAATTCGACCACAAATGAGTGGTCGGGGCGAGAGGATTCGAACCTCCGACTCCTGCGTCCCGAACGCAGTGGTCTTCGCGGCCCGAGCAAGATCGCCGAGCTTTTGAATCGATACGTCTTTGGCTCCGCCCTGGCCCGATTCCAGGGCGAGATTCCGCAGGCGCTCTGAGCGCCTACGTCCAACGGACCCCGCAGCTATGCGAAAATATCGATTCATGTCAATATGTTATCATCATTTGCCAGATATTTGCGAATGTCGGTCGTTGGTCGTCCCCTACCTTAACGCTTCCTGGGCGTAACGGCCGGCCACTGACATGGACCACAATCTCGCAACAGCTCAGCACCTTTCCGGACCGGCCCATCCGTCGGTCGAGGGCGTGAGTCACTCCGCGCATAGCATCCATGAGGACAGCGGGGTCGATGAAAACCCGACATACGACGCCGTCATGGAGGCCTACCAGGCATCCGGCAAAGACACGGAGCGATTCAGGTACAGCCAGCTCAAGCTGGACCGCTTTTTCAAAGGCCGTCCCCTTCGCAGCTTGCGCCGGGCGACCGTTCAACGGTACATCACCCTGCGAAAGGCAGCCGGCGTGAGCGCGGCGACGATCAACCGCGAACTGGACGATCTGAGCGCCGCGATCAACTGGTACAACTTCCTCCACGAACTGAACCTTCCTAATGCCCTCGTCGGCATGTCTCTCCCAGTGCCGGAGGGAAGGACCCGATGGATCACGCGGAGTGAGGCGCAGCGGATGATTACCGTCGCGCAAGCGATGGCGGCAAGGCCGCATCTTCCCGCTTTCATCCAGTTGGCACTGCACACCGGCTGCCGGCGCAACGAGTTGCTTACGCTCCGTCTGCAGCGTGTCCGTACCGTGGAGGGTCTTATTACTCTCGAAAGCGAAGATACCAAAACCAAGAAGCACCGCGTTATTCCGCTGAATGCGCCGGCACTTGAAGCCCTTGAAACAATGGCGGCGTGGCGTGCGGAACACTGCCCGACTTCGCCTTGGGTGTTCCCTTCCCCAAGGGACCACTCCAAACCCCTGACCACCATTCAGAAAAGCTTTCGGTCCGTTTGCACCAAAGCCAATATCGAGGATTTCAGAATCCATGACCTTCGCCACACGTGCGCGTCGTGGCTGGTCATGGCTGGGGTGCCGCTGTTGGTCGTTCGCGACCTTCTCGGCCACTGCTCGATCGAAATGACCGAGCGATACGCGCACCTGGCCCCAAACCAAGTTCACGACGCCATGCGCCGCCTTGAGGACGCATGGCTACACCAAAACTAGGGACACATAAGCGGTCGGATCATTTCGTCCTCCTGATGCGAAACCCGGCACCGAAGCGCGCCCGTATATTCATCCTTCCCTTTTACGCGCCGCGGTAGACACTGTGGTTGTGGCCAGTCCATTGAACTCTCGGACCAACTCTTCTACCATGACATATCAATAACTCTTCTTTCATCTTGTCAACTATTCCGGGCGTAACGTGACTACGACGATGACGAAGCCGAGCACACCCGAGGGATCTGTGTGGCGGCTGTGGGACTTTCATTGCCATACACCTGCTTCCTACAAGTGGAAAGGCCGAAAGTTGCGTGGCTTAGCTGGTTCAGAGAGGGACCAGCTAATTGCTCAGACTGTCAGTGCAATGAGCAGGGCCGCCCCTGATGTATTCGTAACGATGGACTATTGGACCTTCGACGGGTACCTCACGATCGTCGAGTACGCAAGGGCGCATCCTGAGGCTCTTGCCGGCAAGGTCATCTTTCCGGGGATCGAGTTGCGCGTAGAGAGTTCGCTGAAGCAGCGGTTGAACGTGCACCTGGTGCTTGATCCCGAGGTTTCGCAACAGACTCTCAAGGACGTCTTGGCGGTCCTCAAAATCAATTTAAGGGGTGGCGATCGTTCCTTGAGTGAAGAATGTCTAGTCCAACATTCCCGCGAGCTCGGTGCCGACCGGCTGGCGAGGGGCAGCTTCGACGGCAGGAAGGTAGCCACCGACGACGAGTACGCACTTGAGGTGGGCTGGGAGACCGCTATGGTCACTCAGGAGTCACTGAGAGAAGCCCTGAAAGTGATAGGTGACAAAGGTCTACTCCTGATGCCCTGGGACACGTATGGCGGCCTATCGGACATCGACTGGGTGGCACACTACGCCGAGGTAAGGCGGTTCCGGACGGCTGCGGACATCTTTGAGTGCAAAGATGAGGGAAATCGCTTGGCCTTCCACGGACTCAAGACCAAGCTCAACGAGAAGTACTTCGACAGTTTTTGGGACTCGCTGGACAAAAAGGAACGTCTTTGCGTTCGCGGAACAGACGCGCACAGCTTTTCCGACTATGGCGTCTTTCCGAGCAACATGAAGACGTGGATCAAGTCTGAGCCCACGTTCCAGGGACTGCGCCATGCCATCAAAGAGCCGCTGTTTCGCTCGTACATTGGGGATGTGCCACCCAAAAAGGCATTCGTTGATGCCAACGGGCGCCTCTTCATGCACCGCCTGCAGATCGCTACAAAGCCTGGCGTCAAGACGGACGAGAAGTGGTTTAGCGGTACCGATCTGAAACTGAATCCAGATCTGGTAGCTATCATTGGCAATAAGGGATCTGGCAAGAGTGGTTTGGCTGAGGTACTCGCTCTGGCGGGAAACTCTAAAGCACACGACTTCTTCACCTTCCTCGTGGACGATCGTTTCAAGAGTGGCAGTGGTCATCGTGCAAGCGCCTTCGAAGCGAAGCTGACTTGGCGCAACGGCGACATTGGTCAAGCCACGTTGAATCAGCAGGCCAAGGCCGACCAGCCGGAAAGAGTCAAGTACATCTCGCAAACGTACTTTGAGGATCTTTGCAACGATCACATCACCGGCAAGTCGGATCGCTTCAGCACCGAGATTCGTAAGGTCTTGTTCTCGCACCTGGACCAGGCTGACCGTGGCCGCCACCAGAGCTTGGACGACTACCTCGCGGCCAAAGAGCAGCCAGCGCAGGAGCGGATTGAGGGGCTCCGCCAGACGCTGCATAAGGTCAATGCCCAACTCGCCGAATTGGAGCGTCTTTCGGGCACTGCGCATGAGAATGAGCTTAAGGAGAGACTTGCGTCCAAGAAGCTTGAGCTTGGTGACCTTCTGGCAAAAAGGCCTGCTGAAGTCGTGAAGCCTGTGGACGCCAATGCCACCGCAGCACCAACGACTGAATCTCAACGCCTGGCTGCCATAGCAAAAGAACTCGCCCAGCTGGAGGTGGCTACGACTGCAGCGGATGCCGCACGGCGAGAGCGAGTAGAGCGCAGGACCACGCTATCAAGCGTTGCTCAGCGTGTGTCGGCACTCGAGCGGCAGGCGACCAAGACCAACGAGGAGCTCGTCGCTGAATTGCAGAAAGTCAACGTGACTGTGCAGCACGTGCTGAAGGTTGAGACGCAGCGGGCTGCCATTCAGGACGTTCTTAGCACCACAGAAACCGAGCTTGGACAGTTGGCGATCGAGCAATCGGATCGCGTTGCCAAGCAACAATCTTTAGATGCGGAGCGCACGCTGCTGCAGGAGCAACTCGACCAGCCCAACAAGCTTTACCAAGAATATACGATCCAGCTCACAGCCTGGGACAAGGCTGTTAAGGCTTTGATTGGCACCGCTGACGAAGCCGAGACGATAGCGTTCTACGAGGCCCGACTTGCGGAACTGGCTCAGTTGCCTGGGCGCTGTAAGGTCCTAGAAGATGAACAGGACAAGTTTGTGAAGGAAATTCATGCAGAGCTGATGGCCATCGCGAAGTCGCGCCGGCCGTTGTTCGCCGTCGTGGAAGATCTGGTTGCGGGCGTCCCGGGTGTAGCGACCGAACTCAAGGTGGAATTCCAGAGTGGCCTTTTCTTCGACCGCCAGGCTTTTGTTGAGCGGTTCTTCACACTGGTCAAACAGAACACCGGAGGTTTCCGGGGCGACGATGAGGGTCCAGCAAAGCTCATGGCTCTACTTCGGGGCATCGACTTCGACGACGCCGAGAGCTTGGCCAAGGGGCTCAGAAAGATCCGGGCGGCGATTACCGTTGGTGCGGATTTACCCGGTCCTGCTCTATTGCCAATCCTTCGAACCAAGGTCACAGCAGAACAACTGTATGAGCAGCTTTTCGACCTAAAGCAGGTGGAGGCCAAGTTCTCACTTAGTCTGGCAGGGACGACTATCCAACAGATGTCGCCAGGTCAACGCGGAGCTTTGCTTCTCATTTTCTATCTATTGGTCGATACGGACCCAACGCCGCTCATCCTGGACCAACCGGAAGAGAATCTGGACAACCAGACCGTCTATTCCATGTTGGTCCCCATCATCAAACGCGCCAAGGAGCGCCGCCAAATCGTAATGGTGACCCACAACGCCAATTTGGCGGTGTGCTGCGACGCAGAGCAAATTATCCATGCTGAGTTTGACCGTGGCGACCAGTTTGCACTGGCATACGCATCCGGCGCCATCGAGAGTTCAAAGCTGAATCGCTCGGTCCTGGACGTGCTGGAAGGCACGATCCCGGCGTTCGACAACCGACGGGAGAAGTACTTTCACTGAAGCGAGGAAACGCCTCGGGGAGCAATAGGCTGTCTCCGTAAGAGTCGATTAGCTCCACGCTGCGATGACCGAAGAGAGCGAAACCGCGTGAAGACTGCGTCGAGCGCAGACTCACCATGATCGCCCGATATTGCCACTCCATAAATCCGCTCGCGTGACCGCAGTCCCGCAGATCGGAGCATCGGTTAACGGCCACTCTCGAGTCTCATACCCTCGTTGCCCCAAGGTACTGCACACCGCCGGACTCGCCATGGTCGAGTCGCGATCATCCGCGGCACTGAGTCAGTATCGTTGATGATGCGCATATAGAAAATTTCGGCAGGAAGACACAAGTTGGCCTTATTTACAGACGAATTTCTCGAAGCTCTTGGCGCCTGGCAGAACGGCTGGGGGGAAGACCAAGCGCGCAAGGACATCTTGGCGCTCGCGCTAACGACAGAAGCGGCAAGCCTCCCTCTGAGATATCGAACCGTGTCCGAGCCCTGCTTCAGAAAGCGCTTTATTCACAAGGGCGAAATGGTGGAGATCCTCCTCGATAACTCACGGGACGAAGGGCTCGCAAGTTGGACAACCGACCTGCGTTTCGCCGAACGCATGAAGGGCTTAGTGCGTACGAACGCCGTCGCAGCAGCAATCTTTCAGCACTGCCCTACGGACGCCAACGTAATAGTTAACTTGACCGCGTTGTGGGCCGACCCAGCGTTCACGAACTCTGTCCAAGCCTATTCTGATAGAGGGGGAAGGTTCGCAACAGCACTTCTGAATTTCCGCGACAGTCAGAGCGAGGTAGTTCTGCAAGTTCCACTGCGAGGCAGTGAAATCGTCGCTCTTTCTGGAGCTTCTAGCCCCTTTGACGACCTATGCGATCGCGCCGCAATTCCAGAGCATGATAGAGATAGAGTCTTCAAGCACCTTTTGGAAACTGGCAGCTACCCCGGTGACCCCCAATACATTGGTGCGGAAGCGTCTCAGCGTGTTATCTCTCGGTCAATTCAAAAGGTCTACGAGACGGTGCAAAGTGCGCTTGAGACCTCCAGAGGAATCAGTTCGGACGACGGCAGCCAACAGCCCCCCGCTGCTTAGGTGCCCTTTGCGCGCGTGAGGGTTAGCGTTTGCATCGAAATTTTGCTCGAGCGCTCCACGCCCATCACTGAGCTGTACCCAATTCAAGGGCCGATAGAATTGCTGCTCAAAGTCGAAAGCCGGCACCGAGAAAAGGCCGCCCCGAGATGTGGCAATTCCACCCGAAGATTATGCCAGCAGCAGCGCGAAGAGCTCGCTGACCGAGCGTAAGAAGCTTCGAGCTCAGGGCTAACAAGGACACGCCTGTCCGCGATAATCACTCTGCGTTCTTCTTAAGGGCTCAGCCCCAATGTCTCAGGAGGGAGACCGATGGCAAATGGGAAACTTCAAGAACAGGCCGAGTCGTACACGGATGGTCAGGTCATGGAACCAGCGTTCCAATTTCGATCTGGCGTAGCCGATGGTCAAGAATACAGGGATCTGATGATGCAAACCTTCGTAGAGGAGGAAATGCAAAATCGGCGTTGGCAGAGCGAGCCCGAGAACAAATGGCATTTGCTAGCCCGAGTGTTCTCGGACCGCATCGTCACCTATCCCGTATTTACCAATCCTCATGCGCAGCGCTACCTGTCCACTCGACACGGCCGATTCGCGACCGTCGTTTACGAACGACGAGTGGTGAACACGCTGCCCGACAGCCCTGACGCACTAGTTTCAGATATCGAGCTGGCGCTGCCCTGGCGGTCATCCAACCCCTGCACCTACGGATTAGGTTTTATTCAGGAACTGGATGAAGTCTGGCTAGGCCTCTCGCGTTTCCCAACTCTCAACACCCTTGTGGTGGCGCGCGACGGCGAAGCTCGGATTGACGGAAATACGGTACGGATTCCTGAAGAGGACATTGATCAAATTCGCCGGGCTTTCAGCCGTGAAGCACGCAGAATACGCGGTTATTTTCGACAGTCCAAATCAATTCACGTTCGCAATGCGCTGCTGGCGCCGCTTGATCCTGAACGGTTTCCGCCGATAGTACATGTCGCGAAAAGCGGTGAGCTTATGGAGGTTCGCCTGGACCGCGGAAAGCAGAGCAAGGCCGCCGGACGCGCAGCGAGAAAAGCCACGGTGGAAGCCGTACGCACAAATGTTGAAACGCTAGCTGCAGAAGCCCCTAAGGAGCTCTTGGAGCTGCACGCCGAGATCGAACGGGTCACCCTTGAGCAGATGATTGAAAAGTACGAGGACATGCTGCAGAAGAACCTGCCCGAACCGGTATGGCAGAAATTCTTCGAACGCAACATATTCATTCTCACAATGGTTTTCGCCCGCCCGGTCAGGCTCCTTCATGCACAGTTCCACGCCCGAGGTGGGGGCTTGGACGGCACTGGCGCGCAGATTGGCGACTTCCTACTCGCTGAAAAGGGTTTCGCGATGGCCATCGTGGAAATCAAGAGACCGAGTAGTCCACTGCTACGCGAAAAGGCTTACCGGAATAGGGAAGTGTTTGCGCCGGATGAAGAATTGAGTGGCGCGGTATCGCAAGTACTCTACCAACAGAGCAAATTTCATGAAAACTGGCTATTTCATCAGAGCCGCCCAGAGCTTCAGAACTCGCGTCCGGAGGCGATCAAGTGCGTGGTCATCAGTGGAGTGTTGCCCACAAACGAGATGCAACGACAGAGCCTTGAAGTGTTCCGCAACGCTTGCAAGAACGTTGAGATCATTACCTTCGACGAGCTGCTGGGCAAGCTACAACTGTTGTTGAAGCATCTGACGCCGCATGCACCGCCGCAGCTCACCACGCCCGAGGATGATGTGCCGTTCTAAAACCTGAACAAGCATATCTGTTGATTGCAGCCCGCCTGCACTAAGTTGACGGGCATTTTCTCTACCCGCACTCTGGTTTGTTTTCCAGTAGCATCCTAACAACAATCACTGGTCAAGACGATGGGCAGATGGCAGGATTTGTCGCAAGCGTGTCAGGATCCGGAACAGAGAGCGCCACTCTGTCCGAGGTGGACCGAGCAGACTCCCTGTCCCGATGCGACCCTTTACTTGACCAGGATCCACCTGATCGCCAAGGCTACGTACAGGAATGGCAAACCGTTCATATACCCAAAAGACCCTCAAGGTTTTATTTGGCAGCAGTGGCAATCAGTGCGCTCATCCCGAGTGTACTAACCCCGTAATTGTTTCTGGCACGGAGCAATCCGACAACGCAGTCGCGGGGCAGATATGCCATATTTTCGCAGCGTCCGATAACGGGCCGCGAGGAAAGCCCGATCTCACTGATGAGGAGCGAAATAGCCCCGAGAATCTCATTCTCTTATGTGGCTTTCACCATCCGATGGTGGACACCCAATACCAAGAGTACCCTGCCGAGGTTTTGAAGCAGTGGAAACGAGATCACGAGGCAAAATTCCAGCCGGCAACCGCTGAGGCTATGCGTCGCCTCGAGCAGGTTCAACAATTAGCCTTCACGACGAAGCTGACGGATCAGCAGATCGCCGCGGAAGCGCGTCGTATCCGTCAGGCTCGGCATCTCACTGGATATGCGGGCGCCGAAAAGGCGCGCGCTTTAGCGGCCAGCATCGAGAACAACGAACTGGCGGGCGGCTCCAGCACTGTGAAGGCTCAAGCGCTAGCCTGGTGCGCGAGGATCCTATCTTGGAAGGAGAATCGAGATCGAGCAAAGGAACTATTAGCGAAATCGCGTGATCTAGGGGGAGGTCCAGAAGCAGACATTGCTAGCGCTTTCATCGTGGCTGCGGAAGCCGGGACAAGCGCGGCTGCTCTGTCACAGCTCGCGCCGATGGGTACGCCTGAATCCCGGTCCGCCATGCTGCGAATAGTCAGCAATGAGAAGGGCCCAGCAGGCGGCCTGGATTGGGCGCAAAAAGCCGGCTTGGATTTCAGTTCGTTCGATAGTGACGGCAAACTGAACTTCATCATGAACGAAGAGCTTGCCGGGCGCTGGAGCGAGGCCTACGCGCACGTCCAACTCCTCGGCCCTTCGGACTTCGATGAAACTCCAGTTCTAAACTATGTGGCGGCTCAGGCCTATTTTGCCCGCGTCATTCCCGAAGACCTCCGGAGGCAGACGCAGTTCCAAGTGCCATTTGACGCGGCGCGCTTCCCCATGGCGGACGATCAGCAGGCGTTGCAGGATAGAAGGCGTGCCATCGAGTTGTATGAAAAGCTGGCGACCATCGCCGAAGAATTCGGCGCCGTCGAGGCTAAACAGCTGAGCGTCGAAATGGCTCTTTGGCTTCGCCTTCGTGACTCCGAGTTTCATGATCGCGCTTTGGAAGTCCTGCGTGAGCAAATGAATGACGACACGATAATGCTCAGACGTTTACCGCTGGCCTTGCAGTTCGGTCTCAACGTCGACCTGGTTGCGGTCGAGCGGCGCATCAACCAACGTGTTGCTCTGAGCGGCAAAGGCACGCCTGACGAAGCCGTGGCTCGCCTCGCGATCGCGATGACTAAAAAGAATCCTGCCGCGATAGTCGAATACATCGCTGCGCATCGTGATCAGCTATTCGAGTTTTTGGACCGACCACGGCTCCTTTGTATGGAGATTGAACTTCTGTGCAAGTCGAGACAGATCGAAACTGCAAAGCAAACGCTAGCCCAAATGGAGCAAGTCGATATCGGCGAGCTCAATTACGAGCGCTTGCAACGCATGATCGCAGAAGCCGAAGGGGCCGATCCGGCCGCCGAGCGGCGGAGACTCTACGAAAAAACAGGTGAACTTCGCGACCTCGTAGACCTAGTGAACTTCCTTGAACAGGAAGAGGCTTGGCAGGATCTATTTCCATTGGCGGAACTGCTGTTCGACCAGACACGCTCGGTCGAAGATGCTGTTCGCGTGGCTCGCGCATTTAACTACGCCGGCGATTCAAAGCGTGTTCTGGAGTTTCTGAAACGAGTCCCCGATATCGTTGCTCAAGATGACGACCTGCAAGCGCTTCTTGCTTGGGCGCTTTATCAGGATGGTCAATTTAGTGAAGCATCGAAAGTTCTGGCACCTTTGCGGACGAAGCGAGATCACGTCCACGACCGCGCGCTGTTCGTCAACCTAGCTATCGCTTCTGGCCAATGGGACTTGTTGGTCGGGTACACGACTCGTGAGTGGGAGCAAAGAGGCCAGCGCACCGCGGAGGAATTGCTTCGCACGGTCCAACTGGCACAGGCCGTCAATGCGCCACACGCGAGGGACTTGATCCTCGCGGCAACTGAAGCAGCCCCCGATAATCCTCACATCTTGGCTTCGTCTTACTTTCATGCGTCGAGAGCCGGATGGGAGGACGATCCTACGGTGAGCGGTTGGCTGCTGCGTGCAGCAGAAACCTCGGGGGATCAGGGGCCTCTAAAATCGGTCACCATGAAAGAGCTGTTCGAGCTCAAGCCTGATTGGGATCGTCGCCAAGATCAAATCTACACCGCCTTGAATGCCGGCAAGATCACAGTGTCTGGTGCAGCTAATGTGCTGAACCAGTCGATGTTTCAGAATTGCTTGCTGCGCCCTGCGGCCAATCGGCTGGAGTCTGATGCGCGGAGGCGTAGCCTTGTTCATGCCTTCAGCGGAGCACGACCAGCAATTTTGCAACTGAGGCCGGATCGCATAGCGCTTGATCTCACGGCCATTTTCACCTTCGCGCAGCTCGGCCTACTGCCGAAGCTCATTGCTCACTTCGAACGCGTGCTGATTCCGGATCGGTTGCTGGTATGGCTGTTTCAAGAGCGTCAGCGTGTCGCCTTCCATCAACCAAGCAGGATTGCGAATGCTCGGTTTCTGAGACGCTTACTTGCAGACGGTTCTCTGAAAATCTTCTCTTCTCAAAGGCAAGCCAATGCCAACCTCGCTCGGGAGGTTGGGTTTGACCTCGCTTCCATGTTGGAAGCCGCGGCTCAGTCCACGACCGACGCTTACGTCGTTCGCTCTTCGCCAGTTCATCGCCTCGGCAACGTTATGGGAGAGGAGGCTGATCTCAAGTCTTATGAGGCATGCTTGTGCAGCTGTCAGGCGGTGATCGATGTCTTGCGCCTAAAGGGAATGATCACAGCCGCCGAGGAGCAGCGTGCCCTTTCTTATCTGAGTATTCATGAAAAGCGTTGGCCCGCCGAGCCGCGTATCCGAGACGGCGCGATCCTATATCTGGATGACCTTTCCACGACCTACCTACGTATGGCGGGCGTCCTTAATAAGTTGAAGGGTGCAGGCTTCAAGGCTCATGTCACAAAGTCGTTGGAGGATCAAGACAATCAACTGCTCACTTATGAGAGCTTCGCCGGCGAGCAGCTGGCCACGATCGAAAACATTCGCTCTGTGCTGACCTCCGCGCTTGCCACAGGAAGGGTCGAGACGATCGCGTCGCCTGATAACGATAACGAAGATGCCGAGCTACAAGCGCAATTGAATTTTCTGGCGACGGACAAGCCGATTGATGCATTCGTTGTAGATGATCGCTTCGTGAATCGCTATGTCCATATGGATCGCGGCGGCCAGCAGACACCGATATTGACTAGCCTTGATGTGGTCGAATATCTGGTAGCTTCCGGCAGCCTGCGAGTCGAAGAAGGTCGAGAGCACCGGACCACGTTGAGGCGATCCGGATATACGTTCGTGCCCGTACGGGAAGATGAGTTGACGCATCATCTGATGCAGGCTCCGGTCGACAACGGATCACTTATCGAAACCGCAGAGCTTCGAGCGATTCGAGAGTCCGCGCAGCTGCTCCAATTGGCGAAGGTCCTCCAAATTCCCCACGAACTCGCTTGGCTCAACCAGTACACGATCGCATTGATTCGCGCAGTCCGCACAGTCTGGGTCACTGAGAGTGATCCGGCGACCGCGGAAGCCCGCTGCGAATGGCTCCTTGCTCGACTTGACATTCGCGGATGGGCATCGATTTCCGAGAAGGGGGCTGCGAGGCGATTTTCGGTGATGAGCTATGCAGGAGTACTTCATTCGCTCAGCTGCGCTCCGGAGATTACCCTTAAGCAAAAGAGCCAGCCTTATCACAGATGGATCGATGAACGTCTTATCGGGGAGATGAAAGAAACGGAGCCCGAGATCTTCAATCAAGTCATCTCCTTAGCGACAGAGTTACTCAGTGAATCTGTGAAGGCCGACGCAAAGGAAGAGGCATGACCGACCAGGACGCGTACCTTAAGGCGGCTTATGCCATCGCACTCGCCAATGGCTATTCGCCACTGATCAGGGATGAGCTACTCTCAAACCCCGAAATCTTGCGCCAGGATGACATCGAAACCGACGCGGTAATCACTCTCGGTGCCGGGAATTTGTCGTTTCGACGCTCGCAACTGTTCCCTGCCATTGCGGGGGCCTATGCCGGAGTTTCAAGCGCAGCCATTGCGACCGTTTCTGGCGACGTATGGTTGGCGACCTTTGTTCCTGAAGCCAAGCCGCCCAATGTGGCGCTCATGCACGAGGGGCGACAACTGCTCGTGGCTCATTTCGCCCTACTGGCTCCGGGCGCTGAGGCACGACTCCAAGCTTTTCAATTGTTCGCCGACGAACACCAGCTCGCAGGGGATGTCGTAGAGCGCTGGCGCACCCTGCTTTCTGAAAGGATGCCGACAGACCACGAAATAATTGGGCTTCGCAGCGATCTTCGGAACACGCCCTTTGGTGCCGTCAACGCCGTTAGAGAGAGCCTAGAAAGCGGGAATCTATCACTCGAAACCCTGGTGCCCCGCAGCGAAGCTTACTATCGGCAATTAGTTGGCGGAGGCGGTACCATTAACACGCTCGAAGCCTACGTTGGCGAGGTGGCGGTGCCGTTCCTAGGCGATTTGCTCGCGGATGGTCGTCAAGAATCATTGGTCCTTGCTTGGCCTCTCTGTTCCCACCAATCGATCAGCCATGTGATTGAGCGGGAATGCAGGTTCAGCGATGATGTCTTGGCCGACAGTTTCGCGCGCCTCGCATATGACGGCGATCCTATTAGCCGCACAGGTGCGATCGAGGTGGGTCTAAGCCGGGTACACGAGAATTCGGCGTTGAAGCAGCCGTTGGCAGAATTGATTAACGCGTTTCTTGACGGCGTTCCCGATGAGAAGGCAGATGAGTACGAACTTCTTTCCGCCTTGTTCAGCTGCATCTATGGGCAAATGGCCAGATGTCGCATCCTCCCAATGTGGCCGCCCTTTGCTCGGCGTCTGGCTGCACTCACCCACGCGAGTCTGGTCGCTCATAACTGTTTATCGGACTTCGCAGACGGTACGGCGTTCGTCCAGTGGTTGCGCGGCGCTAACCAGGCCCATTTCGTCATGCAGACCATCGTCGACTTGCGAGTCGAGCCCCGTTGGTTTCCGGAGCTTAATTCGGCCGAGCACTGGAAGAATGAGCTGTTGGGCCGTGTCTGGGTTGCGGCGAATGCCGCGCCGGAGGCCGTCGAAGCGTTAGGCCTTGCGGAACGACTTATCGGTGAAACTCCTCAAGCTATTATCCGGCAGATCGATCGCTCGGCAGCCTTTTTTCCGGGCCCACTCGAGGGTGGTGTTCAGCCGCAGATCGAGCCCCCACGGGAGATCGCGGCGCAGATCGAGGAGCGTTTGAAAGGGGCTGTTGACACCTCGGCATTCACAGCTTTAATCAATGCATCTCTGCTCTGCCGTGTACCTGAACAACAGGCGAATCAGGCTGCTGAAGCTCTAGAGCGGTGTCACTTCAATATCCCAGTGAACGAGCAGATTGCAGTATCTCATTGCCTTCTCGGCTTGGCGAGGATTGCTGGTATCAATCGCAACTCGAAACTGTGCGAGGCCGTCCATAAGGCGCTGCGGGTTAGCTTGCGCGTCTGCCCCGGTCAGATCACCGCTGAAGAGAGCTTTCGCATTGGAATGTTTGCTTGCGCTGCGCATGTCGAGTTGGGCGACTGGGCGGCGTACGTTGGTCAGTTTATGACTGAACTTTCAATGCAAACTTGGGGTATGGAAGAAACGGCCATCCTGCGGTCCCATCTCGCGACCATGGCTCATCTCGTACCGGAACTTTGGGGAACATGCGGGCAAGCCGATGCCGCCTTCGGTCTGGCACTAGGAAAGTAGGCTCGCTAGGGAAATAGGCGTCGAGGGGCAAGCTGAAGGGCAAGTCCGGTCAGCCGCGGAAACGACGCATGCCTGTGGGTAATTTTCTTCAATATCGTTTTCACAACGGACCGTTCACATCGTCAATGCGTCACCCCGCTACGAAGCTCTTCCTGCTCTGACGTCGGCGCCAAGCCGACGTGGATCGAAAACGGCAACGGGCGCCCCGTTGCCGCGAGCGCTAGGAGCAGATCGATCTGTTGCGCGTCCTGGTCCCCCAACACTTCCATCAGTTGCACACACCGCTGAACGATGTGCATACGGCGCTGCAGCTTACGCTGCATCGCCTTTACGGCCTGGATGCTGCGTTGAGGCTCGCCAGCGTCAACCGAACGCATGCTATCCAAGAGCTGCCAATCCTGTTGGCGCAGGGGGATGCGGTGTGGCGTGTTCCGTGCGGTGCCAATTGTCTCGCTTTGATCGAACGCCTGCTCAGGCGGCAGTGAGCCACCGACGGCAAGAATTCCCATCGCAATTGCGAAGAGCCCCGAACGCCGCTCAACCCCCAGTCCAATAGTCCGACCTGGCCGGCCGTTGTCCTTCCTCTCGCGGATCCGAATTTCGACATGATGACTGCTCGGCCGGCCTTCAATACATAGGAAGACCTGGCCGACCGCAACGCGCATAATTTCTTTCATTCATTCGTCCTGACCGCCGTAGGCGCTTTTTTGACTTATAGATACTTCTTAAAGTATTTGGCCATGATCCAAACGAGAACTGCTCCACCCGCCGCGACGGGAAGGAAGAACATGGACAGCGACATCGGTGCCGGCACGATGAGCCAGACTACCGCCACCATTGGAACAATGCCCCGATTAAGCAGGCGCTTGGCGCGCGTGTGACGTGTTGCCGATTCATGGCCCCCGCATTCCCGTCGCACATAACGCGCCACCAGCCCGTCCGTCAGAGCGAGCGCGAGCAGCAGCGCCAGGGCGGGCAGCGCGCTAAACAGCAGCAGCAACCGCACACCAAGCAACTCGACGGCATGCATAGTCACGAGCACTAGCTCGCGCCCCTGTCCTCGGGTCGACCTTTGCAGCGCGCCTCCGAGAAGACTGGGCGGGGAAGCACTTGTCTCGCTCGATAGCGCCGCTGCCACCCCTGGCCAACCAAACACCAATGCCCGAGATATGCCAGCCACCTCATCAGCGGCATTTCGGTTGGGCGCTTGGTCGAGATAGTGCTCGACCAGGTCGCTCATGTACTTTGACGGCTCCTGTTCGGTCTGGAGGCCTACGGCAACCACAAGGGAGGCCACAACGGACAGGAACATCACCATGATGAGCCAAACGGAAAGATGAAGCGCGGCGTGTATCGGCCAAAAGAATGCTCGTACGCCATCCTCTCCCGACGCTTTGTCGTTAGAAGCCACTTCCAGTCCCCTCCACTGTCACACGGGACGATACAGCCTCAATTCGCTGCTCAGCGACTGAGTACGAACCCTCAAAGTCCTGCATGCCTATGATTCGTCCCGCGTCCGCCGCATCTGCGTATGCCTGGTAAGTCGATCGCATACTCTTGACAACGTCAGCCAACCCACTTGGCATCAGCGGATCTGCGTCTTTGCTGGCCAAGGGCAAACGCAGCTTTACGAGCTGTCCGCCCTCAATGAGGGCGAACGCTTGTCCTTTAGGCAATTGCACCAGATCCGATGGGTCGACCAAAGGCACCTCCCGCGGCGAGTACTTATCCTGAGTACGCGACGTGAAATCCGTTACTCCGTCGTCAGTTCCATCCCCGGTCGCGGAGTCCAATTGCCGCGTGTAAATCTGCACCTTCGGCAGTTGATCGGTGAGAATTTCCGCAGTTGGCAGGTTCTTGACCCGCATCATCACCAGGGTATTAAAGTTGCCGAAGATCTGATCCGCCTTGGCTTTCGAGCCAATCCGAGACTCAACGTCCGACCCCGTCTGCGTGTACGCCGTCACCTGATAGCCGGCACCGCCCGCCTTGTTCACCATGGGAATGAACTCGTCACCGACGAGCTCGTTGAACTCGTCGGCGTGGATGCACACGTTCCGCTTACGGCCTGGCGTCGTCTGTCCGTATCCCGACCCGAATTTGTACAGGCGCCCGGCCGTGGATGTCAGGTCAGCGAACATCGAATTGCCGACTGCACCAGCAACCTCAAAGTCGCTCAGCGCGTCCAGGCCGACGTACACGATACCGCCTGTGTCTATGACTTTTTGCCAGTCGAACACTGTGCGAGGATCCGTAGGATCTGAATAGTCGGGCGACAACAGCTTCGATACTGGCCCAGTTGTGAGTTTCTCCAGCAAGGGATAGAGGGAAGAAACCAGCTTCTCGAAGTACGACCGGTCATTCGTGAGAACGCTGGCGAGGCCGTCCGCAATCTGGTCGTGCCAGCCCTTGTCTCGAATTAGCTTGAGAATCTGCAATGGGTACATCGCGCGGCCTGTCTTTTGAGCCTGGGCTTGAAGCTGCTTGTCTGGCTCCGCCATCTCATCACGCCAGCCTGCATAGTCTCGGTCCAGCCAGTATTCGAAGTACTTCAGACAAAGATCATCAATGTTGACGGCGTTCTGGTAGATCACTTCATAGCTGGGCTTCATGCCAAGCGCTACCATCGCGCGCGCCATCACGTTGATGTAGCGCCACACGAACTCTCTGAAAGCCGCGGCCTGGCCCTCTGAAGGCAGTTGCCCCGCGAGTCGTGTTGCCACCTCGGTAATCCGGGAAAACGTCGCGATGGGTGAGTACCTCGAAGACGCATCCGGATAGCCAAGATGAAAAAAGCGGAAATCTTTCTCACGCCCCGCACGGCAAGCCTCTGCATACATCCTAAGCAGCAGCTCGACGTCCCCTTTTGGGTCGAAGACGACGACAACATCGCCCCGGCGGATATCCTGCGTGACTAACAGTTCACATAGCCGCGTCTTGCCCACTCGCGTTGTGCCGAGCACCAACGTATGCCCGACTCGCTCGCCAAGGTTGGACCACATATCCCGTTCGTCTGGCTCCACGCCGTGAATTGCGGGATCTCCACCGACGGGAGGCAACGGTTTGGCCGGGTTCCACCAAGCGTCCTTTCGGAGCTGATCCGCTAGCCATCCAGGATGTTGGCGTTCTACTCGACGGGCCCACTGATAAAGCTCGTTCCTCGCAGTCAGGTGCTTGTATTGGGGGAGGCGAGCAATGTGGAGCCGCTGCGTGTGCTCTTGGGTCCAGTAAAAACCCTTTCCTAAAAACAGTTCAGTCGACGAGCAAGGGATCTCATCGGCGGTGAGCGAGTACGTCGGCAACTGTCGCAGATTACGTTGAAAGCGAACAAGGCGCCGCGCTTGACGAGCTCTGATCGCCGCGAGCGAGAGCAGTCCTGCGCTCAGTATCCCGCCCGTGGCAGGAGTGACCAGGAACAGGCCTTGAAAAGTCCAAAGAGCGCCGACAGACGCAAGTGCGGCGACCGATGAGATTGCCTCATACGGTCGCCGGAAAAGATTCTCGTATGGATGTGCCATGATCAAGAGCTCGCGCCCGTGGAGGCCGGCTTCAACAGTTGGTTCGGCGTTGGGACAGGTTGAAAGAAGCGCTCGGGCCCTCTGACAAGAATGCCGGTTAGCTGCTTTCCGCCCGGCCCGCTCACGTTGTACCGATGCAGAAAGGAGCCGGACGAGCTCTTCTGCGGATACTCGGATTTCTGAAATTGCTGCTGCAGGATTCGCCACGGCTCTTTGGCCGCGGCGCCGTGCACCGGCGCTGGCACGTCAATTCTGGCCTCGAAATTCTCCGCGTAGTCCTTAAAGATCTTTGGAGAGACAAGCAGCATGCCCTCCTCGCAAAAATGCACTGCCGCGTTCGCCTCGTTGTAAGGTAGCGATCCTGTACTAACGCCCGTCTGAATCCACGCCATGAACCGCTCAACGTTCGCTTTTCGTGCGGGCATGGTGGGCAGCGCGCTGGGAGCTGGCGCAGCCCTGACGCGCGGCGCCACTGGCGCACTCATCAGTTGAGGTGCTTCAACTTCAATGGTTTGCACCAGCTCCGGAAGTGCGCAGTCGATGTCGTCAAGATATCCGTCGTCTGCCGCTGGAAGAGGGTCAGCCGCCAACCCCTGAACGTCCTGCACCAACCCCAAATCTTCGGGTTCATGAGCATCAAGCGCAGGGAGATCGTCTATGGACGGAACCGCATCGGGCTCGCATGAAACAGCGAGGGCCTGGTCGCTGGGGAGCACATCGTCCACTGCTTCCGGTGGGGGCACATCATCCTCGGGCCGCTGAGACAGCGGCTCGGGTGCTGGGAGTGGGTCGCTGCCCCGCTCCAATCCAGCCGCGCTAGCCCCGGACTTTCCATCGACTACGGAAATTGCACCAGGCGGTAACGCTGCTGGATACTGAGATTCGTCCAGGAACAACAAGGAAAGGGGAAATCGGAGCACGGTAAGACGTTGAGACCACGCACCGATATCAATCCTGACCGTCCAAATGGCTGCGCCAGCGTCATTCGACTTCGCTGCGCCATACTCCTGCCATGTATCGAACAGGCGTGAGTTGTCTTCCGGTATCCCCGCTGCGCCAGGCCGGCGCTGCTCGGTTTGCGCCAGATGATCCCTGACTAGCTTGGCAATTGACCCAGAGACGCACCAGAGCGATTCTCCGTCGCAAAAGCCAACCGCTCCAGCCCGATTCATGGACACGGACCCTTCGGCCAAGGCGCGACGGAGCCCCCCCATAAGCCGCTCAATCAGCGGGACCGCTCGAGCGGACGCAAAACGAGTTCTTGGACCAATCGCGAGGTTGCTCGCCACGGACTGTTTGTCCGCCCTGCCCACCAGTTCCGCGATCACACCCTTCCGTTGCTCTCCCCCAAGATAGTCGAAGAGTTCGTCCATGAGGGCAGGATGCTCGCCGATCCAGGCCAGAGCCTGGCCGGGAACGAGCGTGCGCAGCAACGGCAGGCTCAATCGCTCGTGCTGGCGATAGTTTTTCTGCTCAGGAAAATTGACGACGTACCACTCACCGCCCTGCTCCAGCATCGTGCCCCCAAGCGGCACCCAAGGCTTTGCAGCTCCCGTTGCGGTATGCACTTGGACCAACACGTCCGTAACCGGCTTTCCAATGTCGTGCAACAAGCTCGCAACTAGCACCGCATACGTGTACCTTGCAGCGAGCCGTGTTTGCTCTTCTGGCGCCACGCCCATAGGCAGCTTGTACGCATCACGAAAATGCAGGGCGTGCGCCGCAACCTCAAGTAGATGCACCAGAAGGCCGCCCGGCTGCGCATGATGATGTGATTCAGATGCAGGCAACAATTGGACAAACTCTGCGAAGGCATCCAGTAGCGGCTGAACATCCCGCGAAAAGTTTTCAGGCGTGAACCCCATGCGCTGGCGAATCTGCTCCAGTAATGGAGTCGCCCCTACAGCGTCGAACAGATGATGTGCGGGCATGACCTCCAGATGTCGAGAGCTCGGAGCCATGCGGCGAGCCGACTCGCCTTCGGGATGACCACCAGCCTCTACGCTTGAGCGTGGTGCCCTTCGCAGCCACCATAGCGCGCCGGCGGCAGCTCCAGCACACGCGAGAAGTACCAGGTCAGACTCCACCGTCAGCACCGTCTGTGCCCTCAAGCTGAATCAGTGCTGCAACCAGGTAGCCCCGAACGTAGCTGCGCCAGGTGTCTGCACCGACCTCAGACGCGTACACAACGACAAGCGTGCCGGAGGCAGCTTGAAAATCACTGAAGCGTTCAGCGAGAGGGTCCCACTGCCTCGTCGAGTCAATGGTGGCCGCCCGCCAGCGCGTACACGGAAGGTCCACCAGCCACTCGACAAAGCAGATCGGGCTGCTAAACGGGCCAGCTAGACGCTTCAGTTGCTGACACGCTACGTCGTAAAGCTCGTCACCGCCTTCCCCACCGGTGGCGGTCTGCCATCCGTCAAATCGGCCAAGCCAGATCAACGCTACAGCGAGCTGCGGTCCACTACACACACGACCAAGTTCCCGGTGCATCTCCGCTTTTGCCTTATCTGGCAACGGCATCGCGTGGGACGGCCAGGTCGGGCGAAACGTGGAATGCCTGAGGTAGTTCATTGGTGTCGGCAGCAGGGAAAATGCGACAAGCCTCGCCGCCAGTCGATACCTGGGTCAACGACCAAACTGGCGTGCCGGCATACGTAACGATCTACGACACGTTGACAAATGCTGCACGTCTTAAAGCGAGCGCGCACAGATCGAGAGCCCAGATCCTTTGCGCTTACTCCTTTCATGCATTTGCCTTCCCCTTCCCCCTTTGGTGTGGCCCTTCCCCCTTAAGCATTTGCGCCTTTTGAGGGCACCTGTTTTAGTGCCCGGCCTTTGGGTAAGCCCCTTCCCCTTCGTAGCGTTTAGTTTCGTTTCTCACAAACGACGAAACACAAGCGTCGCATATTTTTGCAACTACTCGTGAACGTCGTGAACCGCAGGGTAGCTTTTGTTGGCAAACAAGCACGTTTAAAAAAGCCGCTTTAGCACGCAAGCCACATCAAAACAAGCGGGCCGCTACCGTAACGTTTGGATTCTCTTTAATTCACCAAGTGCCAACTTCTGTGGGCGAAGCGAAAGTTCAGCCGTCGGCTTCCCTCGTTGCCGATCCGCTGGCTTACCCGCTGGGCTCAATGCCTGGCGGGCTTTTTTCCTTCAAGGTGCGACGTGCAGCTCCAACCCCGGTTTCGATTCGCCGCAGCCATCGCGATATGGGCCCTGCTGTCTTCCCAGGCGCACGCCGACTGCATTGCTGCCGCCGCCGCTTATCACCGAATTGACATCCAGCTCCTGCAAGCCATCGTGATGCAGGAGTCGTCTGGGCGGGCTGAGGCGGTCAATTGCGCGAATGCAAACGCTTCATGCGACTACGGCCTCGCGCAGATCAACAGCATCCACCTTGAACGCCTAAACCGATTCGGGGTGTCCAAGCAGGACCTCTTCAACCCATGCGTCTCCGCATATGTGGGCGCCTGGATTCTGGGCGAGAACTTTGACCGACTAGGTGTCACCTGGGACGCGGTCGGCGCGTACAACGCGGCTAGTCCGGCCAAGCGAGCTGCATATGCCAACAAGATTCAGGCGAAGCTCAACGCAATTCGAGCCGGCACGCTAGTACCCGTACACGTCCCCTTCTCGCCACGAGCGGTCATTGCGCAGACAGCGGGCAGGTCACCGTCAGTTTCGACCACCGCTTCCAACGCCGCCGAAGACCTGTCTGCACAGACCTCAGCCGCGGGGTCAATTGTTCGAAATGAAGAAGAGGCACGCTAATGGACGCATCCACTAGCTACGCCGAGGGCATCCTGCGGCAACACCTGAGTGCCATCGAGCCTTACCTCACCTCCAATGAAGTGAACGAGGTAATGGTCAACGCGGCAGACGACATCTGGGTAGAAGAGCGTGGCGTCATGCGCAAAGTGGACGCTTCCCTGAGCGAAGAACAGGTCGACCGAGCAATCACATTAATTGCGAGCAAGAACGGCAAGGCGAATTCGCCCCTGCTCGACGCGCGCTTGCCAGGCCTTCGTATTGCCGCCGCGCGAAAACCCACTGCTCTTCGAGGATCAATGCTCTGCGTACGCCGATTTGCGGCGAGGCGGATCTCCCTGGAAAGCTACGTGGAGAGCGGCGCCTTCGACGTGGTCAAGCAGGATCCGTCGCAATCCGCAACCGACCAGCAAGAGCAGGCATCCCTCAAGCACGCCATGCGGCATGGCGGCGGTGCACTCCGCGACTTCTTCCAATGGGTCATCGAGCGGCGGCACAACATTGTCCTCAGTGGCTCCACCTCCGCTGGCAAAACAACGCTCCTTAACGCCCTACTCGACCTTGTGCCCAGCTCGGACCGGGTCATCACGGTAGAGGACACCGCCGAGCTCCGCTTGAACGTACCCAATCACGTCGGCCTTGAAGCGAACCAGGCACTTGGCGTCAGTGTGCGCGACCTAGTCCGCCTCAGCCTTCGATGCCGGCCAGATCGAATCGTGCTGGGAGAGGTTCGCGGCGCCGAGTCCTTTGATCTATTGGACGCCTTAAACACTGGGCATCCGGGCAGCCAGGTATCGCTGCACGCCGACTCCAGCGCGATGGCTCTGCCCCGCTTGGAGTCGATGCTGAGGATGGCACCAGAAACACAGAACTGGCCTCTGCATGACCTCCGCCGCCAGATCGCGTCCACATTCAGATTCGTTGTCCACGCCCAGCGCGTCGGCTCATCCAGAGGCCCGCGTGAGATCAGAGAAATCCTGGGCGTCGATTCGAATGGGTTGTATCAGACCCGCTTGTTGTTTTCGAAAATCCAACTCCAGGACCAACACTATGAATAGCCCCCGATTGAACCAGCTCCGTCAATGGTTCCGTGGTCGCGCCCTCGCCAAGCCGGCGGACAAGCTGCTACTGGCCGGTTATGCCGCGAGCGCACTCGTTGCGCCGTCCCCTGCGTTTGCACAGTCCAGCATCTTCGGGGGCCGCCTGTGCACCGCGTTTCAAGCGGTCGTGAACAACGAGCTGATCTCGGTCGTTGTCCTCGTCGCCTGCGTCGGCGCGATCTTGATGTGGCTGCTCGATGACGGTCAATCGAAGGTAAAGGTGTTTGCTCTGCGACTGGCCGGCGGCATTGCGTCGATCTTCGGCATCGCCACCATTGTCGCGCTCGTATCCGGGCGGAATCTGATGTGCACCATCGGCGCTTAAGGCAATGGAAGAACGCGACCCAGTCGACGAGCTAGAGGTGGAGGTCGACCAGGCCCTCATCGAAAAGCGGCGCATCATCGGCCTCGATCGACGAGCTGCCGGCGCGTTCCTGTTGCTTGCGCCGCTAGTGGTGCTTATCAGCCGCAGCTTCTGGATGGCGCTCATAGCCATACCGATGTACCTCGGCATCCGCTATGTGATGCGCAAGGATCCAGACAAGATCGACGTGTACCAAGCCTACAAAACTCAACACGATCACTATGTTCCCCGCGCTACACGCACTCAGAAGCGAAACAAGCGCCCGTTCGGCTTCGGCAGGGACTTCCCATGCTACTGACTGAAAAAGACGGCTACCTGCTCGATGCCGGCACACTTGGCGAAATCGAATCAGCGCGAACACAAGGTTTGGCGTCCACTGCCGAACTGCTTCCGTGGATGTTCCGCTACAACGAGCAGGTCGTCGTCAACAAAGATTCGGCGTTGATGGCCTGCTTTGAGTACACCGGCCCAGACACCGACAGCCAGTCGTCAGCACAGTTGCTGGGGCTCATGCACCAGGCTGAACATGCCTTCCAGGTTGCGAGCCGCAACCCGCTGACATTTTGGTTCATCACGCATCGACGCCGGAGCGACCCCTACGCGCCCGCCTCAATGCCTGACCCATACTCGCAGATCGTCGAAGACGAGCGCAGCAATGCCTTCAAGACAAAGTCGAACTACATCAATCGACACTACCTTGCCATTGCCTTAAGTGCCTCCGCAGGCCTGGACCGTGTGGCAGGACGGTTCTTCCATGCTATGGCACATGAAAAGGTGGGCCCGTTCCGCGCAGTTATGCACGCTCTGCGCGGGATCTGGTCTGACCAAGCTGACTTCGCCTACACCTCCGTGGAGCTGGCGGCCGCCGTGAAAGACTTCGAAGAACAGCTCACCCGCTGGAGGGCCAGTCTACCCGCCTTGACTCTCACACGCCTGGCCGGCGAGGAGCTTGGCGGGTTTCTCGCGTCCTGCGCCGCCCCAGCGGCACCCCGCCGCGCGTCGGTCGCCATGGTCGACTTTCTCGACGAGTCCATGTCTCACGGGGAGGTCATTCCCGCCGAAGACTACATTCTTTTCAAGGCTGAGGGCCGCAAGCGCATTGGCGTGGTTACAGCGATACCCGCCGCTCATCAGTTCTACCCGGCACGCCTCCGGCCGCACGCGCTGGACGATCTACTCAAGGTCCCCGGTGAACTGACGATCAGCCACGTCTATCGAATTCAGGACGCCGACGCCAGCGCCAGGATGATCGACCAAATGGGCTCGTACCACCGCACGAACGCACTCGACCTGCGTGCACTGGCTGCGGTTGCCGCGAACTCCGGAGATCCTAACTACGCTCCGCGCGAGGACAAGGGCCGAGTTGAAGCCGCTGACGAAACGGAAGACTTAAAAAAGGGGGTAAGCCGCGGAAAGACCTCCTACGGACAATACACCCTGAGCGTCACATCGCTATCGGCTCCATTCCACAGCGACCAAGTCGAGGAGTGGGACGCCGCCATGGAGCAGGCTCGAACGACGGCCGGAAAGGTCGGAGACGCGCTGATCGGCGCGAAGTTTTTACCCCTGGTTGAGACCTTGGGCGCGCTGTCTAGCTGGACGGCATCCATACCGGGCGCCTGGCGCGATATTGCCCGCTGGGCGCCTTTGCGAGCTGCCGTAGTAGCACGCGCCGTACCTCTTCGAACGGTGGCCCAAGGCTCGAAGGAGAATCGCCACCTGGCCGCTACGATGAAACAGCCGTCGCCGGCCTTGGCTGGGCTGCCGACCGATTACGGCACGCCGTACTTCTGGACTGGCTTCTATCACGATATAGGACACACGTTGGTGTCTGGTGAAACGGGCTTGGGAAAGACCACGATCGTCAATCTGGGGTGGACACTGTTCCGGAAATACCTCGGCTCTGACGTCTTTGTCTTCGACAGGACGTTCTCAAGTCGCATTCCCATCATGATGCAAGGAGGCGTCTACTGCGATCCAGAAGACTCCAGCGAAGGTCGACTGACTGTCAATCCTCTGTCCCTCATCGGCGACGTCCGACACCTGAAGTTCGTCAAGGATTGGATCTGCATGCTCGCTGAGCGACGCGGATATGTGGCAACGAGCGCCGACCGCGAGGAGCTCGAAAAGGCGATTCTGGCGACACGCCAACTGAAACGGAAGGACTGGCGGCTGCACGCGGTGCATGTGCAGCTCTCCGTAGGTTCGTTCCAGAACGCCCTTTCCGAGTGGGTCGGCGAGGCCTTGAACGCGCGCTGGTTCGACAATGCTTTGGACATCTTCGACGAGATCGCGGCAGGTCGCGCGGCCGCCGTGCTGGGCATAGAAATGGGAAAGCTCTTGGCACAGCCCGATGTCCTCATCCCTTACCTCATCTATTGCTTCTATCGCATCCAGGATCGAATCGAGAGCCGCCGCAACTCGGGCCTGATCGCCCCGACGTTCATTGGGCTGCCCGAGGTGTGGGGATTCCTGGAGGAACCAGTCTTCGCGCGCAAGCTCGCCGAGTGGATCGACACCCTTCGAAAGCTTCTCGGATGTGTGTGGATGGACGCACAGTCGCCAGAGCGATACATCAACTCACCGATCTACGCATCAATTCGCGACAACGTGCCGAACCGCATCATCCTGCCGTACCCCGCGGCAAAAACGTCTCCGTCTCTGCGCAAGGCGTTTACCGAGCTGGGCTTGAACCCGCAACAGATCGATCAGTTGGCGGAAGGGACGCCCAAACAAGACTACTTCCTGACGCAGAAAGACGGGTTCATGCGCAAGGTCGCTTTGAGGTTGGATCCACGCTCGTTGGCGGTGCTACGAAGCGAACTAGACGCCCAGGCGCTGTTCGATCACCACAGAGCGTCCGGCCGGCAAGACTGGCGCGAGGCATATTTTGAAGAGGTTGTCCGTGGATCAAATCCGTAAATCCGTTGCGCGGCTGATGGCCGCGCTGCTGTTGCTCACGGGCGCCCTGCCCGTCACCGCTGCTCTGCCGCAGCTTCCAGACACGTCCGAATATGAGCCCGGCGGTTCGGAATGGGGATGCGGCGTGCTGTTATGCCTTGCCGGGCTTAAACCGCCGAGCCAATGCAGCGGCTACCTCAACCGACTCTGGCGTGTTCTCAACGCGATTCCTCCGGGACCGTTCCCCACCTGCGCGATCGCTGGGGCAAACAACTACGCCAAGAAGTCGCGCGAGCCCTATGACCTTTGTCCCGAAGGCCACGAGCCGGCGCGGCGCGGCCAGGTCGTCGCCCAGGGCACGCCTACCGGCGAGACCAAGCCATTTCGTCCCAAATATCTACTCCAAGGCACCTACGCCACATCAGAGCCCACTACCGATGAGGGCAGCGGGCCCGGTGAACGCGCGTGCGTGAGCGGATACGTTGGCCGTTACGACGTCTGCGACAACTGCGGACCCGGCGGTGACGCTGGCGGTGGAGTCCCGACCACCGTCAACGTCTACAGCAGCGTCGTGTGGTTGCCCTACAAGGGTCCCCGTGCGATCGACGTCATCATCGATGGCGCGATCTACAACCGTGTTCACTACTAAGGTACCGACTATGCACTCTCCCTCTCGCAGGACGGCCCTCCGTGCTGTCGCAGCTGTCGCGTTGACTTGCATTGGGACCGCATCTAGGGCGTCGGGGATTCCGACGTTCGACGGCGCGAACTTTGCACAACAGCTGCTGAGTGTGATGAACCAAACTCAACAGCTCACGCAGCAGACCATGATGGTGAAGCAAAACCTCACGAACCTGCAGAGCCTGGGCGGAAACGTCCTCAGCCTGGCCGAACAGGCATATGGCGGTCAGGGGGTCGCGATGCGGGACCTCGCTTCCAGTGTCTCCGATCTATACCAAGCCGGAGCGCAGCTCCAGCGAATGTACGACAGTGCAAGTGCCGAGATGAAGTCTCTCGACATGACTCCCGAGCGCTGGGGAACGGCTTACGTCCACCTGGCGCAAACCAAGGGCGGCGCGTACCGCAAGCAGCTCGATCAGGACTTCGCCACCATGGAGGCGTTTTCCTCCCGAGCGGCCAATCTTCGGCAGTTGTCGCGCCAAATTCCCGGAATCGAAGGCAACGTGCAGGGCCTGCAACTGCTCAATCAGCAGTCAAGCGTACTCGCCGGTGAGCTTCTTGAAATGCGCAGCCTAATGCAACGCCAGGTCGTGCTCGACCTGCAGGACCGCGCGACCAAAGAGGACCTGAACAAGCTTTCCGTGGAGGGCGCTCAGCAGCGGTACGACGCGGTGGCCAAGGAGGCCGCGAACAAGCGCTCGGCGATCGGAAAAATGCAAAGTCTCGATTTCGGTCTGTAGCGATGACGGGTAAGCCTCTCCGAAGGGTACTTATGGCCCTCTGCCGCAGCCGCCGCGAGCTCCGCATCGTATGCAAGGAACGCCGCCGCTACCGCGTGGAGATAGCAGCACGCGGGCGCCTCGACCACAAGCCGATGCGGGCGGCTGCGAAGTCAATGCGGTTGTCGCTTGCCATCGCGATCGTGCAAATCGACTGTACGTCCCCAAACGCGCTTGCCGGCTTTATCGCCGTCTTCTTCGTGTCGGCCGCGCTCTTTGCGCTCGACGCGGGAGTGCGCGCCCTCGGTTGGCAATTCGGAGGCTGACATGGACGTCGCCGCTCTATTCAATCAGGCATTCTCCGCAGTAAACACGGCCGGTTTCGCAATGGCCGATATCTTTGCGGAAGAGGGCCGGGTCATCCTGGCTGTAGGCGCGGCGGGGACCGGCATCTGGTTCCTGCTGCGCGACTACTTTCTCGCCAGCGACACCGTCAAGTTCCTTGTGAGCCTGTTCAATCTGGTCCTGCGGATGGGTGTGGTGCTGGTGATTGTCCAGAGCATGAACGGCGTCCCGCGGGACATGTTCGTCACCGCGACCCAGGAGGCGGCGACCAAGATTACTAAGGGTTCAGCCAACCCTGTGGAAATCCTGAAGCTGACGATGGACACCATCTCGCTTATTGCCGACGGCAAGCGAAAGGAGTCAGAGAAATCGCTGTACTGCAAGATGCACGGTGGCTGGTCGCTGAACCCGTTGGACTGGATCATTGACTCGCGACCTTCCGAGTGTGTCAGCAAGGATGAAATCGGATTCTTTGAGATTCTGAAGAACCTGCCGATCATCCTGGTGATTTTCCTTTGTCAGGTTTTGGCGATCATCGCGATGGTGCTTATGTCCATTGCGTTCATCGTCGTCCTGCAGATGTCGTACGTGATGCTCCAGCTCGGCCTCGCACTCGGTCCATTGCTCGTCGGACTATCGATCATTCCCGCGGTGTCGTTTCTCTTCGACGGCTGGCTACGGTTCATGATCGCTGCGTCTCTGCAACAGCTAGTCGCGTGGTTCGTGGCCGTCCTCGTGACAAAGGGAATTGTGCCAACTCTGGTCGGCTTTTACGACAAGATTGACAGTAGGAAAGAGGCTGATCTCTATTTTGCTTCGAACGAGATTGCGATGATCGCCATCGCCCTACTCGGGTTCATTGCAGCCTTCATGATGTGGCAAGTTCCAAATCTCGCACAAGGCTTGGTCTCGGGCGGGGGGTCAAACGCACAAAGCTTTGGACGCGGAATGGTGGGCCGGGGTATGGCCGCGAAGATCTTGCGAAGCGGAGGCAAGCGATGAAGTGCTCAGCCTTCGCGCAGCTCCCGGTCCCACTCTTCTTCCCACTCTTTGTCGAAGCGGTCGGCGTACGTCTCGCCTGCGTTATCGGCACGGCCGGACGAGGCGTACCCCTTCATGAAGGCGCGTGCCATAAGCGCCAGAACAACGATGCCCAAAAATCCACTCATTTCTTACCTCCAGCAGATGCGTTTGCGGGGCAATCCATGCCCGCCAGGCAAAGCGGCGTCATCTGCTTGATGGCCTCCCGCTTGGCGACGCTCGACTGCTCAATCGACGTCGCAGCAGCGGGACCCTGCGGCTTCTGCAGTGCGAAGACCGCCGCGCCGCCTGCAATTGCGATGGCTGCGACAAGCAAGACGATTTTTGCTTTGGACACGGAAGACACCCCATACGTTTCTTGTTCGATGGATCCGAGTCTACCAAACGGCAACTCGAATCACTCTGGTATGGAGGGCCTCCCCAAGGGTGCCCTGCCCGCTGGTGTGGCCGACATTTCTTGCGGCCAAAGATCGAACTCACGCCATCAGTTTATCCCTTCATACGGACTTTCTTCAAGAGATAAGTGCATCCTCCGATTCCAGAGCCGGATGCGCACGCTTAACTCACATCGCCGAGCCTAACCATGCCCTTCAAACTCACGGGCCGATTCTTGCGCCGCCGTCGCCCTGACCTGCGTCCCTTAGAAACTGCGGCTCCAGCCGCAACGCAGGTCGCCACGCCCGAATTCGATACGCACGCCCTGCCTCTGACCGAACGCGCACACCGTCTCTACTACGCGGTGTTTCAACGGCCATTACAGCAGGCCGACCGCTCAGCGCTCGTCGCGTTCGCGTTCTTCCTATTGGCGCTTATTGAGGGCATCGCGCTTTATCAGTTGGTGCCGCTTAAGCAACAGACGCCCTACTTTGTGGAGTGGGATTCGCGATCCGGCGCGGTCTGGATCTCCGACCGCGTTGCCGAGCGCTTCACGCCTGAGACTGCCAACAAGACGTTCTTCCTGCGTCAGTGGGCTACCTGGTTGCTAACCATTAAGCCGAATCCGTCCGACTCCATCGACGTGGACATTCCAAAGGCTACGCGTTGGACGATCGGCACCGCGACCGACCAGGTCACGAACTACTTCTCCAAGGTCGACCCGATCGGGGTTCGCATTGCCGATCAACAGGGCCTGACGCGAGAGGTCACCGAAAACTCGACGACATACAGCGTCGACGGCAAACAGGCCTACATGCTTCTCACCCTACAGGAGCGAGTCAATGGGAAGGAATTCGGAGAACCAAAGACAAAGCTTCTGACGATGCGGTTCCTTCTCTCGACCGACAAACAGGCGATCGACGAACAGCGTTCAAACCCACTCGGCGTCAAGATCGAGTGGTGGACGCTCACAGACTATTTTGGCCCCACAAGCGTCCGAATTCAGGGAGCTCAGTAATGCGTCACGCCCTTTCCCTCATTGCGACGATTGTTGGCCTGCTCTGCATCGGGGCGCCAGCGCACTCACAGGAAAGTGACGTCCGTACGGAAGTCGCGCAGGCTCAGAAGCGCGCCAGCACAGGCCCGAACGCAGCGGTTCCTATGCCGCTCGATGCTCGATTGGTCACGTTCAACTTCGATCGTGACTACGACTATCCCGTGCTCATGCGTCCATTCACGATGGTTCACCTTGAGTTCGCGCCAGGCGAGATTCTCAAGGGGTACTACGCATCCGATACCAGCGCGAGCCGCTGGACCTTCAAGCCTGCGCGGACTAAGCGTGACTTGTTCGTGATGTCGAAGGGCGACAACCTGCTCAATACTGCAACGATCATCACGAATCTTCGAACCTACCAAGTGACGTTTGTATCTGCCTCCAAGGGCTCCTACTACAAGCGCGTCAATTGGGCTGGAGACGCAGATCAAGATCTCGCCGCAGCGGGCTTCGACACATTCGGCGGTAACGGGCCTATGCCGAGCCGGACAAATGGGCCGATGGGTGGATCAGAATGGGACGCGCCCGCGCCCTCCCCTTCCCGCACGTCGCCTTCAGCTCGCGCCGACCAAGGCAGCCGGCCGGCGGACATCGTCGACATCTCCAAGGCGAATTTCGACTATCGCATTGATGGCAGTGCCCCGTTCAAGCCGGCCATGGTGTTCGACGATGGCAAGTTCACCTGGATACAGCTTCCCGCTGACGTACAAGAAATTCCCGCCATCTTTGCACTCGGCGCTGACGGTACAGCAGAGCTCGTCAACTTTACCGTGCGCCGCAACTACTTCGTGGTTCAGCGCCTATTCCCCGACGGCGCGCTGCTGAAGCTGCGGAAGGATGAAGTCCGCATCTTCAACCGCCGCGGCAAGGCATGTGGTCTCTTCGGCTGCGGCGTCTCCGGCGTCAAGAACCTGAACAACGCGACATATCAATGAGCGCTCAAACCACCACAACGAACGGCCCGGCGCCCCAACGCCGCACTGCGGTGTCGCGTGGCCTAATTAAGATCGTGCTGATCACCTTCATCGTGGTCGTATTGGGCTTCGTGCTTGTCCGACGAATCGCAGGAATAGCGCCCGAGTCCGCTGCAGAGGCCCGCGCGAAGAAGGAGGAACAGGAGCGCGCCGCAAAAGAGGCGGGCAACCCCTTCGCGGTGCAGCGGCTGATCGCTGACCAGCTTCGCGACCGGCTGGCCAGAAACGATGATGAAGCGCCACCTCGCTCACAAGCGCCGGCACAACAGCCGGCAGCGGAGGCTTCTAACCTCACGCCGACGCGCACAGAGGCCGATGCCAAGCGCATCGAGGACCATCGCAATACGACGGCAGTTGCACAGCACGAAGACCTTTCGGGTATTGAAATAGGCTTCTGGGAGGCACAGGACCAGGACGAGCCCGCCAGGTCTCCCCCAATTGCAACGACCAACCCTGATAGCGCACTCCGCGATGTTGCAGCGGTCGCTGCCGCCGCCGGCATTGACACCAGCGGCTTCGCACCCCCGGCTGCTGCCCGGATGCAGTCTGGCGGCCAGTCGGCCAACACGGTTGGCCAAGTCGTCGGGCCGCAGGCCAATCCGGCCCGCCCAAGAGGTGGTGCAGGCGACATCAAGTCGCCCTTGTTCGCGTCTGCAGCTCCATCGCCCTACTACATCCGGGAGGGTTGGATCATTCCCGCAGTGATCCAGCAGTCCTTGAACACTGACGCCCCTGGAACCTTCCGCGCCATGGTGACCTCGGACGTCTACGACAGCCTGCGCGGAGAGCACCTCCTGATTGAGCGAGGCACGGCACTAACCGGCGAGGTCAGTACGGACATCGCCGAGGGGCAGAGTCGCATGATTATGTCCGTCAACCGAATGGACTTCCCGAGCGGCGGCCGAGTCGCGCTTGGGGGCTGGGACATCTCCGATCGCACTGGCGCCGCCGGCATTGCCGCGAAGGTTGACGACCACTTCTGGGAGCGATTCGGTAGCGCATTCGGGGTCGCAGCAGTCGCCGCCCTGGCGGGTCGGTATGACAACAGCCAGAACGTGACCATCAACGTGGGCAGTGGAAGCTCGAATAACGGCAATGCAACGTCCACGCTTACCGGGACGGCGGGGCAGGCTCTCAGCGACACCGTCCGCCAAATCCTCCAACGCAATCAATCGATCAAGAGGACTCTCACGCTTGAACCTGCCGACAAGATCAACATCGTCGTCGCGCGAGATCTCGTGCTTGACCCGAACATAGTCAGGAGCTACTGAATGCAGCAACGCCTCACCCATCTACTCGCGACTGCATGGGTCGCGCTGCTAGCGCCAGCCGCAACCATGGCACAGCCGGAGATTGCGGCCCCAATCCCCGCTGTCTACGAATTCAACTGGAAGCAATCCGGAGACAGTGGCATATCGCCCGTGCAGATCTTCGATAACGGACAGCGGGTCTATCTGCAATTCGCCCCTGGCACCGAGATCCCCGCCATTTTCGCCGATGCTCCGGGCGGCAGAATCCTGCTCGCATGGGAGTCGCAGTCACCCTATATCGTCGTGCCTCATATGGAGTCGCGTCTGGCGTTCAGGCTTGGCAAGCGAGAGGCGCTCGCGTGGCGTGCGGGCCTCCCGCCTGAAGGCAGCTATACCGGTATGGCCACGCCCGCGCGCTTGACGGGCAGCGCAGCGACGCCGGCGACGAGAGAACAGTTGGCATTCCGGCGCACAGCGGCCGACGCCGCTGCAGGGCCCGATCCCTCGTATCGGCCCATCGTTGTTTCCATGCCCCCCTTGCAAGCGCCCGTTAAAGCTCCCGCCCAACCTATTGTGGCCTCTGTCCCGGATGGCTCTAGCCTGTCCGCATTCATGAGCGCCGCGATCGGCGGGCCGCTACTGACCCAGCTGGCGGCCGAGCCTGGACTCGCCGCCAATGCCGCTGCGCCAGCAGTCGCCCCGCCCTCCGCCATTGCAACCGTTGACGTGAGCACGGTCGCGGCAACTCCGGCTCCGCCGCCCGATCGGTCCTGGCAAGCCGAAGTCGGAAAGACCGTTCAGCAAACGCTCGACGCCTGGGCGCAGGAAGCTGGCTGGCAACCCGTGAAATGGCAGCCCGATTACGACTACGTCATCGAGGCCCAGGCTTCCTTCCGAGGCGAGTTCTTGGATGCAGCCAACGATCTGCTTTCAGCGTATGACGCAGCGAAAAGGAAGTTCCGAGGGCTCGCATATCGGGACAACAAGGTACTGGAAGTGTGGGAGAAGAAATGATGAAGAAAGCACTCGTCTTCGCGATCGCCGTAACGACAGCTCTATCCGGATGCGCCCTGCAACGAATCAAAGATACCGAGGCTCGTGTAGACGATGCCTACGGCGAGCACGCCGCCAGCGCGGAAAGCCTGCGCAAGACGCGCGATCGGGCTGTGGAAGTGATCGATCGTCCCTGGGTGTCCAAAACGCCCATCAGCCGGCCGTCTGCTGCCGCGTATCCCGCACCCCTGCAGTGCCCGATCACGTTCGTGCCGATGGCACCTATCAGCGTCTTTGAGTTCGGGCAGACGGTCACTGCGTTATGTGGGGTCCCCGTGCGAGTCACGCCTGACGCGATTGCGGCCCTGAGCGGTGGCTCCCGTGCGGCCAGAGCGCCAGACATGACCCCACCTGGCGCCAACGGTGGCCCCATGCCGCCAGGTGGAGTCAGCGCGCTCGGTGGCGCGGCGGCGGCGCCCTCGATGTCGGCGCGCGACACGACGATCTCCGGCATTCGGTGGGACGGCAAACCCCTCCCCGGCCTGCTGGACGCCATCACCGCCCGACTCGGGCTCAGTTGGACCTTCCGCGACGGCACGGTCCTGATCCACTACTTGGACACCAAGGTCTTCCGTGTGTACGCGATCCAGTCTAAGACCAACATGCAGTCTGTCGTCCAATCCGGCACGCAACTCGCATCTTCTGGTGCCGGTGGCCAGGGCGCCACTGGCGCCACCTCGTCCTCTGGCGCAGGCGGCAGCACAGTGTCCGGGGGATCCACGCAGACCACTATGGTCTCGATTGAATCGAACCTGGCAGAAGACGTAGATCGGATGGTCAAGAGCATGCTCACGCCAGGCCTGGGGCAATCGAGTCTGTCGGTAAGCACCGGAACCATTGCCGTTACCGACACGCCTGACGTGCTCGCCCGCATCGCGGCGTATCTGAAGACCGAGAACCGGAACATCACACGGCAGGCTCTCTTCAACATCACCGTGGCGGTCGTGCAGCGCACGGAGACCGACGACCAAGGGCTGGACTTGACCGCCGTATACAAGTCGCTCAACGGCAATTATGGAATTACGGTCGCCAACGCATTTACCGCCGCTTCCAGCGCTGGCTCAGCCTCGATAGGCATTCTGGACACCGCGACTGGCACGGCGGGCCAATTTGCCGGATCAAAAGCCATTCTCCGGGCCCTATCGAGCCAGGGTCGCGTGTCCATCGTGACGCAGCCATCTGTAACCACGCTGAACTACCAGCCAGTTCCTGTTCAAGTCGCAAAGCAGACAAGCTACCTGGCCGCCGTTTCCAACACCGCCACGGCTCAAGTGGGCTCGACGTCGGCACTAACGCCCGGAACGGTCACGACGGGCTTTTCGATGGATCTTCTGCCGTTCATGATCGACAGCGAACAGATGCTCCTTCAGTTCACGATGAATCTGTCGACCGATCCGCGCTTGCGCACTGTCACGAGCGGCGACAACTCGATCGAAGTGCCCGAGGTAGACAGCCGGATCTTTTCTCAACGCGTGCGCTTGCGCTCCGGCCAGACACTAATTCTCTCCGGCTTCGAGCAGAACGTGGACAGGGGCAACAGGAGCGGCATGTTTAGCCCGTCAAATTGGCTCACCGGAGGCGGTGGCTCGACCAACAACCGGCGTGAAGTGGTGGTGATCCTCATCACTCCGATTGTTCTGGAAGATGACTCCGCGTTCGACGAGGGCGCCGGCGCAACCGGCGCGCTCCAAGCAAGAGCGAGCTGAGGTCATGGGTCCGAACCAAACCGCGGCCGGTACCGTCACGGTCATATCTGCCGACGGAAAATTTCTCGTTTCTGGTCTGTACTGGCAAACGCTCTCTCAACCCCAGAAAGTTATGAAGGAGGCCAGGGAGATCGGCAGACGCGACGGTATGGACATCGTCGCGATACGTCGCCTTCCTACGATCATTCAGGCTGGCTTTGTTCGTAAACAAGCCGGCGTGCAAAAGGGCATGTTCAGTCTGGCCTCGATCGTGGCGGACCTGCTCCTTCGTAAAGATGGGCAATCCACCCTTGATCCGTTGATCGCCGCCTTTGCTGTGGGCGACGGTCGATTCGCTATTGTGGCGTTCAAAGATGGCGGGGTCGTCCCGGACTCCGATGTCGTTTTCGCTTCCCTGCCGCTAGCGCAGGAAGCTATTCGCGCGCTTTATGCGTTGCTCTCGTCGAAAGGCAAGGAAGTCACCGTCTACGCGCCCGCAGAGCTTGAATTTGGTGGGGATTCATCGGTCACCCTGGAAGCCCTCGCGCGTGCCGCTTCGCGTACCCACAAGCTTAAGCCTCTTCGGTTCGGCCTTAGCCGCCGCGAATGGATCCTCTTGGGCGCTGCTTTGGTCGCAATAATTGTCGCGCTTGTCGCCTACCAAACTTGGCGCCAGCACCAGCTAGAACGCGAAGAGCAGCTCGAACGGCAGCGAGAAGCCGAGCTCGCGCGAATTCTGAAGGACAGCGGCCAGGATGTGCTGCCTGCAGCTTTGGTTCACCCCTGGACGACGACACCATCGGTGCAGGCCATGATCTCCCACTGCCGTGCCGCCGCTAGGTCCACGCCCCTGTACCTGGCAGCATGGGAGCTGCAAGGTCATAACTGCACACCAAATGCCTACGAGGCGGCATATGTGCGCCAGCCTCGCGCAACCGTCTTGGACTTCAGAGCGGCCGCCGCCGTCGCCTTCCCCACGGGTTCTACGGTGTCCATCCAGGCAGACGCAGACCAAGCGACAGTGCACGTCATTTCGCAAGCGCCGGCCGGAGGCGATGACGAGATGCAGGACGTCCACTTCCGGGTGGACAACCTCGTTTCGCACCTCCAGAAGCAGCTGATTTCAATCAAGGTCGCTCCAAAGGCTCAGCAGACTCACGGCGCGTCGGAGAGCCAGGTGGCCATGCCGCCTCCGGACTGGAGCACCGCGACCTTCGAAATCAACTCAGACTGGCCCGCAGTCTCCATTTTTGATGGCTTCGATACGCGGGGCGTTCGTCTGCTGGAGCAGTCTACGACCATCAAGGAGAGCAAGCTCTCCTACACGCTTAAGGGAGAGATCTATGGAAATTAATAAGAAAACTGCGCTTATCTGGGCCGTAACCCTGCTGCTTGCCCCAGCCTTCCACGCATCTGCGCAGACAGCACGCACACCAGACCAAAGCCCTTCGACCGCGAACACGCTGGCGGATCTCACGGAGATTCAACTGCGGAGGCTGACCTATGAAGCCCTAACGGGGATGAATGAAGCGAAGCTCGCCTACGAGAAGACCTCCCGCGTCGAAGACCGCAGCGCGTCCGGCGTTCCCACGGTTCGATCTGTCCAAGGGGTCGGAGCACAGCTCTCCGCGGTACTGGTCTATGTCGGCGGCGCTCAGGCAACCGCGCGCGCCGGCGAGGACGTGCCTGGCGGATACCGAGTGAAGTCGGTGTCCGTGGATCGCGTAGTCCTTACGCGCAACGGCCAGGACCTGCGACTTGGGTTCTCGGCAGCTGCCCCGCAAGGCACATCAGATGGCCCGGCTCGTCTCAGCTCTCCTTTCCCGGGCGCTGCGGTGCCCTTTCAACCAGGTAGGTAAGCGCCGATGGACACGACGATCCATGCCCCCAATTCTCCCGTTTCTGATGGCGATGCGCTCGCGCTGCCCGCAGGACCGCTACGCCGCATCCAAAACCTGAGCGCTGTAGGTGCGGACTGGCAAGCGCCCGAGTACGTTATCGACCGGGTCGTTCTTGCCGATGACGGCATTCTTTACTTGGATGAAGAGCACAGCGACGACATGCGGGTCATGTCGTACATATCGCGCCTGCGTCTTAACCGCGTGACGTTTGAGCAGCGGAAGGTCAGCCATTCGGAAATGAAGCGCCTGCAGCAGTCTGCCAAGGACGGCGCGTCGTTGTCGATGGCCGAGGGCCAGGGAAACGCCAAGACCGCCCAACAAGAGCAGATCAATCGAATGATTTCCGAGGCGGCCCGCCTTGGTGCAAGCGATATCCACTTTCTGCCAGACGTGGAAAAGACCTATGTGAAGTATCGGATCAACGGTATCCCAGAGGCGAGGTTTACCCTCGACCGAAGCGTTGCCGAAGACCTGGTGTCGACGCTGTACACGTCGATGTGCGAAAAGCCCGACAACTATGAGCCGTCCCGCAAGCAGAACGCGCGCCTAATGGAGCGTTACGCTCGTCAGTCCGGGCTGTTTGTCTGCCGAATCGCGACCGGCCCGGCCGCACGAGGGCGAAAACTCGTCATTCGTCTTTATCCCGACACAGGCGACACACCGAAGTCTATGGGCGAACTGGGGTTCTTGCCCGAGCAGTGCGCGCAAATACGCCAGTTCGCTCGCAATACGTCTGGGATCGTATTGGTGACCGGAACCACGGGTTCAGGAAAATCCACCACGTTGAATCACTACCTCAAGCAAGCGCTCCTGCAGTCGGATGGTGAACTCATTATCGCCACGGCTGAAGACCCCGTTGAGCAGCCTATCCGCGTGGTCACCATCCGCAATGGCGCCGAAGTCGTCTATGTCGCAGTGCAAGAGCCAATCATTCCTGCGGGGACCAGTGAAGAGGACGTGGAAGCCGCTTGGGTGGACGCCATCGATCACATGCTGCGGTCTGACCCAGACTCGATATTGATTGGCGAGATCCGCGGCAAAGCCTCGGTCCGGTCTGCGATCCGCGCAGCGCTCACCGGACACCCCACTCTCGCCACCCTCCACGTCAAGGACGCTATCAGTGCGTTTGACAGGTTGGAAGACTCGGGCGTGCCTCGAAATTTGCTTACCGATCCCACCTTGTTCATCGGCATCATCAACCAGGCGTTGGTACCGGTGCTGTGTCCGCACTGCAGCATCCCCTTTTCTGACGGCGAAGCCACTCTGGATCAGGGGCTGCGTGATCGCGTAAGACGGTTCTGCGATGTGTCGGGCGTTCGTGTTCGGGGTGCTGGCTGCCCCAATTGTCGCCGCGGCCTGGTCGGACGCACCGTATGTGCGGAGGTCGTGTCTCCCAATCCTGCATTAATGGCGGTCTATCGCAAACACGGGACGTTTGCAGCTCAGAAACATTGGGTTCAAGAAATGGGGGGAATAACACAATGCGCGCACTTGATCCGCCTGATCGAAGCTGGGCGGGTGGACCCCGACCTTGGGGAGCTCATGGTTCGGCCACTGGACAGCGATGACTGGCTCAACGAGGGGGTAGTGCTACGCACATCCATCGCCTCTAGGCGAGGCTCACACAAGTCCATTTCCCGTCGCTGGAAGGCTCACCATGGCAAAGCTTAGCTCAGGGCGTCGTATGGTGATCTACCGCACTCTCTACGCGATGGCACGGTCCAAAGTACCAGTCTTCGACGCCTTGGTGGACATTCAGAAGGCCCACAGCCGCAACGGACGTCGCCCAAAAGCCGTTATCGCCGTGTTTGCACATGAGGTGCTTGTCCGCTTGTCCAGCGGAATGAGCGGCGATCGTTTTGCCGAGGCCTTTGAAGGTTGGCTTCCCGCCACCGAGATCTCCATGTTGGCCTCCGCTCAGAAGGCGGGCGCCATCGCCACGGGATGCGAGGATGCGATCAAACATATTAAGCGCCAGGCGCGCGTCCGAGCGGCCATTATTGGCGCCGTCGCTTATCCAGCAGTAATTCTGACGATGGCGACTGTCCTCCTCACTTTTGTCTCATTCAAGGTGGTGCCCGTCTTTGCGAGGGGCTCTGACCCAGCGACTTGGACTGGGTACACGGCCTTCGTCTACTGGATGAGCGAGACAATCCGGCACTACGGGCTCTTCCTGTTGGCCGGACTCATCGGCTTAGTCTTAGCCATCCGCTGGTCGTTACCCAACTGGACAGGCCCGCTTCGGCAGGCAGTTGAGTGCCTTCCGCCTTGGTCCACTTACAAGACCATGCAGGGCGCGATCTTCTTCTCGAATCTCGCCATTCTGCTCAACGCAGGCGCGGACCTACTGCAGACCATGGTCCATATTCACAAGCACGCAAACCCGTGGCTGAAACAGCGCCTGCAAGACACGATGTACGGCCTAAGCATGGGCAAGAACTTGGGGGTCGCCTTAGACCTCGCGGGGCACAAGTTCCCGGACGAAGAATCGATTGCCTACATCACGACCATCGCCTCGCGCGAAGGCTTCGCCTATGCGCTCTCCGAATTCGCGACCAATTCGGCGGAGGGAGCAGCCGTCCGCCTTGAAGCGTCGGGGAAGGTCATCTTCTTCCTTGGTTTGATTGGTGTTACGGCGCTTGCCGCGCTGATCTTCTTAGGGCTATTCGGCCTGCAGACCGCCGCCATGGGCGATCGCATTCTCTAACTGCGCGCGTTACGCGTGTCGCACAACCACTCTCGATCTGGAGCAACAAATGACTACTACCCAGCAGTCCGCATTTTCCCCGTCGCCTGCCAATCTTGATTCGGCGCCCCACACAGCAATCACGGGCACCGCCGGCCACGCACTTCCACATGCAGGCACGCCTCTCGCTCGCCAAGCGGGCGCGTCCGTCGCCGACTTTCTGGCCTGGATGCTGCTGGCAGTCCTTGTCGCCGGCGCGATCTTCGGCGGCTATTACGTCCTCAACAAAGACACTGAGAACAATACTGAGGCTCAGAATATCGCCCAGCTCGTTAAGGGCGCCAAGCTACTGCGAGACATAAGCGGGTACGGCAATGTCACTACCGCTGCACTTCAGGCCGCGGGCGCCATTCCGAGCAACATGATCGGAGCGACGACGGGCACTCTGTACCACAGTTGGAACGGGGAGGTAACAGTCGTCGGATCAGCCACGCAAGTCGTGATCACGTATAGGGCCGTTCCGAGCAGCAACTGCATACCTCTGCGGGCCAATCTCTCACGGACAGCACAATTCGTCAGCATGACCAACTGCCCAACCACGGGCAACGTCGACTTCGTAATGACCGCCCGCTGATGGAAACCGTGCCCGTTACCTTGGAGCAGGCCACCAGCCTGCTGGATCTGAGCTTCGTCGACATGATCATCGGACCCGACTACGCCGAGCTTCGCGAATTGGAAGGAAGCCCCTCTCTATCGGACAAGGTCCCGGGTCACCTGCAGGCGGACGTCAGCTTGCTGCGTCAGCAATGCAGGCAGGCACTTAGAACTCTGACTAAGTCAGAGTTCACCGCCACCTTGGGCGAGGAGAAATTCAGGGTCACGCAACTCTTCGATGTGGACTCACAAGACATATTTATCTTGGCCCGAGCAGACGTGAAGACCAGGCCGCTGAAGTCGCTTGGTATGGCGGATCGGCTGTTCAATCATTTAACGCAGCCTAAGCTCAGTGGGCTTATTGTCGTGTCCGGTGGCATGCGCCATGGAAAAACATCTACAGCCGATGCGATCTTCATCGATCGTCTTGAGCGGCATGGTGGGCTGGGGATCGCACTCGCGGACCCACCAGAAACGTCGTTGAACGGCATGCACGGCAGAGGACGCGCAATTCAGATTGAGGTCGCACGCGAGCACGGGGGCTATCAAGAGCAGCTTATGCGGGGGCTACGGTCCCGAGCGAACATCTTCTATCTTGGAGAGACTCGGGACTCACCATCCGCAATCGAGGTCGTCCGGGTTAGCGGCAACGGGTGGCCCGTGCTAACCACGCTGCACGCCGATAGCCCAGAACTGACGTTCACAAAGCTCCAATCGCTATGCGGTGGATCTGGCGCGACAGTCGATTCGTTCAACGCGATGCTGGCGGACAACATCAGCGCCGTGATCCACCAACAGCTTGAAACGGTCAAGACAGCCACTGGAAGTGCCAAACGCCTTCAAATCAACTGGCTGGTGCTGGACGGCAAAGAAGACACTGCCATCCGCGCGAAGATCCGCAAAGGGGACTTTGCGGGCCTGAACACAGAAATCGCAGCGCAGAAGGCTGCCGCGATCTTCGGGAGCAGAACATGAATCGACGTTGTCGGATGGCCACATCTGCACGCAAGCAGGCGGGGTTCACAGTATTGGAGGGAACACTGGTGCTCCTTCTATTTGCCATTGGCTTGGTAGCCTGGCTTTGGCAGCAAACCGACTATTTGGCCACTCTCACGAGCCGCCAAGCTGCACACCACCAAAAGCAAGTTGGCAACGCCGCAGCGGCCTACGTCAAGAACAACTACGCCTCCCTCCTGTCCGCTACGGCTGGCGGACCGATCACGGTCTCTTTGGACACGATACGACTCGCCGGGAACTTGCCTGCAGCACTACCTCTGCTGAATCCATACGGGCAGGCCTACACGATTGCAGTGCGTCGGGCCTCGCAAGGTGGACAGGACACGCTCGAAGCGCTTCTTGTGACCAGTGGCGTCGACGTGCCTGAGCAGGACGTGCGCCGCACCGCGGCGCTGCTTGACGGAGGCGGGTTCATCCTTGCGCGGCAACCGACAATCGCTCAGGGCTCGATGGGGAGTTGGCGGGTCCCCGTCGCTGATTTCGGGCTGTCGCTGCCTGGTGGGAATCTCGCGACCGCGTTGTTCTTCAACAGCGCTGGGCAGGTGACAGACTATCTGTATCGGAATGCTGTAGCTGGCAGACCGGAAGTTAACCGGATGAACACCAGCATCGACGTCAATGGCAATGACCTCAATAACACGCGCGCGGTTCGCACACAGACGGTTGAAGCATCAGGCAATATCAATACGAAGGGCGCGCTCGTAATTCAGAACGCGGATGGGTCCACCCGTAGCGGCTGGTACACCGCCGGCAATGACGGCTGGCTTCGAGTCCTCAACGACAACCATCTAGTTACCGCCGGCGAAGTCCGCGGCGGAGCGCTACGCTCCATGGGACAAACCTATTCGCACGGCCGGATCAACGCATACGAATACCTCTACGTCGGCGGCGTGGCCAACGAAGGCTGGGCTTGCGACGCAAATGGCTTGGTGGGGAGGACGGGAAATGGCGAACCACTGTTTTGCCAATCCGGTGTGTGGCGCGCGCCGACTACTTCGCTCATGACGGTGCCTGGTACGAGCTGCCCGGCAGGCCTAACTGCCATCATGTACTACGGATCGCTCTATAACACCTACAGCGGACGCTCCCCGACTGGCTGGTTCTCGGTGGGAGACATGACGGACTACACGATGGGATGCTCGAATGGAGGTGGAGATGCCGGAGGCACATGCACCGGCGATCACAATATAAACGATCCCGCGCGCGCTTCAATTTCCATGGTTAAGTGCGGCTAAGTTCGGGTAATTGACGCTTTGCATGCTGATATGGAACGGCCGACACAGAGGTGTCGGCACATTGGCTTCCTGGCCAGACACCTTGATGATCTGAATCAACGCTGGTCTATTGCCAATAACGTCACGCGTCCCTGCCCAGGGATTGCTCTCTGGGTTCAACCATGCAATCCAGTTTTGCCCACCCTAACGCCGAAGGACGGCCGTCCATGAGCATACTGATGATCCCACTACTGGCGCTGCTCGCTCTTGTTGCCGCGCTTGCCTCAACGTCCGAGCAAGGGACTCTAGATTTACTGCAGCAACACGAAGCTGTTGCTTCCGGCGGCAGTTTGCGCATCTATGCGAACGCTGTGGCAAGGTTTGCTAAGGCCAACCCCGGCTTCTCAGGGACCGCAACCGCCAGCGCGTTGGACCTGCCGACCTGGTTCAATCCACAGCTTGGGACCAGCAACGTCGTTGCCGCGGGCAGTGCTTACGTCTTCTTCGTGCCCAGCAACGGCGCCGGTGATCTCTATCGCATGTTTCCTGAGGACGAAGTCGGCCTTCCTCTCCTCTTCGGCGTGGCAAGGAACGGCTTTTTGAATTCACCATCTGCCGGCGCGGCCGCGCTCCCGCTCCCGACGGGGATTCCTGAAGGCGCGGTCGTTTACGTGCTGTAAATCAACTGGCGACCACGCACGCGGCGAGCGGCAACAAAAAACCCCCGCCGGGTGTGCCGTACGGGGGTTGGAGCGCTCTTGCGCTAAAGGTGCAAGCGTTATGGGCCGCTGCTGGCCTGGGATGCTGGAGTGGGTTGGCGCCCGAGTAAGCTCAATTGTAGGCTTGCCACAAGCGACGGAATCGCTTCTGGTAAGCCTACTCGGGCTATGTATGCCCCGCTTCGAGCAGGACCTTGAATGGAGGGAGAAGCCGCGGCCGGTTCAGGGCCGCGACGGGTAGCTCAGACTCGATCGAGGAACGCCAATTCACCGAATCGAATGAGGGTGGAGGACACTGCTTTTTTCACCTGGCCTATTCAGCAGCCTAACCAGATACTCGGGATGCGCCTTTTTAAGTGTGGCGCACACTGAACAACCTGTGAAGTTCTCTTCAATAAGCGCCCACGGCGCACATTGAAGAAAACTCCACCTAAGTGGAGTTTCCGGGTTTGGCTAGGACTTAATTATCGTCCGTGCCAGTTCGAACGCCTTCTGCCGAAGCTTCGGGTTCAACGTACTGATAGACCATCACGCCATCGACTTTCGCCATATGGATCTTCAGCAGACGGCCCTTGAGGACCACCCCTGTTTGACCGGCACGCGTGCCGCTCGTGATCTTATAGGTATCGATGTACGGATCGCCGATGGTCACGGACGCCAAGACCTTTCGGTTGGAGTCGTTCGCGGCTTCTTGAAGCTTTTCGCTCATGACCTTGATGGCTTCCTTGCCGACAATCTTGACGTCGCAATTGAGCCAGGTGAGTGAATCCGCACTGCCTTCCTGCGCTTCACCATGAAAGATGCTGATGCTGCACGAAAGGAACGGAGCACCTTTCTTGGGCTTAACTTCGCGAACGCGACGAACATAGCCGAGACCACGAAGGTGAGCATCGAAGTACTTAGGGGTGTTAGCTTGAGCCATGACGGATCTCCTAAAGAAAAGGGGAACCGCCGCCCCAGTCGGGGAGGAAGGTTCCCCGATGGGCTGAAAAGACACTCCTGGTCGCTAGGACCTGCGGTCACCGAATGGTGGAGCCAAACCGCATTGCTACAAAAGATTCCGACATAAGCCGTCGGAGCGCTATCTAGCCGACATCTTACGTTTCAGAAATGAAGAATGCAACGAGATTTGCGCACCGCAGTGCTGTCACTTGGGGCTTAGAAAAGTCCCTTACTGCGGACTCGAAGCCCTGAAGGGCAGTATCGTGGCCGCAGTCGCGCGAGGCGGTGCGAGATCCCGACATGGGTCGATCGCGGTCAGCTCCGACGTCAGCACGAGCTCAACGCAGCGCACTTCATTTCCCTCAGCGTCCAACGATATTGCCTCAACCTCCCTGCTCTCGCCGAGCTCGACAAGGACAGTCACGTCACCAAGGCGGATATGCCGCGCCTGCGTTCCAACGGGACACTTATTCGCCCAAGGAGAAATGATGTTCATCGCCAAAATCCTTTATCTAAGTTGTTCAATCGATGTAGGGAGCGGCCCTCGTCGTTGCTCGCCGTCATGACCTGGTCTACCCGGGACGGCCCCCCCTTGATCCATAGTCGGATCACTGACCGCCCGCGCCCCGTCTGCAACTCCCCAGTCGAGGTTCGACTCGACCTCGTCACTGTCCTCTACCTCGTCGCCGGCGCCATCCTCGGAGCCGGCATCAGTGCTCCATAGCGACACGCTGCTGGGCGTAACGCTCGTGCGACCGGCTATTGCTCCTGAGCTCGATCGCGTGACTTCAACGGGGCCCGAAGGCAGATCCACGATAAACCTCTCGGGCCGACCGGGGACAAGAACGTAGTTTCCCTGCACGTCCGCAGAACTGCGAACACTCCCGGGCAACTCAACTGGCACCGAGTTCACGCCGGCCGGCAAGGGCTTGTCCAACACCAAGATGGCTTTCCCCTCATGTGCAAACGCCTGCATCACGCCATTGCCGCCGCCCGAGCTTACCGTGTAGTCGAAATCCAACCTTTCCGGTGCGACCCGCAGATCGGAGACAGGCGTCCCGCAACCCGCAACTGAGATCGCTCCGATTAGGCAGAGAGCCGCATACAGCAACCGGGGCACGTGATTTAAAGGCGGAAGTACGGGGGTCAAGGTCATTCCCAAGTCGCGACGAAAAGGGGAGTGTCGCTGGTCCAGCCCAGCCATCATAGAGCCGTGCGTCTGTTCCAAAAAGCGCAGTGCGCCCCTTGCCAAATAGTTGGTGTTGTGTGTAGGATTCGGCCCAGTACGCCCGCCAGAGCTCATCTGGCATCTTTTGCAGTGCCGCGGTTTGGCTCCACCATTCGGTGACCGCAGGTCTAGCGACCAGGAGTGTCTTTTCAGCCCATCGGGGAACCTTCCTCCCCGACTGGGGCGGCGGTTCCCCTTTTTCTTTAGGAGAACCGACATGAGTTCAACCCTTAGCGTTGCGATCCTTTCCATCACGTTCGGCCTCGGCTTGGGCTCCCTAACCTGGGTCGCTTTCACCGTAGGCGCAACACGATCAGCCCAACTGCGCGGCGCGATCCTTCGCGTCGCTTGCGGACTCCGCTTCCGCCTTCGCATATGCCTCGCTGCCATGGCGTTAGTAAGCCTAGCCGGCTGCGCAAATCAAAGCGCGTCCGGCGGCGTCTACAGCTATCAGCAAGCCCAGCAGGTGCAACTGGTCCAACCGGGTACTGTCGTTTCGGCACGGCCCATCACCATTCAGGCCAGCTACAACTCGGGTGCAGGCATGGCTGCCGGCAGTGCAATTGGAGGCTTAGCAGGCAGCGCTATCGGAAGCCACAAAGGCTCCTATATCGCCGCAGCGCTAGGTGCTTTGTTTGGCGGACTGGCAGGAAATTCCGTGGAACGCGCGGTGTCTCAGGCCGCAGGCCTGGAAGTCGTGGTGAAACTCGACAGCGGTCAAACGCAAGCGGTCGCGCAAGAGGCGGACATCCCGCTGAAGCCCGGTCAACGAGTCAACGTTCTAAGCGGTGCCGGCGCAACGCGCGTCGTCCCGATCTAAACCCAAGCAGCGGCGCCCACTCAACGCCCTGCCTTTTCCCAATCCGGGCCCACGCCCGGAAGGGCGAACGGGTCCACTCCCTGGCTATGCAATGAGCAACCACTACTTCGCCACCACGCACAAGGGTCATCCTGTTACCGTCAACCTTGGCTGGGACAGGCCGCTCAGTTACTTCTTCATGGTCATCTCCAAGCCTGTTGAACTTCGTGACGAGTCGCAGCTTGTAGACGACGAAGACTACCTCTACTCCAACCTTCACGAACGAGAACCGTTCGAAATGGATCTTGATTATTACCGCCATGTCTTGAACCACTTCAGCATTTCCGTGCCGGAAAGCATGTTCAAGGAAGTGGAGGAGGATATGTTCAACGACGTTGGAAACCGCGTCGTGACGCACCAGGCTGACGGTACGTTCACCGAAAGCTCCATGTAACTACTGCACTTTACTCACCCATCGGGGCCTCCGATGGGGGGCCTCGTTTTCCTCAAGGCCCCATATGCCATTTCATGCGAACGAAGAAAAGATGACCAACGTCGAGTGCGTTGCGGACCTTATGGAGTTCTCCTCCTATGGCCCGCTCGCTCAGATGTTCGTCGTAGATGCGTTGCTTAAGCATGCCACGACCGTGGCACAGCTTAGCGATGCAGAACTCGAAGCCTGGCCAGCGAACCCGATGTTTCATGTTCACTCATGGCGGGGTGTCGCCCAGGAAATCAAAGACAAGCTCGAAAGGCACCTCGGCGACGCGTCTGCCTAATCGGCGTAGCACTGCACCAGGAAGCTCGGTTCCGCAGCTCCTGACGCAAATATTTTGATCCTTCATGCGGGCCTCATGCCCGCAGCCCCTCTCATTCATCTTGGCCCCTACGGGGCCGTTTTTTATTTCTGGAGCAACACCATGATCAAGATCCCCGGCACCCTGGAGGTCAAGACGATTCGAGGCGGCAACGGCGACTTCAACGTCGGCGAACTGCAGACCGCGATCGGCGAGTTCAAGATCAAAGACAAGATCTTGGAGCAGTTTCAATCGGGCTCCTATCCCGGCGAGTTCCTCATTTCCAAGATCTATCCGCACTCCTACACGTGGTACGGAAAGATCACCATCGAGATCCGGGCTTCGCTCGCAGAAGTCATGTTGGACTGCGACGAGCCCGACGATTCCGACCCCCCCGCGCAAGCGAGTGAGCCGGACCCTGCAGACGAAGAACGCACTTCGCCATCGGCCACGCCTCAGGCAGAACCAACAGTCCTGCCTGATGCGATCACAGATCAAGCACCAGCGACCCCGGCGCGCAGTGTTTCCGGGGCACAGCCCGCGGAACGGCCCACGTCGCCAGACGTTGAATTCGACGATAGCGAGCTTCTTGCCATCTTCGGTGATGAGCTCGCCGAGCTCATCAGGGATGGACAACCGGTGAAGCTCGATCCGTCTGTCGACCGCACTCTGTTCCGATCGCAACGCGACTGGCTTGGAAAGCGATTGGGGTACAGCTTCCGAGCTGCTTCGCAGACGTGGCACATCAAGTAGAACTCTCCGCCAGATGGGCGGGTCCGGCCTCCGCCGGCCCGCACTTCACGACTACAAACAGGGAAATTTTTATGGCTCTTATTTTTCCAAGACTGGCTCAGAACTTTGTTCGAAACGGCTATTTTCCAACCGATGAGAAGACACTTGGACGGATTTGTTCCGCACTTGAGCTACTCGATCCTGACGCAGGGGCAAGGCTGTATGACCCGTGTTGCGGCGAAGGATGCGCACTTCATTGGGTGGCTTCCAACCTCGACACGCTTCATGAAACTCGAACGACGGTGACCTATGGCGTCGAGTACGACAAAGGCCGCGCCTGGCACGCGAAGGAGCTTCTCTCATCAGGGCTCCATGCAGATGTACATGATGTTTTTGTATCTGCGCGATCCATGGGGCTTCTGTTTCTGAATCCACCTTATGGGGCTGTAGTTGCAGACAAAGGTCACACCGGCGATCGGCACTACGACCGTCTGGAAAAGGTCTTCTACCAGGCCGCCGTGCCATCGCTGACATTCGGAGGCGTACTGGTTTTGATCGTCCCGCACTACGTCATGGACAAGCAATTCGCGACGATGATCTCCAGGAACTTTGAAGGCGTGCAAGCCTACTTGGCGCCAGAGCAAGAGTTTCGCCAGTTGGTCGTATTCGGCATCAAGAGACGCTCGGAGTCCCCTGATCCAGAGACGGTGAAGCGCTTGGTTGATATCGGTCAAGGGCAGCTACCAATGGAACTACCGGAAGAGTGGACAACCGCTCCGTATCTCATCCCGCACGTTCCAGGCGAGCCCGCCTTTATTTCGACAAAGATCGACGCGGAGCAGTTGCAGCTTGAGCTGCAACGCGTGGAGGCTTCGACGTTGTGGCCGCAGTTTGATCGAGTTTTCTCGACCGGCCAACTAGCCCATCGCCGCCCGCTGTGCAACCTCTCCGACTGGCATCTGGCGCTTGCTCTGGCGGCCGGCCAGATAAGCGGCGTGGTAGAGAGCGACGACGGGACCAAGCTACTCATCCGCGGCGACACGATCAAGGTCAAAGATCAGGAGGTGCAGCTTGAAGAGGCTGATAACGGAGACATTCGCACGACGATTGTGATGCGCGACAAGTTCGTGCCAACGATCGTAGGAATCGACTTCACGCCCGGGCCGACCCTTGGCCGCCTGGTCAACATCCGCTAAATCTCTCGGGGATAGCAGCGACTGCTGCGCATCGCCCCGGGGAGAACAATGGCGGTTTCAACATCAGCCCCTCGTATCCACGAGGGCGCTGTCCTAAACGCATTCACCTGCGCTTAGGACAGCGTTCTACGAAGCCCTACGGTACTGGGCCGCTGCCGGCGTAACCGGCGCCCTTCTTGGTTTGGCTCCATGGGCATTTGCCCAGACCAAGGTCGCATCGACCTGGAGTGTCCTCTAAACCCTTGCGGGCTTGCCCGCGAGGGTGCCTGCTGTCGCTTGGATATGCCAATGACAACGTCCTCTAAGTTCATCGTGACCCTTGAAGTCGCGTACCAACACGTCATCAAGGTCGGCGTGGTTGCCGCCAATGAGTTAGCCGCTTTGCAGTTAGCGGAGTCTGCTTTCGGGAGTGGTTCGCTATGGACAGGAGATTGCGCGCTGCAACTCCTACATGACGACTTCCACGAAGAAGGAGAACGGGTTGACCTGTCCGTTTCCCACCTGGGCAATGGCGCTTTCCCGCCTCCTGATGCGACCGTGCACGAGCTTGAGCTCCACTCGCGCGCACGTCGCCTTCTCAGCTTTTGCCGAATGGTTTCCGACGCCGCACCCTCACTGACCGAACAGATCGTCGATTTAGACCGCCTGTTTGAAGTGAAGCTGTCGGCGCGGTCGATCCAGCAGCTACGGGAACTACTGCCCCACTTGGCGGAAGTAGAGCCCGCACTGTGACGATCCAGACCTACCAAACTCTTGGAGCAAAGCATGATGTATCGCATTCGTGAGCTGCAAGACCTGTATGTGGATGCCTGCATCAGGTTGCCAAGCGGCGATCTCGCATTTCTTTCGTTCTATGGCAGAGACGGATCAGTACAGCAGCTCTTTGCGTCTCTTCAACTGGGATCTCAAGAAGGAGGCCTACGACAGTTGACGTTGATGACGACGTCATCGACCGTCGAAACCGTGGTCTCCGTTGGGGATGTGAAGCGTCTTGAAAAGCACACAGGCCGGCTTCCCAAGCAGACTCTTTTCGGCGGACTCTTGCACTGCTGGATCTATGACCCGGCGCTGCTGAAACCATCCCGCCCTACTCGAAGTGGCTGGGTGTTGCGCGACTCTACTGCCGCGCAAGCACCTGACCTGGCCTCTGACCCCGTCTGGGATCTAGTTAAACAGATCTCCGAGGTTCCCCTCTTGGACCACTGGCGTGATTTCGTGATGAGCGAACTTCGCTGCGACCTTTTGGCCGATCTTGATGACGAAACTTCCAGGCCGGTGGGGCGCATACATCCTACGTTTGTCCGCCTGCCGAGTGACTTCTCTTCCCGCATTTCCTCATACGTCCGTGATGGCCGACTGACCCTCCTGGCGGACGCCTAACGGCGCCGCTCCCCCCCCTTCCGGGACACCCGCCCGGAAGGGGCCGGTGTCTCTTAATTCCCTTTGTTTGGAGCACCACCATGAATGCAATCGTTGACGACGAAGTTGTCGCCTTGGAAGAAGTTCAATCCGATGAAACCGCGAGCATCCCTCTATCGGAGTTCATCAGTAAATTTGGCTCTGGCCTGTTACAGGCCGTCCGGAGTCAGAATCCCCCTATCTTCGACGAGGCGTCCAACCCCATCTGGGACGGAATCATCAATTCCTTATCGCGCACGCCGTTTCCAGCTCAGCGACGCGTTGTTCACGCCATAACCACCCTTCTGACACAGCATGCACCTGCCGGCGTCATCAATGCGGAGATGGGCACGGGAAAGACCCTTATGGGCATCCTCGTGGCGACTCTCCTCCATCACGCGGGCTTCCCGCGCACTTTGGTGCTTGCGCCTCCCCACTTGGTTTACAAATGGCGGCGTGAGATTCGTGCAACGGTTCCTAACGCGCAAGTCTGGATCCTCAACGGCCCCGACACGCTTCGAAAGCTGCTGCAGCTCAGGAGCATGCGAAGCAAGCCGGTAGTGCCGCAATTCTTCATCTTGGGCCGCGTTCGCATGCGAATGGGGTTCGATTGGCGTCCCGCCTTCGCGACTCGTCCGGCAATTTACGACTCAGAGCTCGGCCGCGTTTACAGAAGTGCCGCTTGCTGCCCTCAGTGCGGTAAGTTCGTCTGCGATGAGGAAGGTGTTCCATTCACGCCAGCGCTAGCAACATCAGCGTTGAATGAACGGCGAACTGCCTGCGGATGTGGTGAACGGCTTTGGACGCTGGTACCCAAACGGGCTACGCCGACAAGCTACCGCGACATGGTTAAGAAGGCTCTTGTTCAAATGCCAACGGTCGGCCCGCGCACCGCGGACAATCTTCTTTGTCGATTCGGCGAAACCATGCTTGGCGATATGCTGCAGGACAACGTCTACGAGTTCATCAACTTGATGGACGATGAAGGGGACCTGGTGTTTTCGGACCGACAGGCAAAGCGCATGGAAAGAGCACTAGCCTATACCGAAGTGTCCTTCGGTCAGGGTGGTTTTCAACCTACTGAGTTCATCAAGCGCTATCTTCCGCAGGGCTATTTCGGCCTGCTAATCGCAGACGAGGGACACGAGTATAAGAACGAGGGTTCTGCTCAGGGCCAAGCGATGGGAGTTCTGGCGCGCAAGTGCTCAAAGGCTCTTGCGCTTACCGGCACGCTAATGGGGGGCTATGCCGACGACCTCTACCATCTTCTCTATCGCCTGCACCCGCAGATGATGATTGAAGACGGGTTCAACTTCAACTCGAAGGGGTCGATGGCTTCCGCGACGATGGCTTTCATGCGCGAGCATGGAGTCCTGATCGATATTCACAAAGAATCGAACTCAGGATCTCATCGCACGGCAAAAGGGGATAAGAAGACTATCTCTACCGTCAAAGGCCCGGGGTTTGGTCCCAAGGGAATCATGCGGTATGTGGTTCCTTACACCGCGTTCTTGAAGCTTTCCCAGCTTGGTCAGGACGTTCTTCCTCCGTACCGCGAAAGCATGGTGGAGGTGGCCATGTCTGCCGACATGGAATCTGCCTACAAGTATCTTGAGCGAACGTTGGTCGACGAGTTACGTCGGGCATTGCGCGCCGGTGACAAGTCGCTTATGGGGGTCGTGCTCAACGCTCTCCTCGCGTGGCCGGAATGCTGCTTTCGGCCTGAGACTGTGCGACATCCTCATACTAAGTCGGTGCTTGCGAGCCTTCCCTCGCTATTCGGCAATCAGGAGATGGCTCCAAAAGAAGAGGCACTACTGGAACGAGTACGGCGGGAGACTGCGAAGGGTCGTCGCACGCTGGTGTACACGACGTACACAGGCACTCGCGACACTTCGGCCAGGCTAAAGGCCCTTTTCGACCAGGCTGGGGTGCGCAGCGCTGTACTTCGTTCCAGCGTAGCCGCCGAGAAGCGGGAAGACTGGGTGATGGAGCAGGTCGATCGCGGGATAGACGCGCTCATCTGCAACCCAGAGCTCGTCAAGACTGGACTAGATATGTTGGAGTTTCCGACCATCTTGTTCATGCAGACCGGCTACAACGTTTACACGCTGCAGCAGGCTGCAAGGCGTAGTTGGCGGATTGGTCAGACGCGAGATGTGGACGTCGATTTTCTGGGTTATCAGGGCACGGCGCAGATGCGCTGCTTGCAACTCATGGCTCAGAAAATCGCAGTATCTCAATCCACATCCGGAGACATGCCTGACTCGGGGCTGGACATCCTCAATCAAGGGGGGGACAGCATTGAAGTCGCCCTTGCGAAGCAGTTGGTAAGCTGACTTCGTTTTTCAGCTGGACTGGCCACCCCACAAAGGGTGGCCTTTTTTTTCGACAGCCGAGGCTCGCCCAGCACGCCCAGACATGAACGCAAAACTCGCTCCGACCCAATAGGGTTAATTTCGGCCTTCCCGTTGCCTGGATCAACATCGCGCGTGCAATGGCGAGCATAGAACCATTTCGGGGCTCCTCCGAAAGTTGACCAGCGGGTAGTGCTCGCTCGAATGGTGAAGACTCAATGCGGCATGCGCTCGGCGTGGCAGCGCCTGCATTTCCGCTGCGAACGCGTCCGCCTGGACGAATTCATCGGCCAATGGAAGGCCCGTAAGCACCTAACCAAGTAGGCGGTGCTTTATGGTCGCTTTCGGCAGGACGCCGGCAATTTATTATGAGGCTTCTCTCTGGGGGAACTCCTCATGTGCAGCCACTATCAAACACTGAAGGACGCCGAGCTGCTGCTCAGAAAGTTCGGCGCGCAAAGGCCAGCGACAGTCGGGAAATACGATATGTGGCCTCGATATCAAGGGGTCTTCGTCCGCCGACCACCCGAATACGATGTCGGCGATGAGGCGGTTCCACCGCGCGAAGCGGCCGTCGGCCGGTGGGGCTTGATATCGCCGTCTACCCGTCCTGACGATCTCGCGGGCGCGGAAAAGCTGTCGACATTTAACGCTCGTGACGACCGCGTCGCAAATGCGTTCACCTTCCGCAACGCCTAGCGTCGCGCACAACACTGTGTCATACCCGCCGATGCTATCTTCGAGCCCGACTGGCGGTCGGGAAAGGCCGTCGCTACACGCTTCGCGCGTGCCGACGGCGCGCCGATGGGCATCGCTGGACTCTGGGACCGCTACCGGGACCAATCCGGTCAGTGGCAGGACAGCTACACCATGTTGACGATCAACGCCGATGAGGACCCGCTGTTTCGCGACTACCACCAAGCTGGCAAAGAAAAGCGGATGGTTGTGATTTTGCCTGAGGGGGCATACAGGGACTGGCTGGCGGCGCCCGCAGAGCAAAGTCGGGACTTTCTTCGGCCCTTCCCCTCCGACATGCTGGTCGCCAGGCCCGTGAACTGACCCTGATAAAGGCGGAATATACTGGATGGATAGCCAGTGATTCCATTATGCCTTTCAAACAGACCTTGGCCTACGAGGCGCTTCGCGCCCTTCGTGAACGCCATCCGCAAAATGCGGATGTAATCCTCTTGTTGTGGGAAACCAAGCGCCGCCGCTCGGAACTGATGCGCTGCATCAGGTGTCCGGTGACCTCAAACGGCCCCACGGCCTCATGGGCGACATCTATCAGGAACTCCTGATTCGCCTCGCGGCAGAACCCTGTGTAATAGAGCGAGATGAGGAGGTTCGCGCCATGATGGAGGCGCCGGACAAACTTCGTAAAGGAGTGGCACCGCGGTAGTTCAAGAACGGTGACAGCACTCTATCGTTCGCTTCCCAACCTCACGGTGTGCCAAACCATCGACGCCGTACGAGGAATGCCGTACAATATTTTTGTACGTTAATTCCCGTACACGGAGGAACACGCCATGCGCACACATTACGAAGACCTAACCCCGGCATCCAAGATCAGCCAGAAGCGGAAACGCCAGCGGCAGGATTCGCAGAACACTTCTGAGAGCTTCGTCGTGGCCGTGCCGGACTCAGGCTTTGCAGCGGCCTACGCCCGCTGGGCAAACGTGATGCGATCCAAAGCGGCCGGGTCGCCGACTGAGGAGCCCCCTAGGCTTCTCCGCCTCGAACGCCGAGGCGCCCGAACCGCTGTCGCCGCCCGGTCGCAAGTCAAGAAAGCGCGAGCTGCAGAGCGTGACCGTCACCAGCTATCGATCGATTTCGTTGAACAGCTACGCGAGCTCATCGGACAAGAGCTCAAACGTGTTGACGAACCGCGAACTGCCCGACTCGACGCCAGGTTGACCGCGAAAGAGCGGAGCGTGATTCAGCGCGCCGCAGATATTTCTGGCCGCTCGCTCTCAGAGTTCGTGATACACGCGGCCCATCAAGCAGCACTCCTCGAAATTGAGCATCAGGTGGTTCTACGGCTCTCTGAGCGTGACTCGGAAACGCTCGCAGCGGCCCTCGATGCCGAGCCGGCCGAACCGACCGCTGCGTTTAAACGCGCCGTCGCGATGCGGAACAAGATCGTTCACGACATGAAGGCAGACAAGGACTGATGCAGTATGCGTAGCCTAACCGTGCCTTTCTCGAAGTCCATTGATCGCAAGGATTTTCGCTGTGGCAAACCGGAGCTTGATAAGTACTTCATCGAGCAGCTTGGGCAAGACGAAGCGCGCGATGCCGCGCGCGCGCATCTGCTCATGAGGGACGATTCGGTGGCGGGATTCTTCACGATCTCCGCCGGCGCCGTGGAATTGACGCGTCTGCCTGAAAAGGTCCTGAAGAAGGTTGCCCGGTACGCTCAAGTTCCCGCCGCTGTAATCGGGCGGCTCGCCGTGGATCTGAAGTACAAGGGTCAGGGCATCGGAGGCCAGCTTCTTATCGAAGCGTTGACCATGATCGTTTCTGGCCCCCTGGCCGTGACGGTTGTGCTGGTCGACGCCAAGGATGAAGAAGCTGCGGCGTTCTATCGTAAGTATGGCTTCGCTGCCCTGCAGGATGTCGACCCCTTGAAGCTATTCATGACCGCGAAAGACGTGCGGAAGGCGCTCGAAGAGTTGGAAGAATAAACTACCAGCGCCCGTTTTTCCGCTGTTCTAGCGGTAATGGAGCTGCTCCGGATCAATCGTCAAAAATCCCGACTCCACTGCGCATTGCTGCGCCACCGTGGCCAAGGGCTTGTAGTCCCACTCAGGCCGCCCTGCGTCATCGAATTCGACTAGGGCAAAAGACCCTGCAGGTGCTAGGCCACGACCCTTCGGATAGTGCTCGACCATGGCTGTCTGAGCCGCCGCTATCGCAAGCAGTTCATCACGAGTGCGCTCGCGTTGCCACCACTTCTTGGTAGGCAAGAGATGCTGCAGGCCGACTTCTTCGTGCAAACGCTCGATAGCGGCCCTGCGCACCTCTTCAATGGCATTCGTGACTGAAGTCCCGTTGTATCCGTAAAGCTGGGCGCACAGAATCACGAGCCCATCCTGCCGAATGCGAGCACGAACAAAACACGTACCTTCAGCAACGAAGCCGGGAAATCGGAGCCGCGGATATTCCTTATCGATGCTCTGAAACTGCGAAATCTGGTCCACGTCCTTCCCCCTCACTAGGTTTTACGTCGATGGATCGGCGCGTCGCGTCTTTCGCGCGCCATATAGGGGATAACGGCACGAGTCAACCAAAAATTAATGCTTGCCTTGCCGCAGTAGGCTACGCATGCCAGAGAAGACCCGCATCGGAACATTCCTGCCACCACCGCGATCACGCAACTCACCCTGATACACTTCCTCGCGAATTCCGCCAGCACCGAGGCCGGAGCGTCCGTCGGCTAAGGCAGGGGAAACGCACTCGGGTTCGTCCGTTGTTCGTAGGCCGCAACCATGTGCATTGCACTAGGACCTTCAATGAACTACGAAAATGAAGGTGGAGATCAAGCCCGCGTATGCGTCTTACCCAACCGTGCGGTACGGCTGGCTCTATATCGCGATCGGCATGCGATATCTGACCTTCACCAAGATCTGGCTTACGACAAAAGAGTCCCCAGACAGCGAATTGCCGAGGGTCGGACATACAACCTTGTCACCCTGTTCACAACTTACGACCTAGCGAGATGCACAACGGGATCTCGCAACAGGAATTGCGCGTTATTGAGAACTACATACACGGAAGAACCGCATTCGGTTCTGCTCGCAAACATATCGCTTCGGGGCGAGACTCGGAATGGTTCATGAACCCACCGAGCCACGCCGAGAGCATGGTGGATGCGCTGCTACCGAAGCGCAGCACGATTATCTGTGGGAAGACGCCGGCAATTCAAACAATTGGCACGGCGTTAATGATCGAGCAAAGAGATCAACCGGCCTACAGTGCGAGAAATGCAGCGTCTTGTGGAAAATGCAGGCTATAGTCCAAGGCTGATCTCCTCATATCTCAACTATCTGGCGGAGTTCCACGACGACGGCCATCCCGACCAGATCTGGCTGCGACCGCAACGGTCGGTGAGAAAATAGCAGGCTGTGGTCAATGACAAATTACGGCCTATGCGCAAGCTGTTAGTAGCCTATCGGCACATGACCTCAAGCGCCGCGCAACCTCGACGTAAGCCCAGCTCGGCTGCGACGAGCCCGACGGACGATTGTGGGCAATCAAGATGGAATGCGCGTTGTGCCGAATCCCCGCCTTGACGACCTCACGTCGATACACGCTGGTCTCTGACGAAATGCCTTTGAACATTTCCTCAAAGGCGATCATCTCAATTGCGCATAAAGGAACATTTCGCCAAAGGTCGGCAGAGCATGCGCACGCCTTGCCCCCGGTCAGGCCCCGCGTACACCGGTGATCAACATATAGGCCGACACGGCAAACAACATGCCGGCGAATGCGCGCTTGAGCCGCGCCACGGGCAGACGATGCGCCGCACGCGCGCCGAGGGGTGCCGTCAGCACGCTGAAGGCAGCCACCAGCGCCAATCCTGGCGTCCAGACGAAACCATCGAGTGGGCAGGACGCCCGGCGGTGTCGAGACCGCCGAGGATGAAGCCGCCGACGTTCGCCAGCGCGATCGGGAATCCCAGCGCGGCGGAGGTAGCGACGGCACGGTGCACGGGCACGTTGCACCAAGAAAGGAATGGGACGCTGATAAAGCCGCCGCCCACCCCGACCAAGCCCGACAGTGCGCCGATCGCGCTTCCGGCTCCGAGCAGCCCGGGTGCCCCGGGCAGGCCGCGAGCCGCCGCCGGCTGGCGCCCGCGAAACATCTGCACCGCGGAAAACAGCATGAACACACTGAACACCACAGCCAGCACGTTGCCCTTGAGCAGGGCGAAGACGCCCAGGCTGCTAATGAGGCTGCCGGCCACAATGCCGGGGGTCAGCCCGCGCACGATTTGCCAGTCGACGGCGCCGCGGCGATGATGCGCGCTCACGCTCGAGAAGGAGGTAAACAGGATTACTGCCATCGATGTGGCAATCGCCATCTTTACCGCCAGGCCGGCGGACAATTCCTGCCCTTGCAGGAAGAAAGTGAGGACGGGCACCAGCACGATGCCTCCGCCGATGCCGAGCAATCCGGCGAGAAAGCCACTCGCGACGCCAAGCGCGGCTAGTCCCAGAAAATGGGGAATGAATTCGAAAGTCATAATATGCAGGACGCCCCGCCGCTGCGACGGCGGGCGCGGAAAGACAGAAGGCATGCCGGGCGCGCTGCGCCCGCTGGTTCAACGCACAACGGCGTCGCGAATGTAGGCGGCGATTCGGGTGAGCAAGGCGTCGATATCGCGCCGGACCACGCCGAAGTTCGCGTTGCGCTCCCGGGTGTTCTCGTCCATGTAGATCGGACGCCGGATCTCGATCTGCATGCTGTAGCGCCGCAGCGCGGGCTGGCCGATATTGGCGATGAGCTGCACGCCCTTGTAGGGGTCGTTTCGCGCCACGGTGTAGCCGCAGCCCCGCAGGTGCGATTCCACGAGGTCGAGGAAGCCGGGTTCGCAGGTGGTGCCGTCGCGGTCGCCGAGCACGAAGTCCGCAAGCGGTTTGTCGCTGCGGATCTTTAGGCGCTCGTAGGCGTTGTTCGGCATCGAATGCAGGTTGAGGTGCCAGAGCTTGCCGAAGCGCGCGTGCGCGCCCTGCACCGCCTGCTGTAGCGAGGCATGGTAGGGCTGGTAGCACCGCTCGATTCGCGCCCGCACTTCAGCCACGGGCAGCTTGCGGTCATAGATCGGCGTGCCGCCCTTGACGGAGCGCCAGATCAAGCCAGAGCCTAGGCGCGTCTTCTCTCCGGGATGCAAGGGTGCGGGCCAAGCGCTCTCGAGCAGCTCGGGATCGATATCGTCGAGCATGCGGTTCAGATCAAGGTAGCTGCGCGGGAAATGCGCTTCGAGCAGCGTGCCGCCTACGCGCGGCACACCGGCCCACAGGGCTTCGACGTGGGTGTCCTCAGCGGCTCGCAGGATGGCGCGCGGCACCGCATGTCGGAAATCCTCGGGGTAGTCCGTGCCGCTATGCGGCGAGTCGCACACCAGCGGGATCGCTTCGTCCGCCGGCAGATGCAGGGTGTACAGAGCATCCGTCATCATTTCACTCCGCCGACAGCTTGGCGACCTTCGCCACTGCCTGGTAACGCGCCACGGCTTGCTCGATCTGTGCCTGGAACTGCGCGGGCGTGTTGGGAATGAGTGTGGCGCCCGCTTCGTCCATCTTTTGTACGAAATTTGGCTGCTGCATGGCTTTGTGAATCGCGGCATTCAGCTTGCCCACGACGGCGGGCGGCGTGCCGGCAGGTGCGACGATGCCAAACCAGCCGCCCGTGCCCATCTGCGGATAGCCGATCTCCCCGTACACGGGCACGTCGGGCAACGCGGGCGAACGCTTGTCCGACAGTAGGACCAGCGCGCGCAGGCGGCCCGCTTTGATGTGCGCCAGCGCCGAAGGTAGATTGTCGGTGATGCCGTCGACCTGGCCTCCCACGGCGTCGTTCATGGCAGGGCCGGCGCCCTTATACGGAATGTGGAGCAGTTGGATGCCGGAGAGCGCCGTAAAGTGCTCAATGTTGGTATGGCCGAGTGAACCCACGCCGGGCGACGCATAACTGTATTTGCCCGGCTCAGCCTTGGCCAGCGCGATGAACTCCTGAATTGTCCTGGCCGGGATCTTGGGATTGATCGCGAACACGCTGGGCACCGTGGCCACGTTCGATACCGGCGCGAAATCCTTGATCGGGTCGTACTTCAGGCGCGCGCCGTAGGCGGCGACGTTGGAGCCGTGGGTGCTCATCGTGGCCATGCCGAGCGTGTAGCCGTCGGGTTCCGCCTTAGCGACCTGCTCCATGCCCATCGAGCCACCCGCGCCCGCGCGGTTCTCCACCACGATGGTCTGGCCCAACTCGCGGCCGGCATACTCGGCGATCAACCGCGCGGCCAGGTCGGTAGAACCGCTAGGCGCGAATGGCACGATGAGCTTTAGCGGACGGTCGGGAAATTCGGCGTGCGCCACGGTAGCGGTGAGCGGAGTGGCGGCCGCGAGGGCCAGCGCCGCGAAACCGGCGCGATATCTGGCATGGAGTGTCATGGGCTTGTCGTCATGAAAGGAAATTTATAGACCGTGCCTAGTGTCCAGGCTGGGCCCGCCCACTGGCAAACGACAAGAATGGAAGCCTGTATGACGGAAAGTCATACAATGGTCACAATCCGTGCACGACCCAGCCGCCATGCGCCTGCATTCTCCTTCGATGTCCGAACTCCATGCCTTTGCAGCCGTGGTGCGGCTGGGCAGCTTTTCGCAGGCGGCTGATGAGCTCTGCGTCACTCAGGGTGCGATCAGCCGCGCGGTGGCAAGACTCGAAGCCCACTTCAACCAGGTTCTGTTGCAGCGCGACTCCCATCGCTTGCAGCTCACGGAGGCGGGGCGCGCCTTTCTCGACGCGGTGCAGGAACCGCTGATGGCGATCGAGGCGGCGAGCGCCGGATTGCGCACGGCCCCTGCCGACCGGCCGCTCAGTCTCGCGGTGGTACCGACCTTCGCAAGCGTGTGGCTGGTGCCGCGCCTGCCGGAATTCCGGCGGCTGCACCCCGACGTGCGGCTCAACTTTGCCCCTTATCGCAAGGGCGAGGACTTCAGCGACAACACCGTGGATGCCGCCATCCTGACCGGCCTGGGTCAGCACCAATGGCCGGGCTGGCATTGCGATTACGTCATCGGGCGCGAAATCGTGCCTGTCTGCCACCCCGAACGTCTGGCGCGCATGAGGGCCGAGGGCCGCTGGCGCGAACCGCACGATCTCGCTGCGGAGCCTCTGCTCTACCACACGACCGCGCCGGGCAACTGGACACAATGGCTGCGTTGGGCGGGGCCGCAGGCACCCGCGCCGAATCTGTCCATGGCCTGCGATCAAGTGTCGATCCTTGTTCGTGCCGCGATCGCGGACATGGGCATTGCGCTCGTACAGCGCTGTCTCGTGCGCCATGAACTCGAAACCGGCCAACTCGCCGTGCCCTTCGATCTACCCATCACGCTCGAGCGTGGCTACTTCCTGTGCATTCCGTCCAATCGCCGTCCCCCGCCTGGTTACGGCGCATTCCGCAACTGGCTGCTGGCCGCCGCGCGGCAGGACATCGAGAACCTGATGCGCGCGCTTGATTCGCCACAACCCCCTTAAGCAGCACTAGCGCGTCACCTTTGCCGCGTGCTGGGACTAGAGCCAGTGCGGAATGATCCGAGACGATCCCAAGTCAAATGTCACCGGCCAACCCCTGCTTTATCCGCCCTCACGTTAAGCCACCCAAGATAAGCATCCTCGATAGATTCAGCCATTTTCGCCGCACTGAACCTTTCCCGGAGAACGAAGTTTGCTCGCCCAGCTTTGCCGAATCGGCTGCGCAGGCTGCTTTCTACGATCAGATTATTGATCACCGAACGGAGTATCACCCGATCGAAAGGCAGTACAACATATCCCGAAACACCGTTTTCGATGACCTCTGGCAGGCAACCAACTGCGGTAGCTACGACAGGCACACCGGACGCAGATGCTTCGACAAACGTGGATCCCAACACCTCGCACTCCGGCACCATTGCGTAAATATCCACCGCGCCTAACAAGTCACCAACGCAGAAGAAGAAATCTGGAAAGTGGATCCTTCCTATCAACCCAATTTCGACCGCACGTCTCCTTAGCTGGTTGAGTCGGGGCTCATGCAGGCCACCAAGCACCAGGTGAACTTGTGGGTAGACCTCCATCAACGGGTACATCGCTTCGACGAGAATTCGAAGCCCTTGCGCATCCTGATCGTCCGCAACGTTTCCAATGACAATCGCATCGTCGGGAATGGCGAGTTCTTGGCGCATCGAAGGCATCGCAGGCCTGGGATACTGAACGTCTAGGCCTGTAGGAATCGTCCGAACACGCTGCTCGAAATGACCACGTTCGAGGTATCGCTGTCGCTGATACGTGCTTACGGTTATCACATGACCGCTCACCGCGCCGCTGAGTCGCGGCACGTGCAGCCTGCTTTCCCGGTGATGCGTTCTAACTACCAATCGTGTTCGCGCTAAACGCGCGAACAGCGCGGCGCGCAGGTCATCTTCCACGGAATGCGTGTTGACTACATCAAAGTCTCCTCCTCGCACTATCCCGCCGATGCGAAACGGAGTCATTGCAGAAGCAATCAGCCCCTCTACCTCAATGTGGTGCGTTCTAAAGCCGTGATTTTGAGAGCGCTGCCCGAGCTCAGACCGTGCGGCACAAACAACCTCAAGCGTATGTCCGCGATCGCGCATCGCGAGCATCTCATTGAGGATACGCAGTTCTTTGCCACCAAAGCCGCTGGACAGGCTCACGTGCAGGACCCTCAGAAGAGACCGCGAATGCCCCACCGCGGACGCGCGACCAAGAAGCGCGAAGGTGCGTTGATACTTTTCTAGCGCTGACACAGGTTTACCCATTTATTCTGTAAAGCGCGTAGCGACGACTTTGATAGATCGGCACCAACCGTTCTCTCACGCTTTCCTCAAGTGAGGACTCTTTACCCTTTGGAATTGCCACGAAAGCATATGCGTCCTTTTCCAAGGACAACTTTTCCAACTCACTCGGAGTAATTAGCTCTGCCGTGCCGCGCGAATAAAAACGCGCGGAGAAAGGGCGGCTATGCACAAAGTAAAGCTTCTGACCTTCGCTCATCTGAGATTCGGCAATGGCCACTAATTGCTTCTCTGTTTTGAGCTTTGTGGGCACCGTGAGCGAGACCAGCCCGAGACCAATTGCCGCTATCGGCACTATTGCACACGTGGCAGCCAAGATCCGGACTAGGCGCGGCATCGCTTTTGCTGGCGATAGCTCTTTGGCGAATATTGCGAGGAGCAGTGCAAAAGCTGGCAGGCTAGGCAACACATACGTCCAAAGTATGTTTCCAGAGAAGGTGAAGAAGGCCGGAGCGGCAACGGCCCACAACGCCAAGTATCCGACGACCGGAGACCGACAAACCTGAAGAGCCCGAGCCCTGCGAGAGGCATTAGCCACTATCCATACACCCAGCAGAATTCCGCCCCATCCCCATGGGAACGAAGCTAGCAGCCAATCACCCCAAATTCCGCCAAAAGGTCGCTCGTGAGCAGTACCGTACAGGTCTCCCTGCCAACCTGAGTCTAGGAACCGCAGAAAGTGCTCACCTACTAAAAAGTACTGGACGAATCCTGGGGTCTTTATCTCAGCGACGATGTACCAAGGAACAGTCAGCGCGACCATCAACAACGTGCCCGTGAGCCAAGGAAGATTGGTCAGGTGCGCCCTACGATCACGATAAAGCGCAAGCCAAGGAACGAGGACTATGCCCAGGAGGACGAAGGCGAGCGGCCCTTTCGACAACAGGCCAATGGCTATGCCCACAAAAAACCCATACCGCCAGAAAGGTGTAGGTGCTGTCGGCGCGACTAGGAACGCCAACATCGAATAGGTGATCCCTAGAGCCAAGAAGGAGTCTGTGAGCACAGCACCGGCCGCAGCGAGCGGGAGCAGCATAGAAGACAATATGAGCGTCGTCCATCGGGCCGCCTGTCGATCGACCAAGATAGCAGTTGCGCGATAGAGCATTGCTGCGAGCGCAACCATCGCAAGGAATGAGGGGAGTCGAACCGCGAACTCGGACCCACCAAGGATCCTTATCCCCATCGCCTGACTCCAGAATGAGAGCGGTGGCTTTCCCCAGAACGGAACCCCGGGTTCGAACCAAGGAGTGATCCAATCCCCGGTTTCCGCCATCAATCTCGCAATCTCAGCGTATCTCGGCTCCGAGGTGTCGATCAACGGCATCGCAGCCATTGAAAAAAGCCGGGCGATAACGATGCCCGCTAGGGCCAACAAAAACCATTTAGCCTTCAACTGCATTTTTCGATCCAATCCCGGCGTGTTGTGAGGCCATCTGCGTGGCTTTCTCGAGCACATCGCGCACTATGAAGATTGGACGCTGCTTCGTCTCCATGTATCCTTTTCCAACGTATTCGCCCAACAGCCCAATCGTCAGGAGCTGAATCCCACTTAAGAGGGTGATCATGGCTGTTAGTGATGGATAGCCAGGCACGTCGTGACCGAACACGATCGTTTTGAAGATAATCCAAAGGCCAAACATGCCACCTGTCAATGCGACAACAGCTCCTATGCCAGTTGCCCAGCGCAGCGGAGCGGTAGAGAATGAGGTGATGCCTTCAAGGGCGAGCCCGAATAGCGCGAAGTAGTTCCATTTGGTCTTGCCGGCGGCCCTGGGCGCGCGATCATAGTCGATCACTTTGGTGGGAAACCCGATCCAAGCATAGAGACCTTTCATATAGCGACACCGCTCTGGCATCTGGAGCAAGGCCTCAACGGTCCTACGACTCATAAGCCGGAAATCCCCTGTGTCTGCGGGTATCCTCGACCGGCTCAAGCGACTCATGATTCGGTAGAACGCATAAGCAGACAAACGCTTTGCGAAACCTTCACCCTCACGCTTGCGCCGGCGCATCGATACGACATCGAAACCATCCTGCCATGCCTTGACCATATCCGGAATTAGTGCCGGAGGATCCTGCAGGTCGGCATCCAACATGATCACCGCCTCACCCCGCGCATGCGCCAGGCCAGCGCTCATCGCAGCCTCTTTCCCAAAATTTCTACTCAGGCGAACCACTCGAACTCTGGGATCCCGTTCCATCAGCGCAGTCAAGATCAATACGCTTTTGTCCGTGCTACCGTCATCCACGAACACGATCTCGTAAGGTAGGCCTAGCTCACCGAGAATCTCTTTCAGCTTCGAGTGACAAATTGGCAAGACATCTTGTTCATTCAAGAACGGAATCACAATCGAGATCTGGATTGCGTTCTCCGCTTTTTTATTGGCTTCTGCGGGGTCTAACGGCAAAGTAACCATGGAGGTCTAACCATTCGGTATCGAAGGCTGCCAATGTACGAAAGTGCGCTCGACAATCGTCGAACCTTGTAATTACATTTCCGCAAGCTTGGAGGAGACCGGGCCCCTCCAAGCTCGCGACAGTTCACACTCCTAGCCGGTTAGCTCCTCCTCCTCGGCGTCTTTATGATGTACCAAGCGATAGAGCGCCGGCAGGATCAGAAGCGTCAAGAAGGTGGAGGAGATGATGCCTCCGATAACCACTGTGGCCAGCGGCCGCTGCACCTCCGCTCCTGTCCCCGTTGCGATAGCCATAGGTACGAATCCAAGCGAAGCCACGAGGGCGGTCATCAGCACGGGACGCAAGCGAGTCAAGGCGCCTTCTCGCACCGCGGTGTACAACGGCTTTCCTTCATCTCTCAAGGAGCGAATAAAGGACAACAGAACCAAACCGTTGAGAACAGCGACACCACAAAGTGCAATGAATCCCACTGCAGCGGTAATTGACAAAGGAATTCCTCTGATCCACAGCGCAAGAATTCCGCCTGTCAACGCGAAGGGAATACCGGTGAAGACGAGTAGTCCATCCTTAACGTTTCCAAACATCGCGAACAACAGGACGAACACCAAAAGCAGGGCGACTGGGACCACAACCTGCAATCGCTTGGTAGCCGATTCAAGTTGTTCGAAAGTACCCCCCCATGCTGTCCAGTATCCCGTTGGGACCTTGACTTGTTCAGCGATCGCCGTCTCTGCCTCGCCGACGAACGATCCGAGGTCTCTGCCACGAACGTTGGCGCTGACCACGATCCTTCGCTTTCCATCCTCTCGGGAGACCTGGTTAGGGCCAGGCGCCAGATCGAATGTCGCAACTTCAGATAGTGGTATGTAGGCTGTTTGAAGCTGACCCTCACCTCTCGGCAACGCAATCGGAAGATTTTTGAGTGCGGTGATGTTCTCGCGGACCTTTTCTGGAAGTCGAACGACGACATCGAACCTACGGTCGCCCTGGAAGAACGTGCCCGCCTCACGACCACCCGCCGCAATCGTCAGGGTGTCTTGGACATCCGACAGACTAAGGCCATAGCGCGCTGCTTTAGCTCGATCGATCGACACGGTCAGCATGGGAAGACCCGTGGTCTGTTCCACTTTGACTTCCGAGGCGCCTGGGATCTTTTGGAGGACCTCAGCTACCTCAGTTGCAGTTCTGTTCAACACATCGTTGTCATCACCAAATATCTTCACCGCGACATCGCTGCGAACGCCAGAAATCAGTTCGTTGAACCGTAGCTGAATCGGCTGCGAGAACTCGTAGTTGTTCCCCGGAATGTTCTGTGCTTCACGCTGAATCGCCTCACGCAGCTCCGCATGAGACTTCTTCGGGCTCGGCCAGTCCTTTTCGGGCTTAAGCATGATGTAGCCATCGGAGATATTGGGGGGCATAGCGTCCGATGCGATCTCGGCAGTGCCGGTCCGCGCGAACACACGCTCGATCTCGGGAAACTTCTCCTTTAAACGGGTTTCCAGCTGAACCTGCATGGCGACTGATTGCGTCAAACTTGTGCCCGGAATGCGCAATGCTTGGATTGCCATGTCTCCTTCGTTGAGATTCGGAATAAACTCGCTTCCCAAACGAGTGGCGATAAAACCGCACACGAGCAAGAACCCTAGTGCCCCACCGAGCATGAGAGGAGTGCGGCGAAGTGCCAGGTCGAGCAGAGGTTCGTAGCGTCGACGTGCCCACGCCATTACCCGAATTTCCTTCTCTGACACCTTCTTCCCGATGAACATAGCCACGGCCGCCGGCACGAACGTGACCGACAGAATCATGGCGCCGAGCAATGCCATCACCACGGTGAGGGCCATGGGGTGGAACATGCGCCCTTCCACCCCGCTGAGCGCGAATATTGGAAGGTAAACAACCATGATGATCAGCTGGCCGTACAGCAGCGGACGTCGCGCCTCGCGAGCGGCCGCGAATACTTCGTGGAAGCGTTCGGAGCGAGTGAGGGGACGACCGTGATGCAGCTGTGCATGACTCAGCCGTCTGACGCAGTTCTCCACGATCACTACCGCCCCGTCGACAATGATCCCGAAATCAAGCGCCCCGAGACTCATCAGGTTGGCGCTGACCTTGTAGGTCACCATTCCCGTAAACGTGAACAGCATAGATAGCGGGATCACCATCGCCGTGATGATCGCAGCACGAATGTTTCCGAGGAAAACGAACAGGATCACGATCACCAAGATCGCGCCTTCGAGAAGATTCTTCTTTACCGTGGCGATAGCTTTGTCTACGAGATCGGTACGGTCATAGACGGTGATCGCTTCTACCCCGTCGGGCAAGTTCTTGTTTATCTCCCCGAGCTTTTTCGACACTGCTTGGGATACAGCCCGGCTGTTCTCGCCAATCAACATGAAGACGGTACCGAGCACCACCTCCTTGCCATTGTCTGTAGCGGCGCCCGTGCGAAGCTCTTTCCCGATTGAAACATCCGCAACGTCACGAACGCGTATGGCTTGCCCATCTCTCGCGGTCAGGACAATATCCTGAATATCGGCTATCGACCGAACCTGACCCGGAGCACGAATCAAGTACTGCTCGCCCTTTCTCTCAATATACCCAGCTCCAACATTCGCGTTGTTTCGCTCTAGGGCGGTGATGATGTCGGTGAGCGAGAGTCCATAGGATGCCAAGCGCTCGGTATCTGGCGCTACCTGGTACTCCTTTGCGTAGCCTCCGATTGAATTGACCTCGGTCACGCCTTTGACGTTGCGCAGTTGCGGCTTGATGACCCAATCTTGAATCTCGCGCAGGTCCGTGGCCGTATATGGCGAACCGTCTTCCTTCTTTGCATCGGGTTTTGCTTCAACGGTCCACAGGAAGATCTCTCCCAATCCGGTGGAAATCGGCCCCATGACGGGGGTGATCCCCTCCGGCAGGCTTTCCTTGGCCTCCTGCAGACGCTGATTAACGAGCTGACGGGCAAAGTAGATGTCTGTCCCGTCCTCGAAGATCACTGTCGTCTGAGATAGGCCGTAACGAGACAGCGAGCGAGTTTGCTGCAGCCCCGGCAGACCAGCCATCACGGTCTCGATCGGATACGTGACGCGCTGCTCCGTTTCTAAAGGAGAGTAGCCAGGTGCACTCGCGTTGATCTGAACCTGGACGTTGGTGATGTCGGGAACCGCGTCAATGGCCAGTCGCGAGTAGTTGTACACCCCAACGGCGGCCATTCCAAAAGCGATGAACAAGACAAGCCAACGCTGCTCAATGGCAAAGCGAATTAAACGTTCAAACATGTGGGCTCCGACTCAATGCGCGTGATCTGCCGTTGCCTTGCCCAACTCGGACTTCAGCACGAAAGCATTGGAGCTGACATAGCGTGTTCCAGCATTGAGCCCTGACACAATCTCCGAGCTCTTATCTGTCGTCGCGCCTAGCTTGACGGGCTGGGGAAGAAAGCCACCAGGAACTTCGATGAACACCGTAGGCTGTCCGTTGACATCCTGGATCGCGTCGCTCTCCACAGCTACTCCAACGTCATTTCGCTCCACCACGACGCTTACGGAAACGAACAGACCGGGCCGCCAGGCCATGTCGGGATTCTTCAATGTCACCCTCGCAGTCGCTGTGCGCGTTTGCTGTCCAAGCAATGCACCTATATAGGACACGGTGCCGAACGCCTCCTCGGAAAAGGCAGTCGAGGTGACCTTTGCATCTTCACCTACACGGACGTCCCGGAGATCTTTGGGCGCGATTACGAACTCTGCCCATACCGTGCTCAGATCCGAGATTGTGAAGATACTTGCCGTGTCGGATAGCGCCTCGCCCAAAGCGATGTGCTTCTCGACGATGACACCATCGAAGGGCGCCCGAATCTCAAGAAGATTCAAGTCTTTTGCGGACGGTTCCGCGCCAATTGCCCGAAGCTTCTGAGCTGCGTTTTGCACGGCAATATCCGCCTCTTGAAGCGCAGTCTGAGCCTGTTGATAGTCCTGTTGGGCTGAAACCTGCTCCCGCCATAACTTCAACTCTCGAGCGTGCGTGGCGGCAGCCAATGCTCGACGCTTCGTCGCAGCAAGCCACTCGCTTCTGAGCTCGGAGAGCGATGCGCTTGAAATGACCGCCAATAGCTGTCCTTTTTTCACCTCTTGTCCGAGATCAGCTGAGACCTGTTGAACGGTGCCTGCGGCCTTAGGCACGACGTGTGCAGTGCGATCTGCATTAAATCGGATCTCCCCGGGGAATTTCGTGCTCGACTCAAGGCTCTGCGCCTTGGCTTCACTTGTCTCAATTCCAGCCGCGGAAATTTGTTCAGGGGTGAGCGCGACCAACCCCTCCTCTTTGTGCAATTCTGCGCGGATAGGGTCAGGCCTTCCAGGAATAGAGACGCTAATTTCGACTTCAAAGAAATGTGGCTCAGCGATAAGCTGATCACTGACAAATCCTTCTGTAGAGGGGGTCAGCTTGAGCACCTTCTCTTCCCCATTTGGCCTTTTCAAAGTCGCGGTTGCCGTTAGGTCTTTTGCATTCACAGGCTTGCCTGACGCCGCTATCCAAACCTTTAGCCGAGCCGCCTCGCCCTCCTCAACCAGACCCACCTCAATCGTGTTGTCTCCGACCGTTGTGATTTCACCCTTATTCGGCCCCACAGCCGCTTCGGAATGACTGTCCCCAGCGTGGTCAGATGGCCCTGCAAGCCCCGGCGCCGGAATCAGGAGTTGAAGGGATAGCGCGACCGCAATGACGGCGCGACGTTGTACTAGATTGAAATACGGGCTCATGTTCATCTCTGTTTATTGGCCAAGGATGCGATCGATTTCAGCGCGGGCCGACGCCGCGCGCGACAACGTCGTCAGGTAGGAAATATTCCCTTGCGATAAAGTCCGTTGCGCATCTAGGACTTCCAGATAGCCGACCTTTCCAGCCTCAAAGCCCTTACGCGCGGCATCGTATGCCTTCTGCGATGTGGGGATAACAGACCGGCGATAGTCGCTCGCGGAAGACAATGCAAGATCGTAAGTAGAGGCGGCGGATACCAAGTCAGCACTCAATCGTGCCTCTAGCTCTCTGTAAGTGTCTTGGGCCTTGTAGGTTTGCATGGTGGCGGCATAGACGTTCCCCTGATTCCTGTCAAAAATCGGCAATGGCACGGAGATCCCAAATTGAGCCTTATTGCGCCCCATTTCATTGTCGCGAGCCACTCCACCACTTATCGTGATGTCCGGATATCGCTTGCTCTTCTCGACATTCAATTCGGCCTTGCTCACTTCCAATGCGAGGCGTCCGGCAGTCATTCTCGGGGACGCCAACAAGGCGCCGCGCAACTCATCCAGCGATTGTCGCGGCGGAAGATCCTCGATATCCGCACGCACTGCCGTGAATTTCGGAGCTGGGTCGTTCCACAGTAATGACAGTTCTCTGCGTGCGACGGTGAGCTCATTTTCTGCTTGACGCACTTCAATCTGCGCCTTCGTTAGCTCGATGTCTGCTTTGTTTCTCTCCAAAGGCGGAGCCTTTCCTGAGTCCACTCGCTTTTGAGCTACACGCAATGCCCCGACAGCCACTTCAGCCATATCGCGATTGACGCGCACCGTTTCCTGCGCGATTGCGACTGCAAAAAATCGAGACGTAACGGAGGTCTTTATCTCCGCCCTCGCGATCTCATAGTCCCGGCCAGCCAAATCACTGTTTAATTGAGCGGCTTCTGTACGTGCTCGTCGCTTTCCGCCCAACTCAACGGGCATGCTGAGCATCGCCGTGGTCGTCCGCGTCGGACGTTGCTGGTCGTCGATGCTGACGTCCAGGGAAGGATTTGGCAGGAGGCTTGCCTGCTCCACCAACCCCTTCGATGCTCCGAAATCATTCTTGGCCGCCGACAATTGGGGATTCAACCTGTACGCGGCATCCAGCGCCTCGGACAGCGTCAGAACGTTTGCCGACGCAATCGATGCGTCTTCCCGGGTGTACTTTTCTGGCGTAGCCTGAGCCCGAGCCTGCGGACCGCACAGCGCGGCGACCATCAGGAACAATGGAAGCAACTTGAGGCGCATCATTTAACCTTGGTAGTGTCTGAGGAGATGTTGGTGCCTATGCCGGGCTGTCGCACGTGGGACACAATAGGGACGCCCAGGACGGATGACCGCCCGTACTGTATCCAAGCGCCTTCGTCAGAATCCGGACCCCCAGATGACAATTCTGTAAGATTGCCGTGCATTACAGATTCGTAATCCTGGTGAAGGTAGACTGACGGCTAACCTGCCCTAGAATGCGTGCTCCCATTCAAGTGCAAGACGTGCGCGTTTCTGAACACGCAACGTTGGTGGCTATGCGAGCTCGAGCTCGCGCACCAATTCCCGCTTGGCACCGGATTCAACCTTCGAGGGTGCCATTCACGATTCGAACGGTTGTGAAATATGAAGATTTTGGTCGTTGAAGACGAGCGCAAGCTCGCTGAGTACCTAAAGCGTGCTCTCTCAGAACACAACTATGTGGTCGACGTTGCATCGGACGGCGTCAGCGGACTTCACCTTGCCCGAGAAACTCAGTACGACCTCATTCTTCTGGACGTGATGCTCCCGGGGATGGATGGCTTTGACGTTCTGCACGAACTGCGCAAGTCCGATCGCGTACCTGTCCTGATGCTCACAGCGCGAGACAAGGTCGAGGATCGAGTTCGGGGACTGCAGGACGGCGCAGACGATTACCTGGTCAAGCCGTTTGCGTTATCTGAATTGCTGGCGCGCGTCCTTGCGTTGGGGCGCCGGAGGGGTCATATCGTCGCCGAGGCAAGCAGACAGAATGTTTTGAAAGTGGGAGATCTCGAACTTGATCTGCTGAGGCGCAAGGCTAGTAGGGCCGGCACGCGCCTTGATTTGACAGCCAAGGAATTTACGCTGCTTGCCCTCTTGATGCGAAAGCAGGGAGAAGTTCTGTCTCGTCTGGATCTCGCCGAACAAGTATGGGATATCAACTTCAATAGCAATACCAATGTGGTGGAGGTTGCTGTACGGCGTCTTCGTGGAAAAGTTGATGACCCTTTTGAAACTAAGGTCCTTCACACCGTGCGCGGGATGGGCTACGTGCTCGAACTGAGGGATGAGTAATGGGATTTCGCGAGATCAGTTCTCTGCGCCAATGGCTGTCTCGCTGGCTCGCGCTTCAGACATTTGTCGCACTGGGGGTCGTATGCCTAGTTGTGTACTGGGCGACGAATATAAATCTCTCTCATCGTCAGCAGGCACTACTTGAACAAAAGCGTGAAGTCATCGAGCACCTTGCGGATGAATTCGCCGTTAAAGGCGACCTACCCGCGCTCGAGCATAAGCTAAATGACTTTTTCTATGGAAAGTCTGAGTTTTCGTTGCGACTCGTCATTAATCAAAAAGTCAGCGTTTATGGTGAGCCTGCCGTAGCGGCGAAGGACGTAAATCGAATACAGACGCTCTTTTCTTTGCCTGCGCCCAGCCAGCCGGACAGGAGAATGACCGCAGAGCTGTTTCTGGATACCACGCCGGATGTGCGGCTTCGAGTGATGCTGGCATGGACGTTGTTTTCGTGTGCTGTGATCGGAGCGATAGTAGTTTCCGTTATAGCCAACGTCCTTGTCCGGCGCGCGCTGCTTCCTCTACACGAAGTGGCGCTCCAGGCCGCGCTAATATCGCCTGACCGCATCGGGGAACGACTGAAGGAAACGGGGTTGGCGCAAGAAATCAAACCGTTGGTCCTGCAGTTCAATGCGCTGCTGCAACGGCTAGAGCGGGCCTATGTCCAAATGGAAGGCTTCAATGCAGATGTAGCACATGAACTACGTACTCCTCTCGCGACGCTTATAGGAGAAACCGAATTCGCGCTGGCGGCAAATCGGTCGCCAGTGGATTTGCGAGACGTGCTTGGTTCGAATCTGGAAGAGCTTCAACGCATGACCGCTATTGTCAATGACATGCTCTTTCTCTCACAGGCTGACCGCGGAGCGAGGGCGCGGGCCGAACATGTGGAGAGCCTCCGCGCGATTACTACGGAAGTTCTTGAATATCACGAAGCCGAGGCGCTCGACGCGAGAGTTAGCTTTGACGTCTTGGGAGATCAAGCTGGCAGTGTAGACCGCTCGCTCTATCAACGCGCTATTTCAAATCTGGTTTCGAACGCCATTCGCTACAGCAAGCCGAAGTCAAGTGTAACGGTTAGGCTATACAGGGCCGACGACGGGAAAGTACACGTCACCGTGCACAATTTCGGTGAGCAAATCGAAGCACAGCATCTACCGCGGCTCTTCTACCGGTTCTACCGATCAGACTCTGCGCGTGCGAGCGACGCGAACCATCACGGCCTCGGACTGGCCATCGTAGCCGCAATTGCACGGATGCATGGCGGCACTCCCTTCGTAAAATCGGACTCGACGGGCACGACCATCGGCTTCAGCATAGCTGCAGACTTCGATCCATCCAAGTAGAACCACATTGGACATTGGCGCTCCTGCACACTTGTGCAGTGAGCGCCAATGTCGTTTGTAGAGTAGCAAGGTGGCGCGCATCATTGGACATTTAGCGAGTCCACGTAGGCAGCAATCCTTCTAAAAAGATGCTCTCCGGAAATAGCGACAGGGAAATTACAGATTTCCGCGTTTTTTTTTGCAGATTCGTAATTGACGAGTTCGGGTTCTGACGAAGCTCGGCCGCTAAAGTAGCTTTACATGTAAAGCGATGCTAAGAGCCGGAAGACCAGCACTGTAGCGTTACGTCAACTAGGCTGCAACGGCGGAGTGATCACCGATCACGTCCTTCGCTTTTTTCAACGTCATTTTCAATGACGTATTCAAACGACAAATGAAAATTTTAGTTATTGAAGATGAGCAAAAACTCGCCGAGTTGTTACGCCGCAGCCTTACGGATAACAGCTATATCGTTGATATCGCAATGGATGGGGTCAGCGGTCTCCAACTCGCCTATGAAACGCAATATGACCTAATCATATTGGACATCGGCCTACCCGGCTTAGATGGATTTGAGGTTTTACAACGCATTCGTAAAAACGACAATGTACCTGTCATGATGTTGACCTCCAGGTCAAGCCTTGAGGACAGAGTACGCGGTCTGGAGCAAGGGGCCGATGATTATTTAATCAAGCCATTCGCACTCTCCGAGCTCCAGGCAAGAGTCCTCGCTCTCAGACGGCGCGCGGCGGGATCTGGCGATACCATGTCCGGCGGAAATATTCTTCGCGTAGCGGACCTTGAACTGGATCTACTTCGCCGACGAGTAGCCCGGGGCAACTCCCGCATAGACCTCACTGCAAAGGAATTTGGGCTGCTGACGTTCATGATGCGGCGTGAAGGCGAAGTATTGTCGCGCCTAGTCCTCGCGGAACAAGTTTGGGACATGAACTTCAACAGCAATACGAATGTGGTTGAAGTCGCGGTCCGCCGTCTTCGCGCCAAGGTCGACGATCCGTTCGACATAAAATTGCTGCACACCGTCAGAGGAATGGGCTACACCATCGAGTATCGCGAGCCCGAATAGGCTTGCCACTGACGCTCTGCAAGCGTCTAGCCGCTCTAATGGCTCCTCTCGCCAAAAAAATGAGGACATAGCGGGTTATGGGCACCCCACTATGTCCTCCGCACGCTAGGTGCGCATTTCGCGTCAGAATGAGTGGCGCAAGCCGATCACTGCCTCCCTGGCTTTTACATCGTTTTGAAATGCAAAGTTGTTCGTATAGGTGGCAGCAGCGTACATCGTCGTGCGCTTCGAAAGCGTGTAGGAGTAGCCCAACGCAAACGTGTTGCTGGTCGAGTCACCACCGGTCAGGTCGCTATTGTTCGGATCGACTCGCTGCCACGAACCAAACATGCTGCTAGCGCCACCCAAGGGGACGGATGCTGCGATCAGATAGGAATTCGAGCTGAAACCATCGACGAATGTGTTGGACGGCGTACCGCGGAACGTTCCGACCGAGGCGCTCGAGGGGAGCCCCTTGCCAGCAAACCAGCCATCCGTTGCTCGTTCGTATGCCAGCGCCAGCTTGAAGACTTCAAAGTCGTATGAGCCGCCCAACGTGAACGAGCGAGGAGTGGCCGCAGTTTGGGCTGAGGATAGTTTGTTCGACGCATTCAATTGGTCGTAGGCGAAGAATGCCATGAGCGGACCATTTGCGTAGCTAATGCCAGTCGTAATTGCTCGAGTGTTATCCGCCGTCCGGAAGCCCGTCTGGGCCGCGTTGCGGTCGTCGGCATTAAACGCATAGCCAGCCGATACGCGGAAGCCGCCCATTGAAGGGCTTTCATACAGCGCCAGGTTGTCATAGCGCACGAAATACGCCGCGCTGAAGCCAAGGCCTCCACCCGTATTGAGCTGCGAGAAGCCGCCGCCAAATCCGGAACCATACATCGAAGCCATAAGACGCGACGCTACGTTGTACTGACGACCAAGACGAAACTCACCCCATTGGTCGCTGCCAAGGCCGACGGTAGCTTCACGGCCGAACAGGCGATTGTTTTGGAGAGACGAGCCGTTAGCGGAATCGTACCCAGACTCAAGGCGGAAGGTCGCGTACAGGCCATCACCCAAATCTTCTTTTCCGCGCAGGCCCCAACGCGACCCGGCCGTTTGGCCAGTAGTCATCGCCACTCGGCTCCCGTCGAATTCGGACTTCGCGCCCGTTCGAGGATCAGTGTAGGACCCATCGACCTTGGCGTAGCCAATCCCGGTGTCAATAATTCCATAAAGCGTCACCGACGACTCGGCGTACGCAGCCGTCGATAGTGTTGCCGCAGAAATTGCCAGCAAGAGAGATCTCTTCACAAATTGCTCCTTTATCACAGAGGCGGACTGGATGCCTCGCCGATAGAAGAAACGCGAAGTCCGTTTCGCATTTCGCGGTGTCTATTCGGCAAGTGCCAAGCAAGTGTGGAGAGTGTTCATCGACAAAAAACCAACCGTTCGATTACATATATGTCCGCGTCCAGTCATTAATGTCCGCGTACCGCTGCGCGCGCCCGCAACTCTATGTTTCCACTCGATTTTGCAGTAGCGAAAGGCGATCCATACCCGGGAACGCACGCCGCTAATTCCCACACGCACCGCACGTGCGGTTGCAAAATCACAACACTCTTTCCAAAATCGAAGTGGAAACGTGGACGCCACATTTCCAAATCCGGACAAAAACGTAATTCTGTAGTCGCGGTTTGGATGGGATGTCTTCGATACAATTCCTATACGCGTTAAGTGATGATGATTTATTAATACCGGCGTTAGTGCGTACCGCCGGTAATCAAATGGAGTTGGCGATGAAAATTTCCCTCAAGATCCTTTCGGCGGTCGTATTGATTGCGGCGCCCATGGCGTACGCTGGCGCGCAAACCGCAGTGCCGGCCAACGCAGCCTCGACGTACTCTAGCGGAATTGACCGGGGACTCACTCGAGCCGAAGTACAAGCAGATCTCGCAGTGTGGAAACGTGCAGGAGTGGATCGCTTCTGGAACCAAGACGAAACGCCCGACATTTATAGCCGCGAATACAGAATGGCGTATGCGGAATATGTTCGCCTTCGCAGCGGCACCGAGTATCAACAAGAGCTGGAACGCCTCAAACGCTAAGGCGATCTCCACCGGCGGCGAGCGGCCTCCTCCACCGCGAAGGGAAGAGGCCTTTTTTTGGTGCACATTCTATTGAAATGTGCACCTTTTTTTATTGAACAATTTCTTCAGATGGAGACTTAGCCGTTTCGGTATCGGCAGCTCGACATCATAAATGGAAGCAGAGAGAACAGACCGTTAAAACGGCGAGAGCGACGCTCGCATACAGCCAAGGTGGCCTCGAGCATCGCGTCCCAAGTTGGTAAGTTGGTTGCCCAACGATTTTCTTCGATATATCTAGACAGTGGACGAATTACAGGTGACAGGACCGCTGTCGTTTCTGGCAGAGCCACACGCACTGTATGAAGGGACGCTGCATTATTGCTCTTCGCCCTTGAGGCGATTAAGCTCCTCCTGATACTCCGGTCCGTTACGAAGCTCCAAATAGTTGGCATAGCTCTTACGGTAGGACGCACTGTAGATATCGGGTGTGTGCCGACCTTTATAGAACTTGTTCATTCCGGCTCGCTTCCACATGGCCAAGTCAGCACGCACTTCTGCTCGCGTTTTCGCGCCCTCGGCCGCTGGTGCAGGGCCGCTCGTCATCGCGCAGCCAGAAAGGAACATCACCGAAAGCGCAATTGCGACACGAATCCTCATACATGACCCTCGAATTTAGTTTCGCCAACGGACGGAGGAGCACCCAAACGCGTGGAATTTCCCCACGAATGAGCGCTACCTCCTGCCAAAAGCAGACGGCACTTAAGCACCGGTGTTGTAGATTTCGTCGAGGCGCGCACGCTCTTCGGGGGTGATCGAATCGCGTTCTTTCGCAACTTGCTCACGGGTTTTTTCAGTTGGAACCATCCAACCAGGCTTTGCCGCATTCAGGTTGGTAAAGAACCATTCCCTCTTATTGGACTTTGCGGCGACGAGCTCCTGCCGAACTTGCTCCGAGGTTTTTCCACTTTGGCTGTCGCTAATGTGAACTTCGTAGCCGATCTCAGTGTTTGTATTGTGAAATGTGTCGGCCTGGGCGGTCGAACTCAGAGCACCCAAAGCAAGTGCGACGGCGGCGCTAGAAATAGTTACTTTCATCTCAGTGATCCTCACGTTAGTTGTCGTCGCGCAGAAGCGACTGACTTAATAATGTAAAGATCGCGTTTCGACAGTTTGCCGTCTTTATTATTACAATTCTGTAATGATGCGCTTCGTCGACCGTTCCGCTTTTAGAATTCCGACTAGGCCAAACCGGCGGAATTGGCGCGCATCATAAACGACTAATTGCGTACGGAATAGCCGTTTCATGACACGCCTCCTCCAAACACCACATGGGGCTTCTGAGTGTTGCCTTGTGACCGAGAACCAATAAGTCGGCGGTTCGCGTGAATGGCAGTGAAATCCAAAGCAAGGACGTAAAAATGACGACTAGCATCACCCGGGCGATTACAGCGCTTTCAGCGGAGGTGTACTTTGCTTTAGCGTGCGGCGCGTTGCTGGGGACCGGGGCCGGGATTGAACGCTGGTGGCCGTCTATCCCGGGATGGGTGCCTCTCGCCATGTACGTCTCGGCGTACGTGTTTGGAGGAGCTTTCACCGTGCGAGACGCCTTCAATAGCTGGAAGGAGCGGCGCCTCGAAATCGACAGCTTGATGCTCATTGCCGCCGCTGGCGCTGCCGCGCTCGGAGCATGGGCCGAAGGCGCTCTCCTTCTCTTCTTGTTCAGCCTAGGGCACGCGCTGGAGCATTTCGCGATGGGGCGGGCGAAGCGGGCAATCGAAGCCCTGGCAGAACTTGCGCCAAAAACGGCTACGGTGCGTCGCGATGGCCAAGTTCGCGAGATTGCAGTCGAAGAAATTGAGGTGGGCGACCAGGTTATCGTCAAGCCGAATACGCGGCTTCCCGCAGACGGCTTTGTCATCAAGGGAAGCTCAAGTGTCGATCAAGCCCCCATAACAGGCGAGAGCATTCCAGTAGACAAGGCCCCCGTGCCCGACGCTGCCATTGCGCGCAGCCGGCCGGCCGGCGTCGATCCCAAATCTCAAGTGTTCGCCGGCACGATTAACGGTTCGGGCCTGATGGAGGTCGAGGTCACTCGTAAGTCGAGCGACTCAACCCTTGCCCGCGTCGTAGCGCTGGTCGAGCAGGCCGACGTTAGAAAGTCGCCAACGCAGCGGTTCACGGACAGATTCGAGCGAATCTTCGTGCCGACCGTCCTAAGCATCGCGTTCCTATTGCTTTTCGCCTGGGTCATTGTTGATGAGCCTTTCCGCGATAGCTTCTACCGCGCTATGGCGGTACTTGTCGCAGCCAGCCCTTGTGCTCTTGCCATCGCAACGCCGAGCGCAGTGCTTTCAGGTATCGCTCGCGCGGCTCGGGGCGGCGTACTCATCAAGGGCGGCGCCCCGCTGGAGGAACTTGGAAGCCTGAAAGCACTAGCTTTTGACAAAACCGGTACCTTGACTGAAGGCCGCCCTCGAATTACCGACATCTTGCCGGCACCTGGAGTCTCCGAACAGGAGCTTGTCGCGGTTGCGGTGGCAGTAGAGTCGCTAAGTGATCATCCGTTAGCCGCGGCCATTGTTCGAGATGGTCGCAAAACTCTCGGAACGTATCCGATCCCAGAAGCTTCCCAGGTGGAAAATTTCGTTGGCCAAGGAATCACGGCCAAAGTGGGTTCGCAAAGCGTATGGATCGGAAAAGTTGAGATGTTCGGCGCGTCTGGCATTCCACAGCTCGAAAGCTCGACGACAGCCGCCGCCAACGAGTTGCGGGAGGATGGCCGAACAACTATGGTCGTGCGACTGGGAGACAGAGATCTCGGTGCCATTGGACTAATGGATACGCCACGGCAGGGTGCTGCCGAAACCATAGAAGATCTGCGGCAACTGGGGATTTCCCACATGGTGATGATCTCTGGCGACCATGAGAACGTCGCCCGCGCCATTGCAAACAAAGTGGGCATTGAGGACGCACGGGGCAATTTAATGCCGGAGGACAAAGTTCAGGTGATTCGCGATCTTAGGGCTGAGGCTGAAATCGCGATGATCGGAGACGGTGTAAACGATGCCCCCGCCATGGCAAATGCGACTGTGGGTATCGCCATGGGTGCCGCCGGTTCAGACGTTGCACTGGAAACGGCCGATGTCGCTTTGATGGCGGATGATCTGCGTCATCTGCCTTTTGCGGTCGGACTGAGCCGCCAGACTCGACGAATCATTCGTCAAAATCTGTACGTCAGTCTCGGTATCGTCGCTGTTCTAGTGCCCGCGACGATTATGGGGCTGAGTATGGGCGCTGCAGTGGCCGTCCATGAAGGCTCGACGCTGCTCGTCGTTTTTAACGCTTTGAGATTGCTGGCCTACCGAAAAAGCTAGGCGGATCAGGTACGAAATTTGCACAAGGCGCCCAACGGGTCTCACGAAGTCCCAAGGACGACCTCGTCGGCGCAGCCGGTGGGAAAGGACGCGTCGCCCTGACGCAAGCTAATGCTACGCAGGTCGCCCGCAGTCGCGCTCACTCGATGCCGCGTCCTTCGAAATCCGTGACCGAGCACGCGGGCTAATCGCTTAAGGACTGGACCGCCCCGACGAGCGGCGAACAGCACTTTTTGAAGCCAGGTTGACGGCACGGCAATGCGCGTTAAGTTAACGTGCGGCCGATATTTCCGGGCGCTCTTTTTCGCATCCTGTGGTGCACGCGGCCCACCAAGCCGCTCTTCAAGCTGTGCGCATAGGGCCATCAAATCCATCCTGCCGAACTCTCGCGCGCACAAAGCACGTGCCTCCAAAAGAAAAGCCAGGAAACCGAAATCTCGGGTACTCCATCTCGACGCGCGGCGGCCTTCCCAATACCGCTGAGTGCCATTTTTGAAGGGCCTGGAGCGTGCTAGCAGCCCCCATCGGTCGATCATAGGACTAGGAGACTGATTTGCCTCTCAGAGCGCTTGAAATGCCTAGTTCCGGAGCGCGGATTGCGCACAACTCCAAAACCTATCGGCAATTGAGCGCGAAGCGTTTCCAACAAAATACCCCCTTTCGGGGGCATTCTGCTGCGAGCGCGCTTGTCTCGAGACGTCAGTTCGCACCGCGAGCGCCTGCGAACGCAGCCGCGCCGTTGCGCTCAGCCTTCTGCAGTTCAGCCACGCCCGCATCAAACGCCGCGAGCAACGTACGCCGCGGCTTGCAGTCGTCGTAGCCTCGCAGGACGATGGATCGGGCTTCCGTGAGCATCGCCAGGCGCTCGACGTCCGAATCGCCGCACACCACGATCGGCCCTCCATAATAGATATCGTCCAAGGCCCTTCCCTGCTCATCCCGGTGCTCCATCGGCCACCAATCGTCCAATTCGGAACGGGCAGCGCCCAGCTTCGAGCGCACGCGGCTGGAAAATCCGACGGCCGCCAAGCCTCGCATTAGAGGGGCGAGCTGCAAATGGAGCTCAATTGGCATCGCCTTGGCCGGGCGCCAGCGCGACGGGATACCGGTTTGACCACCATACGGCACTGCGCCGTTGTACTCGCCGTAAGACGGCCCCGGCCGCCGCCGGCGCGGCTTTGCATCCGCTTCGCGTTGGGGGCTGACAAAATCGTCATTGCACATGCCTGTCTCGTGGGGCCACGGGTGGGGCTCCGCGACGGGGCGCAGCCTGGCCAGTGTGTCTGCAACACGTTGCAGCAGGGCACCGTCCGGGCCAACCAAGTGCGGGATGCACTCGCCGGCGTAGTAGATGCCCTCCCACTGGGGCACCACCATTTTCAGGTCATTACTCTCCAGCCAGTAGGCGCGCTTGGCCTCCCTGCCCTTGACCGCGGCCGCATACGGCTCGTCCAGGCATACATAGCTCCCGCTCACAGGGTCGAACCAGTCCGAGTCATGGTCTCTGTCGGGCATCTCCGTCAGCACCCTGGAGATGGAGTCGAACCTCTTGGTCGATACCGGTTGCAGGCCTGTCGCTTCCATGAAACGCAAGCTACGCTCAGCCTTCAGTAAGAGGTCCCGGGCGGACTCTTGGCTGTTCACATTGGTCCGGTGTTCCAGATGATCGACGTACTCCATCCGGAAACCGTAGAGTCCTCGCGCGTGGCCGACGAGGTGCTTAGCCACGATTTCAGGTAATGGACGAGAGAGATGCACACACAACAGTTCTCGGCCATGCCTCAGCCCGTTGGGCGTCTGGTCATCGTTGCGCGAGCGCCGGGTGAACCAGTGCACGGAGATGTAGACGGGAAACCCGCGCGGTGCATTTGCGACCGGAAGCTGGCGTTTCGCGTGCACGAAGTTCTCGTAGCCAGCCTGGCGACTGGCAAGATTGAGTGCGTCTGTGTGCGTGATGTTGTGCTCGCGGCTAATTTTTTTGGCGAGCTGCTTGATGCCGTTCACTGTGAGCGGCTTAATGCTGGCGGTAGTCATGCGCTTCGATCCTCAAGGCCCCGTTTACAGAGTCACCGTCGCTCTGAAAGAGCCGGAAGGAAGGCATCGGCCCATGGAAGATCAAAGCACTGCTCTAGGAGCTTCGAAAGACGGTGTCCTGCGCGTGCCAGCGCTCCTGCACTTTACTCCTCGCGAATCGTCAAAGTCAATCGGGCCCCGCCGGCGTGTACGCTGGACGGGTACGAGTTGCCCGAGCTACAGAACGAGTTCTATCGGGCCCTGCTTGGGATCTTCGGTCCAAACGGTTTCGACGTATGCGGCCACATCAAGTCCCAGCTCATGGCGTGCAAGGACGGCGGCGCAGGTACCTGTCGCGCCGCGTCTATTGTGAAGTATTGTTACAATCGTGAGCGAAAGCCAGGAGACTTCGCTTCGCGATGGAGCGGCGTCGATTCCCTAATGGCGGCACGTGGCATCAATCGCAGGGATCTTCGATGAACGATGAACAAGAGTTGCTGGAGCCTAATCCGGTTTACAAGGACTATCCCACCAAAAAACATGGCTGGATCTACATCGCAGTCGACATGCGTGATCTAAGCTTCAGCAAGATTGGGCTCACAACAGAAGAAGTACCCGCCCGCAGGGTGGCCCAAGGCCGAACGTATAACCCGTTTATCACTTTGTTTACCACATACGACCTCGGGCGGAGCACATTCGGAATTTCGCAGCAGGAACTAAACGCTATTGAAGGGAACATTCACCGCCGGTCTGTTTTTGGCTATCCGCGCAAGCATCTCGACTCTGGACGCGACTCCGAATGGTTCCCGATAAACCCAGACGACGCAGAGGGCCAAGTGGACTTGGTACTCGCGAAGCGCGGCTTTTCCGTGGACCACGAGCATCTGTATGAGGTCTATGACAATGCAAACAATTTGCATGGCCTCAATCTCCGAGCCATGCGAAAGATCAAGAAGATATACCGCCCTCTTCCCGGACAAATGCGGCAGCTTGCTGAAGAAGCAGGCTACAGCGCGCGGTTGATCCGCCCGTATCTGGACTACCTCGAAGAGTTCTACACCGAAGGCCATCATGGCCAGGTTTGGCTTTAGGAGCGTCGGCGCGCGCGCTGCTGGCCGGACTCCGCCCGTTCGGAACGCTCAATCTAGTAAATGCAGGTGTCCCGCGCTGAGCTAACGCCTCTACACGCCGCCCGGCCGCACCTTCTCGAGTTCGCGGACAACATCCAAAAAGTTAAGCTCGGTATATGCCATCGATGTCCGCACATCGTCATGTCGCATGGCCTTCGCGATCACCCGCACGTCCACGCCCATCGCCGTCAATTGCCGGCCGAACGTATGCCTAAGCCAGTGCGTTGAAGCGCGCTCAAGCAGCCCTGCGTCTTGATCCCGGCCCGCATCGCGAAGCCGCACTGCACACCCCTGAAACGCGCTGGTGAGTATGTCCCAAAGGGTAGCCCGCCGTCGAATCTCCCGCCACCGCCGCTGACTGCGGCGTCCCACCACCGACGACGAGCAAGGGCCCGGACCTTCCACTTTTCGCGTGCGGGTCGAGAGAATAAGCGCCGTTGGATCTCCGGAGGCAGGCTCGGGCGGAAAGCTGAATGCGTAGCGGTAGGCACGCAGGTCATCCATGACGTTGGACGGCAAGGCTACTCGCCCGGCTTTCCCGCCCTTTCCATGTCTGACGAGCAAGGACCAATGCGCGCGTCCGGACTTCGGATCCGCGTAAAGCTCCACGTCCCCCATGGTGGCTAACACAACCTCACTTGCCCGCAACCCCGTGAACTGCAGCAGACGCAGAATGAACCGATCTCGCAGAAACATCAGCCTCTTTTCGACTGACCCACGCGCAGCCTGTTCCATCGATTCCAGAACTTCCTCGATCAAGTCCGGAGGCACTGCATGGCGACGCGGCGCGTCGCGCCCCACCCCGCCGCCACTTCCGATAGACGCCATTGGATTCGCACGTCTATACCCTGCCTCAAACCAAAACTTGAGTAGTGCATGCAGGACCTTCTGCGCATTCGCGAGTGCTGACGCTCCGAGCCTGGTTCGAAATGGCGTCCAGTCAGGATCGCCGGCGCGCGCGGTGCGCCTACCGCAAACATGGTCACCCGACCTTTCGCGCAGGAATGCAAGGTAGCGGGTCACGTCAGGGATAGACCACCGGCTAGGCCCATCCGATCCCACCAGGTTGCAGTACCAGCGGATACGCTGAATCTCGCGCCGATAGTTCGCGAGGGTATGAGGACTTACCGGCGGTCGACGCGCTGCCAGCACGTCTAGCCAGCGCTCCGCGGCGTCCCAGTCATCGCGGACCAATCCCAGGACGCACGGAACGCCCTCTGAGCCGCTCGTGATGGAAGAGGCCGCGGTAGAAACCACGGCGTTCATCGCGGCGCTCCGGTGGCCCCTAACGCGGCTCGCCTGTATGAATCCAACAGCGCTTGTTCTTCCTTTCGCAGTACCTGCAATCCTTCATAGCGTTCCCGCCAGAGCCGGCTTTCCGCGCGTGCCGCTTCAATTGCCCGCAACGCAAAGGCACGCCCGCCCTGCTCGGCTTGTGTGACCTGCGTCACCGTATTCACTAGCGCGGCCATCTTGTCCGCCAGGGCAGAGAGGGCGCGGTCAGCGCTATCAACCTGCCCCAGCGCGCGAGCCAACTCGCATTGTTGCGCGCTCATCGCCGCCTCCAATCGAGCTTTGTCTGCCTCAAGCACCAGGCGTCGGCGGCGACTCTCCTCAAGCTCGATCGCGAGCAGACGTACCGGTGTAGGGTCCTCCTGACGCGCCAGGACCTGCGCCGGCGCAGCTGCAGCGCAGCTATCGTGATCGGCGCCGGTCGACGGCGTCTGCACCATGGCTTTCTGCACACCCACCAGCACGGAGAGGATGGTTTTGGTGGACGGGCTTCGCGTCGGTGCGTACGCCCGCAGAATTCGCTGGTACGTGGGAACGCCATACAGGCGCCCCGTAACCTCCAGCACCGCGTTTACTAGCCCACCAAGAAAAGCGCGGTTATCCGCTACCGCCGGATACGCTTCCTGCAGGCGCCCGACGGCGACCATGATGCGTCTCGCCTGGTCGTCTGTTAGCTGAAAGGACGGCCTACCCATTGCCGGCTAACCTCCAAAACCACGATCATGAAAATCGTCATATTTATGACGCAAGTTTTTCTATACCGTACACACCGCGCAGTGTGTACGGTAGAGCCGCCAGTCGGCCCAGTGAGCAGCAACTTCCTCATCCAATCAGATCCTGGCAATCCAACCGCTGGCGTCGTTCAACTGCAAGGATCGAGTCCATCAACCGGTCCACGAGTTGCCGCATTCCCTCGACATCAAGAGTCGCCGACACAGGGCCGCGCCCCTGCGCTGTGCCCAGGTCGATCGACAGGCAGGCCTTTGAAGACGCATGAAAGGCACTCTCGTCGAATCGAAAGGACACCTGTCCCATCGTTCCAATTGCCGCTCTGAACGGCACTTGCACGCTAACGTGTCCCATTGCCCTTCTCCCATTCGAAATGACGGCATTTCGGGAATTTGCTGCACCCCAGGAACCGTCTGTCCGAGGTGGAAGAAACACGGCTCACAAGCTTGCCGGCCCCGCAGGTAGGGCACGCCGCCCCTGCACAACCCGCCCAGGGCTCACCGCCGGCAGAGGCACTCAATACTTCCGCAGTTGGCATCGACGCCGCAACAGACCCTGCGCGAACCCACGGCTTACCGCCCTCGTCCGGTTGAGTATGTTTGCACTCTGGGTAGGCACTGCATCCCCAGAAAGCCCCCCGTGAGCCCTGTCGCAAGCGCAAAGGCTTACGGCAAAGAGGGCATGGGTATGCCTTCTGCGTTCCTCCGGGAGTGACGCCCGCGCCCGTCGCGGTACCGGCGCGTGGCTCGAATTCGAATTCCAGACGTCGTTCTTCATTGAGCTTAAGCCTGGCATTGAACGAACGCTTTGCCTTGCTAACGAAGCCCTCCAGCACCTCCGTCTTACCCACGCTGTACAGCGCGGTTAGCTCCGCATAAGACAACTCGCGTCCGGCCACCGAGCGATCCTGCCGAAAGCCGCAACCGGCGCTGCACGAAACCTGACGAGCGCTCGCCAGCAGTGGGGCCTGGCACCGAGGACAAGGCGCAGCGAGGGAGGTCTTCGGCGCTGCCGGCAACGCAGCCGCCCTGGCCTTCAGCGTCTCGACGAGGCGACGTGCGAACTGCGCAGTCTCAGTCATGAAGAGCGATCGCTCGTACTGTGCGCGCTCCATAAGACGAAGTTTGGATTCCCAATCGCCGGTCATCCTGGGCGACGTGAGCTCTTCAAGGCCATTGGTTTCCAGAAACTCCACAAGCTGAATGCCCTTGTCCGTGGGAACCAGGTGCTGCTCTTTCCCCTGTCGCCGCAAATAGGGCTCTATCGGACGCTTGGCCCGGTCTTGATCTGCCAGGAGCACCTCGATAATCGACGCGCGAGTGGCGGGCGTACCAAGGCCGCGCTCTATCATCGCCTCGCGGAGATCGTCATCCTCTAACAGCTTACCGGCAGTTTCCATTGCCCCCAACAGCGTTGCCTCATTGAACCTGGATGGAGGCTTGGTCTTCTGGGCAACGAGCTTCACATCCCGGTTTGCTGCGGCTTCTCCCTGTACCAGTGGACAAAGAGACGGCGCCTCATCCTCTGCGTCGGGGTCTCGCCCATAGACCGCCATCCATCCAGCGTCTTGAAGCACCCGGCCTGTCGCGGTGAACTCGTGCCCGGACACGATTGTCGTCCGCTCTGTCTTGGCGAATGACGCCGGCGGATGGAAGGCCGCCAGGAACCTCCGAACGACCAGGTCGAAGACCTTTGCCTCGCCGTCGGTCAAGTCGCCCGGAAGTCGCCCCGTCGGAATGATGGCGAAGTGATCAGAGATCTTCGCGTTGTTAAAGATCCGCTTATCCTGACGGACCCAACTGTTGGCAATGACCCGTCCCGCATGCTCGCCGTATGCGCTATCCGCCAAGGCTTCGACGACTGCTATGGCCTTGCCCACGTAGTCCTCTGGAAGCGCGTTCGAATCCGTCCTTGGGTAGGTGAGTGCTTTGTGCTTCTCGTACAGGGCCTGGGTCAGGTCCAACGTCTTTTTCGCGGAGAATTTAAACCGCTTGTTGGCCTCGCGCTGGAGCGTCGTCAAGTCGAACAGCTTGGGAGGACTGCTGGTGACTACCTTAGACTCATCGCGCACGGATGTGGGCGGAGTTGCCCGGCAACTTGCAAGCAAGGCGTCTGCCTTGGCTTTATCCCATATGCGGTGTCTCGAATCCCCCGCGGATTCTCCTGCGTCAATGGCCGGCCCACGCCAGCGGGCAACATACTCCCCAGCCTGCACCGCAAAAGTCGCGTGCAGCTCCCAGTATGGCCTCGGAATGAAAGAGCGAATAGCGAGCTCTTGATGGACGACAATCGCAAGCGTCGGCGTTTGCACTCTGCCGACGGAATTTCGCTCCCGCCGATCAGTCTGCGCTTCGAGCAGGGCGGAAACCGCTCGGGATCCATTAATGCCAACCAGCCAGTCTGCCTCCGAGCGGCTCCGAGCCGCATCGCCCAGCCTCGCGAAAGCGGACGCTGGCCGAAGCCCCTTAAATGCCTCACGGATCGACGCAGGAGTCATGGACTGAATCCACATCCGAAACACCGGCTTTTGTGCCTTGTGGAACTCGTAGATCAGGTTAAAGATTAGCTCGCCCTCGCGGCCTGCGTCGCAAGCATTGACCACCTTGGAGACGTCGGGCCGGGCAATCAATTTCCCGAGTAGTTTGAGCTGATCTACGGTGCCCGGAATGGCACTGAGAGCGAACTGATGTGGAATTCGGGGCAGGCCCCCGAAACCCGCGGAGGGATGGCCAGATTCTGGATCGGCGATCTGCACCAAGTGTCCGATACCGGAGCTGACGACGAACTGTTCACCTTCCAGCCAGTTTCCGACCTGGCGGCACCCGCCGATTGCGGCAGCGATATCGCGCGCAACGGATGGCTTTTCGGCAATGATGAGCGTCTTCATCAGTCACGCTCCCGAAGGATATTGCGCGGGCAATTGGGGCGCTGTGCCTTGCCCTGTAGGAAGGACGCCCGCGTCATCTCCTCGCGCCCCAGCCGCCGGCACACCGAAATTGCGTGCCATGCACCAAAGCAGACAGCGTATCCGACAAGGTAGGCGATGAGGGCCGTGTTCAACGGCCGCCCGATAAGCTCGGCGATCGTTCGGCTCCCGGACGCGCCTCCTGACAGGAAATGAGAGATTGCGCTCACAACGAGCGCTCCAGAGCAGGCGATCGCTAGGAGCGCCCACAACCGGCGAGGGGCTCCCATCACTGCGGTGCGCGCCCTCTTGGCGACGACCGCTGCCCCTAATCCCGCCTCACGAGCGGCGACGCGAGCGTACGAAATTCGCTGAGCAACAGTAGTGCGCATGGTCGCCTCTACGCCGCACGGGCCATGGGGCTTGCCGTCATGCCCTTGAGCACCACTACGCCCGCGCTCAGCCTAAGAATATCCTCCACCTTACGCTTGGCGTCCTGGAGGTTGTAGGCAACATCCGTTTTGTCGGCCGTTTGCCACCAATATCCAACCGATCCGATCAGGTCCACTCTGCCAAGCACGCGCTGATCCTTGCCCACACGCAGAACGTGCGATTCCCGAAATTGCTCCCACTTCGGCCTTCTCGTGCTGATACGCATCACAAATCCTCCAAGCCAGGGGCAGCGGCGCCACCCCCGGAATATGTTCACTGGGTTAGATCGCAGCCGGAGCCGTATCGCTAGCCTTCGGCGCCTCGGGTTGAGCCTTCGCACGGTATTGCACGGATTCGACCCGTTGAAGGCCCAAGGTCACCCGTTCCGCATCCATGCACATACCAGCTTCGGCCTGGTTGCTCTGCTCGTTGACCCAAGGCCGCGCATACGTCGTTCCAACCACGGTCACGGATGCGCCGACCCGGACGACCTCATACACGCGCTTGGCGGTCCCTTCGTGCCAAATGGTCACCTGCACCGGAAATGTCCGGACGTCGTCTTGGACGTATCCACCATTCCCGTCCGACTTGTAGTCGGCGCACATCACGCGCAACTCACAAATCTGGCGATCCTCACCCTTCACTTTCACCGTCTTCAAGACCGGGTTCGTCAAGACGTTTCCGCCCATCTCACTTCGCATTGCCATATCAACACTCCAAAAAAGTTATCCTCGTTATGTATTTGAGCCATCTGTACTGGGTCGTCCGCCCAACTTTGATGGCATCAAGATTGCTGGTTTCGTCCATAGCGTTTTCTGTTTTGCAGCAAAACGTCCTGCCGGATCGGTACACCTCTCTCGTTCACGACAACACCGCGCCGCTTCGCCCTTGATTCTTCAAGGCCCGTCATGATGTCGTTCACCAGCACACTTCCGAAGAACGCCAGCAGTGCGGCGAAGCCGATCCAAATTCCGACCTCAGTCCAATACGGCCAGAGCGGATACATGATGTGGAGCACGAGGAGAGCAATTGCTATCAGCGCGGGAGACGTTACGATCGCAATGGCGGCGATGACCCAAACCCAGCACAGGGTGCGAGCAGATGCACGCGTTGGGTTAGTGAGTTCGCTCATCGCCCGTTCCTGTTTTGCAGCAAAACAGGCGGCTCAGCCCCCCCCCTCCGCTTTCTGGCGCAGTGCCCCGTTCCGCAGGTACGACTCCAATTGATCGACCGCTTGACGCAACACGCTTTCGAGGACATTGAGCTCCATCGCTCGTTTTTCGCAGGCATGAAAGTGCTCGACGACCGCCGGAGGAAGGCTGGTCAAGGCACGCTCCAACGCTTCGAAAAGCACGTACCTGGCTTGTCCTCGAATGCACCAGCGCAGGCGCGCCCGTCCCATCTCTCCACGTCCACGCTCCTCCACCAAACGCAGGTAGCAACCCGCATCGAAACGTGTCGTGTCACGCGCCAATGAGCTCATCGCATCCCGAGTTTGCGCCACGGACTCAGATAGCTGCCTCGACAGGGAGCGGAACGCTCCCTTACCCTTAAAGGCTTTTATGTCCACAGATACGGATGACGCCAAACGCGATCCGGCCCGGACGTCCCCATTCGCAGCCGAAAGATCAGACTGCGGCGGCAAAGCGGCCTGATCCCCGCACATGAAACGCACTGAAGCTGTCGACATCAAGAGCTCCGTCTAAGCCAACAGGCTCTTATCGACACCCGCTCCAACCTCGTCGGTCAGAGGGACAGCATCCAACAGCCGTAACTCCGCAGCAGACAGATTCAAGCGGCGCTTGGTGTGACGGGGCGCGTCTTCACCCATAAACACCGCCTTCGGCACGTCCCCGAAGATTGCCTTCACGGCCTGCGTTCTCTGCTGAGACGCGGCGTCGGCGCCGGCCACGAAATCCACGCGGCTGAGCGCGACCAACTCCTCATTCATCAGGTACTTCTGCCAGTAGAGGACGCGCTCGAATACGCTCCGACATTTGTGCTTGACCGATTGCAGCAGTGCGTGTCCCTGCCGTCCGGACACCAGGTCGCGCCTCTGGGCGCTCTTCAAAACCCGCGTGAAATAGTCCACCTCGACGATTAGCAGGGCCACCATGTAGCCGTAGGGCGACGCGAAGCCGAGCTGCATTTGCGCGGGCTCGCGCGATTGCAGAACCGAGTACGTCAGCCCCTTGTCTTTCATCTCGTCCAGCTTATGGAGAAGTTGCGCTTGCTCCGCTTTGATGTACGCGCGCACTTCTTCAATGCGAGACTTCGTCTCGACCAGCGCCCAGTCGGCATATGGATTGTCATTGGACGATAGCGACCAGAGCGATCGAAGCGCCGCGGCCACGCGCTTTCCTCCGGCGATCGGCGCGCCTTGCTTGCCCGGCTCGACCGCCTTGCCCATGAACAATCGGAGCGCCTCCAAAGTGTGGAGAGACATCACGTCCTGACTCTCCGCGACAAGGGAAGGCAACGACTTTATCTGGCGGGCTTCCGAATTGCCCACAAGAGGATCGGCGCCAGCACGGGCCTCATGAGATTGCCGCATGCGTTTGAACTCGGCATCTCGCTCGTAGTAGAGCTGCAAACGACCAAACAGCGGATTCGCAGGGTCGGGGTCATCTTCGTTGAGCAACGCACCAAGAATGCGGCGCTCGCCCTCCAAGTCGTAGCCGTCGGGAAAAGGGGAGGTGTCTGCCGTCGCAAACGCGGACAAGGAAGTATCAATCGCCATTTTTTTCGGTGCCATCAGGCGCTTCTCCGTTGTTGAGTATGTTTTGGGGTGCTGCTGGCCCACGACGCTGATAGGCTGCTCCACGACGGCAATGCCATCTCGCAAAGCACTTCCTGTCTGGGCCTGTTTTGCTGCAAAACGGTCATGTTCGTGTGCTCCGTCCAGCCATCGCCGCCCGCAGTTCCGCGATACGGGCTCGACCCTCCGCCTTCGAGGACGGCTCCAAAGCCGGCGATACGTCCGCCATAACCCCTGCCTCAGCGGCGCGAACCGATGCGCTTACCGCCGCGAGATTGCGACGCCGTTGCGCCTCAACGTGAGCAAGTTCAGGAACAAAGCGCCCTTGTTGGGCCAGAAGCACAAGCCGCCTCAGGTATCCGAGCGGGTTCTCCACCGTCTGCTTTCGAGCGCGGGCAGCGAATTCGTCCAGGAGCGTCTGTCGGAAAACGTCCGGTGCGTAGCCAAGAATGGTCATCGCACCTTCTCGGCTCTCCGGAGGGAGCACGTCTGGCCAGATAAGCGAATCCAAGCCCACCACCACGGATGTGTTTTGCAGCAAAACGGCGTCGTTTGCGCTCGCGTGGGTTGTGGTCGTTGGTGTATTCGAGGATGTAGTCGTACCCCTTATAGAAGTGGACGAATTCAGCAAACTGCTTTGAACTTTTCGAGCAATCTGCAATGGACGATTCCCGCAAACTGATATTTCCGGTTGGGTATTTCCAGTTTGCTGATTTCGTACATTGGCCCGCCCGACGCTCTGCTTCTGGGCGGTTGCCATGCCATCGTCCGTGGCCATCTGGAATGCTTGGTGACGACGAGTGGTAGCCATGCCCGCAACCTCGGCCCTCTTTTGGACAGCGGCCTGGGAGGCGAACTGCTGCTCCAGTAGTTCGCACAGCAACGCTGGGTCGACCTGCGTGTACACGCGTTTCGCACCCCGATTCAGGTGAAACTCTTGAACAAGACCAAGGGCTTTCAATCGGTCCTTGGCGTTCTCCAATGAGCGCCGATTGAGCGCCAGATCCTCTTGCCAATTCAGCGCGGTCAAGCTGAACCAGGGATAGCCGGATTCGACCGACCTGCGTTGTAGTTGAAGCAAACGCGACAGCAGCAAACCTGCGTTCACTCCGCCCGTCACGTCTGCGAGAATTCGGTGATAAGCCGTCGTGGGACCCAGGAGATCCCGGACGGCGCGCTCAGGGGCGCGCATAAACTCGAATGTGAGTTCCACTGGTAGGGCCTCCTTACGGCAGACTTCCAGCGCTCTCGCTATGTTTGGCAGATTCATCCGGTACCACAACGTGGCGGGCCGGCCCGCGAGCGTCTCCTCCACAAACCCGAGATTGCGGAGGCGCCGGCGTGCCGTATCTAACTCGGCACGCGACAGCCCTGTCTCAAGCCACCACTGCTGCTGCGTTTTAAAGATCCAGCCATTGGTCTGAGCTACGTCACGCCCGGTTCGGGTCCAGTGTGCGAGCTGAGACAGTACGATCGCCGCCTTCGGATTCCCGGCCATGCGAGCCAGGAAGAGACCAAAGGCGATGGGCCGGCTCTGCTTCAAGGCCAGCCAGAGACGGTCGTAGGCGAAGTTCTTCGACATACGACTGTCAGCTACTGAGAACGGGCAAGGGACGCGCCAGCGCGGCATTTGCGGCCTGCTGACGCAACTCCCGGTCTACCGCAATCCAGTTCACTCGCACTGCTGTACGAGGCGGCATTCCGGTACGCAGGGTCTCAAGGAACCCCTTGCGCTCTAGTAGCTTGCGCGCAGTGAGCTGCTCCTTGTAGGACAGGCCGAGGCGAGCACGCCATTCGGCCGCGTCGAGATAGACCCAGTCTCCCTCCAGTTCAGCCAGGTCGGACTGGGTCGCCAGATCGCTGAGTATGGCTGCGGCGTTCAGACTTCCCGCGAGCTCGACGAAAGCACGGTGGATTGTGATTGGGGCGTCTAGAACACGCAGCAGATAGTGCTCGTTGGCCTGGTCGCGCTGAATCGCGGTGCCTGCGTCATTCTTTGCAGCATATCGCCGGCCGTAAGGATCGAGCGTGAAATCCCATGTGGTCATTGCGGGCTCCGGTCGATCGAGGAAGTCCCTTCGTTGTGACCAAACAGAGAGTCGTTAGCTGCGGCGCCACACTCGCCATCACGCCCGAGCAGAAACCACAAGACAAGCGCAGGGCTGGCGTTACTCCACGCGCCTATGGACTTGGGGAGAAACGTCTTGGGTGAAGTGCGTTTATCCACGACCGCCCCTCCCGAATCCAGCGCGGCCGGACATCGCCTTCATCGGAGGCTGATCGGCGGCTCGTTCCGCGACGCGTCGCATGGCGAGCGTGTAGGCCAAGGGTCGCAACGCGGGTGTCCCCTCGAGAACGGTGACAGTGGCGGCATGGCTTTCGCCGGGCACCGGCGCGGCCACGCAGCCTTGCATCTTTGGTGAGCTCATACGGGTCTCCTGCTAGCGCTGATTGAGCGCCGCGAACAGCGTAAGAAGGGTGTACTTGGGGAAGGCATCGTGTAGCGCGAGGTAGCGTTCACGAACGTCGGAGGTCGATTTCTGCAATTCCTTCCAGATGCTGTGAACTCGCAAGTACTCTCCCGACTCCAGCTCGACCGCAGGGCCTGGCTGGCTCAGTCTCATGTGCGTCCGCAATTGCTCGACATCCATCGTCGGTATCGACGGAAACAGCGCGCGTATCAGGGATCCGCTGGCTTGTGCCCGTAGAAACCGTCGAAGCTGCTCCATCAGCTCCATACGTTGTTGATGCTCGCTCTGCTGAGCAACGAGCGCTTCGGGATCCACATAGATTCGAACCGTCACGGCCGGCAGCATTGCGTCAAGTCCACGGTCACGGAGGCCGGCCAGGAGAAGTTGGGCCGTATGCGGCGGGATAGCACCATCGGCGCATGCGTGCCGGCGGATCTGTTCATTCAGCTCGCGCAGGGCTTTACGCTTGAGCGTCGGATGCTTCAGCTCCATGAAGTTCACGACATACCTCCCATGAGTTCTGCCGGCACTCCTACCGAGCTCCAGAAGGACTGTGTGGATCGCTCAGGGAATGCCTGATTGAACTGACGGACCGCTTGAATGACCCGGAGATACATCAATCCCGTCGCATCGCTGGCATCCGTCATTCGTCGCACAACGTGATACGAGCCGTCGGCGTATACGGGATCTCCCAGCAACGTCTCGCATGCTTCTTGCCAGGACTCAGTGCTATCCGCCTGCCGCTTGAACTCGCAGTCCGGAATCACGAGAAGGCCGGCGGGGGTGTTTTGCTGGGAGAGGAGCACGAGCCACCACCACGCGTAGTAGCGCTCGGCAAAGTCGCCGCCCTGCAACGCCTGTTCCTGCAAGGACCCCAAGTGGCCGCCGACATCTGAGGGAATCTCAACCATGAAGCGCAAAGGCAGTTCGTCGATGGACTGCAGGCAGCCTTGAAGACGGCTGGCCATGGCAAGCTCCTCCAGTGCGTGCCAGAGCTCGCGCTCGGCAGCACCTCTGTCGTCGACCGTGGATTGCAACGTGCCAGATTTCGAAACTACTGATGCGGCGTGCGGCTTCTCATGCTGGTTGGGAAGCGAGTCTTCTGACTTTTCGCGGTGCTCCGCAGGGCTTTTCTCCACCGCGCCTGAGGTCGGCGGTTGGGCGGAGCCCTTTTCGCCGCCACCTACGACTTCGCTGTGCGCGGAAGTGCCGCCCGAGACAGACGGGGGATGCTTGGCGTCGCGCATCAGACTGGCAGCATCAATATCCGAATTCGCTTGCACAACTAGCGCCGCACGCTGAAGTTCGTCCACGGTCAAGGTCGCGCGCTGCGCAAAGTTCTCGTCAAGTCTGGCGGTGAATGCCCCAAAATCGAGCGACTTTGTCGCAACATAGTTTTCGCGCATGTGGCCGATAGCGAGCGTCCAAGCCTCTTCCAGTGCATCCTCTGCACCAAGTTTCGACGCAATCGCGGCCAGCCGACTCCGTGCCGGTATGAAGCGATCTTGCACATCCCGTCTGGAGAGGTGATTGGCCGCGCAGGCGAGGTCGGCGAGATGCTTCATGGTGAAGCCGTAATGACTGAGGAGCGCCGGAGAGGCTTGTATGCCTTCGTTGGTTTTGAGGTGCTCAGAAAAGTCCCGCAAGCTCAGGGCGGCTCCCCGCTCGCGCTCGACTTCCTGTTTGAGGTCAAAGGTCGACCGAGCAGCGTCCCAAAAGAGGAGCCCCGAACGTTGATCGTTCTCCACCATATGCGCCGCGAGCAAGGCTGCCTCGCTGCGGTACGGGACCTTCACGAAGTCCATGTACAGAAACCGAACTTCGCCTTCGGCGACGAGTTCTTGCAGGATCTCCAAGCGGGTGTTGCCACCCTTGGCGGGGATGTGCTGCTTCTCTCCCGGCCTTTGCGTCACCGCGATCATCTGGTCGAGTCCGCGCTTGCGGATCGACTCTTTGATCTCGTCGAACTTTTCATTACGGACCGTTCGCGGGTTGCGTTCGTATAAGCGGCAGTCGTCCCTGACGTTCAGCGTGATGACATTGGTCACCGCCGATTCGATTGCAGCCGGCTCGGGAGATCTTTCGCTCAGCCGCGACGCAATCATTTGGTCCAGGTCTACTTTCTTCGATGCGGGCTTCATTCGTTGCCCCTCAGAGTAGGCAGCTTGTCATCCTCGCCTGCGAGGGCGGTGGCCATGAAGAGCAAGTCGTCTTCACCAAGTACGCCCAGATTTCGATATGCGCTTACGGCGCCCAGCACAACGCCCAAGTGCAGGGCACGTTCGGGCGATCCGGCCGCTGCGCGGTGCAAGAGGTCCAGCTCAGTGCTTAAGTGCTGGAGCGCAAGTTCTTTGTTCGTGCTCACGCCTCGATCCTCCCTGAGCTGATCGCGGACCAAGCCTTCAGGTACGGGGCCGGGTCCGGCACGATGAAGATGGGTCGGTGGACCCAGTGATGGAGGACCGGGTCCTCAAAGATGCGCGCAGCTTCCATTTTTGATACCCCCATGAGCGTCATTTCGCTGAAGCTCATGACCTCCGACGGAGCGGTCTCCGCAGAGTCAAGGCCAATGGGCCGCATCGCAAGGAGTGCTGTTTGAACGACGGCTGCAGCGCGCGCACGTCGCATTTCCAGCGGCGCGTGGTCCGAAGACACGGCCACGTAGAACGTCAAGGGCGGTTGTTCGCCTCCTGATGGCGCGGTAGCTCGGAATACGTCGCCGATGTCCGGCAGTTCAGGCAGTCGGTTGGCTCTTTTCATCGATCAAGCCTCCGCCTCACCGGCCTGGCCCTGACCGTCCACATAAATGCCGTTCAGCGCGGGGAAGAGTTCCCACGCCAGGCGGTGCATGACGTCCCAGGGGGACTTGTCACCCCTGCGACGGTCGTATTGGTGAACTGGGACACGTGCTGTTGCGGCAGCGGTATAGGCTGCGGCGTGCGGTATGACAGTCTCCAGAATCCCTTTCACCTGCCGATGGCCAAGAAAGCTCCGGCGGATCTGATCCGCGACTTGGCGGGCATTGTTGTTGCGTTCCAGGGCGCTGATAACGACGTACAGGTCCCCGCTGCGAAAGTCCGAGCCGAAGTCCGAAAGACTGTTCAGAGACTCCATCATGCGCAGCGTGCCGTCGGCAAATTCAGCCGCAGATAAAACGTCCGGCTTGATGGGAGATAAGATCACGTCCGCCGCCATCGCCGCCGTCTTCTGTAGCTCGCCGGCAGCACCCTGCGTGTCAATGATGATCCCGTGGTATTTCTCGACGGCCGCTGAGCGCCTCACTGCCCGGCGCATTATCAGCAGACGATCTTCTCGATCCTTGAGCCACGTTTGAAGATTGCCCGCGACAGCATCCGAGCAAATGATGTCAATCCCAGGAATCGCGGTCTGGCTTATGCAGTCTTCGGTGACGAGGCCGCCCCGGGTGATGACGCGTGTCAGCCCGTGCTCCGCGCGATGTTTAATGGGGTAGTACTTCGTCAGGCTGTTCTGTTCATCAGCGTCTATCAGCAAGACCCGCATGCCGAAGTCGGCAAATATTCCTGCGAGATTTGCGCAGGTCGTGGTCTTCGTGACTCCACCTTTGGTGGACGCGACAGCGATCGCGTGTGGCATGGCGTTCCTCTTTTTCGGCGGTAGGCCGTTCGGCCCAGTTGCATACCCGTTCAAGGGCGGTTATCGTTAGAAAAAACACGGTTCCGTGTTACACGATTTTGTGTAATTCAGGGCGACATTACCCGAATCCGTGTAATTCGGCAAGATAGGACTGGCGATGGAATATCAGGAATTTGTAGAAGCCGCGCTCAAGGGGCGCAGCGTCAACAGCATGGCGAAGGCGTGGGGTCTGAAGCAACAGACCTTGGATCGCTATGTCAAAGGCACGCACTTGCCGGACTACCGGACTGCTATGCTGATGGCTCAGGAAGCCGGTGTCGCAATCGATGCGACGTTCATCCTGCTGGCGCAGGAAGAAAGCAAACGCAAAAAAGCCGGCGCCGCTTTCGCGGTTCCGGCTCTTGCTGCTGGTGTCGAGAACACCACCAAAAATTCGACCACAGATAAGTGGTCGGGGCGAGAGGATTCGAACCTCCGACTCCTGCGTCCCGAACGCAGTACTCTACCAGGCTGAGCTACGCCCCGATTCAGTGAATTTGCCACGCTAAAAAACCGCGCTGACAAACTCGTACTACCAACTTAGCGGCGCTCAGTGCTACCAAGTTTTTTCTTTCCGCTGCATGTCTCGCGACTGCTGCGGCGACTATGCTCTGGTGACTTTGCTTTCGCTTCCCACCTTCGCTTTCCATCACCGCCGTTTCAACAGCGACCGCTATTAGAACCTATATTCCGCTTTTTTGAAAATCAGGTTTTGCTTTGGTTGCTTTGGCTTCTGCGTTTAGCTTCTGCGTTTAGCTTTTGCTTTTGGCTTCAACAACCCACCCGCTTTCAAACCAGCTAGCTACGCCCAACTTCAGCGCCGCTGTGGATTTCGGCTTCAGCGATCTCTATTCACCGCGAAAGCGCAGAATTCTAGCAGAGAATTCAGAAAAGGCGAAACGGGGTAAATCGACAGCGCTTCGCGAGCCCGATCCGCTTCGGCCACAGCGGCCAGGCGGGCGTGTTCAAGCGCGTCGGTGGCCTGAATGGCTGCGGCCACGGCGGCGAAATCGGCGTCGCCCGTCTTGATGGCGTCGCGAATCAGTTGTTGTTGTTCGGGCGAGCCCACTTCCATCACGCGGATCAGCGGCAGCGTGGGCTTGCCTTCGCGCAGGTCGTCGCCCACGTTCTTGCCCAACGCGGCGGCGTCGCCGCTGTAGTCCAGCACGTCGTCAACCAGCTGGAACGCGGTGCCGACGTGGCGGCCATAGGCGGCGGCAGCGGCTTCCTGTTCGGGCGTGGCGCCTGCCAGCACCGCGCCCACCTGGGCGGCAGCTTCGAACAGCTTGGCGGTCTTGTAGCGCACCACTTGCAGGTAGCGGTCTTGCGAGACGTCGGGGTCGTGCACGTTCAGCAGCTGCAAGACCTCGCCTTCGGCGATCACCGTGGTGGCTTCGGACAGGATGCTCATGATGCGCATCGAGTCGGCTTCGACCATCATTTCAAACGAACGCGAATACAGGTAATCGCCAACGAGCACACTGGCGGCGTTGCCGAACACGGCGTTGGCCGTTTCGCGGCCGCGGCGCAGGTCGGATTCGTCGACCACGTCGTCATGCAGCAATGTTGCGGTGTGGATGAATTCCACGACGGCGGCCAGCAGTTGGTGATGCGTGCCTTCGTAGCCCAGCGCGCGCGCCACCATCAAGACCATGGCCGGGCGCATGCGCTTGCCGCCCGCGCCAATGATGTAGTCGCCGATTGTGCGGATCAGGACCACGTCCGAATTCAGCCGCTCGCGGATGACCGCGTCGACAGCCTTCATATCGTCAGCAATGGGGGCAATAAGCGCGGGGAGATTCAAGACGTATCCGACAAGTGAAACGAGCCGCGAGGGGGCTCTTACCGCTGGGCCGCCAGGAATGGCGGGGGATTCGACCAGCGATTATACGGGGTGCGGCGGGTGCGGGGCGGCCCGCTGCCGCCCCCCAGTCAGCGCAAGCGCGCCGGTCGCCGCCCTATCGAACCAGGCCGCGCTTGGCCAGGTTGGCGTACAGGGCCCGCACGCCGAACGTCCACGGCGTGATCTCGGTGGCCAACTGCACATCGTTGACCAGCGCGCCGATACGCTCGGACGCGATCTGGACGCGATCGCCCAGCTTGTGCGTGAAGCCGGTGCCGGGACCCTTGCGGTCCTGGCTGGGCGAGAACATCGTGCCCAGGAACAGCATGAAGCCGTCGGGGTACTGGTGGTGCGCGCCAAAAGCCTGGCGTACCAGGTCCTGGGGGTCGCGGCTGATTTCGCGCATGTGGCTGACGCCGTCCAGCGCGAAGCCGTCCGCGCCGTCGATGCGCAGCGACACATCGGCGTGGCGCACGCTGTCCAGGTCGAAATCCCCATCGAACAAGCGGATGAAGGGGCCGATGGCGCATGACCCGTTGTTGTCCTTGGCCTTGGTCAGCAGCAAGGCGCTGCGACCTTCGATGTCACGCAGGTTGACGTCGTTGCCTAACGTGGCGCCCACGATCTCGCCACGGCTGTCCACGGCCAGCACGATCTCGGGCTCGGGGTTGTTCCACTGCGATTCGGGCAGCACGCCGATCTGCGCGCCGTATCCCACCGATGCCATCGCGGGCGTCTTCGAGAAAATCTCGGCGTCGGAGCCGATGCCCACTTCCAGGTATTGCGACCACTGCCCGCGTTCCACCAATTCGGCTTTCAGCTTGATGGCTTCGGCGGACCCGGGGAGCAAGCGAGACAGATCCGAGCCGATCAAGGCCTGCATCCGCACACGGATTTCATCGGCGCGGCTGGCGTCGCCGCCCGCTTCTTCCTCGATCATCCGCTCCAGCAGGCTGATGGCGAACGTGACGCCGGCGGCCTTGATGGGTTGCAGATCGCACGGCGCCAACAGGCGCGGCCCGTCTTGCCCTTGCAAGGTGGCGGCCATCAGCGCGCGCACGTCGCCCAGCGATTCGCCTGCCGCGCCTTTGGCCAGCGTGACGCGATCGGGGCGATCCAGCAGATCGGACACGGTGGGGGCCACGGCGGTGATGTCAAACACCTCGCCGTTGCGCACCACCACGACGCTGGGCCCGTCCACCGGGGCCGGCCGCCAAACACGGCCCACCAGCAAGGCGCCCGCCAGGTCGACGGGCAATGCGTTGTCTATGTTCATGAGTCTCCACGCTTTATGCCGACTGGGCGGCATTTCAATAAAGGTGCAACGAGTCTAGAAGAAGGCCGTTATCATGTCCAACATTCTGAATTGAAGTCCAATAGGTTGGACAAACAGACATGACCGCCGACTACGATGTGCCCGCCATCCGCCGCACCCACGACATCCTGCGGGTGCTGGCCAGCCGCCGCACCCCCGTCAAGGCCGCCGAACTGGCGCAGGCCTGCAAGCTGCCCAAAAGCACGCTGTACCTGTTGCTGGACTGCCTGGAACAGCGCCGCTGGATCGAACGCAAAGAAGGCGGCTACCTGATCGGCATCGAGCTGATGTCGCTAGGCTTCGCCTACCTGCGCCACGACGGCCTGCAAGCCGCGTTCCACGAGGCGGCCGGCGAGTTCGTGACCCGCTGCAATGAAGTCGTGCAGCTGGCGGCGCTGGATGGCTTTGACGTGGTCTACATCGCCCGCGAGGACGCCCGCCGCCCCGTGCGGCTGGTCTCCGACTTGGGCATGCGCCTGCCCGCCCATGCTTGCGCGCTGGGCAAAGTGCTGCTGGCCAGCCTGGAACCCGACGCCCTGGCCGCCAGCGTGCCCGACCCGCTGCCCCGCGTGACGGACCGCACGCTGGCCACGCGCGACGCGCTGTATCAAGAATTGGACAAGGTGCGCCAGACAGGGCTGGGCCACGATCAGGAAGAATTGGCCACCGGCCTGGTGTGCTACGCCGCGTATGTGGGCGTCACGCCCACGGGCAAGCGCGTGGCGGTCAGCACGTCGATACCCACCGACCGGCTGGACGATGCCCACCGGCGCGACATCATGGAGGGCATCCGCCGGGTGGCGCGCCACGTCTCCCAGCGCGTGGTGGCGCCTGCCTGAAGCCCCCGCGCCACACCTAAGCCCTTAGCCCACAACAGGTTTTTGACTTTTGAAAAGTCACGCGCTAATATTGCGGATTCGGTCAGCAATGCCCGAATTACGTCGGTTGTTCGCGTAAACCCTTTGGGTGCCTTGTTCGGGATATTTCCACCCGGTACCTGGCAGTCAGGCCCCTTTCCTTCTGGCCCGCCGCATGTCAAATGCCGGCACACGGACAGGAAAGCGAACCTTCCAAAGTGGCAATCCCACCCAGCAGGGCGGGCCGCGCGAATGAACCCATTTACCTATTTAAGGAACACCCCATGTACGCGGTCGTAAAAACCGGTGGCAAGCAGTATCGCGTTGCCGCTGGCGAAAAACTCAAGATAGAACAGATACCGGCAGACATTGGGCAAGAAATCACCCTGGACCAAGTGCTGTCCGTGGGCGAAGGCGACCAACTGAAAGTTGGCACGCCCCTCGTCTCCGGCGCTGTGGTCAAGGCAACGGTTCTTGCGCAAGGCCGCCACGACAAGGTCAAGATCTTCAAGATGCGCCGTCGCAAGCACTATCAGAAGCGTCAGGGCCACCGTCAGAACTACACCGAAATCCGCATCGAAGCCATCACGGCTTAAGTAGCGACTCGGTACCACTTAGCAGGAGCTAAACATGGCACAGAAAAAGGGCGGCGGCTCTACGCGAAACGGACGCGACTCAGAATCAAAGCGTCTGGGCGTCAAGACTTTCGGCGGTGAACTGATTCCCGCTGGTTCGATCATCGTGCGTCAGCGCGGTACTCGTTTCCACGCTGGCGTGAACGTCGGCATGGGCAAGGACCACACCCTGTACGCGCTGATCGACGGCAAGGTTCAATTCGGCTTCAAGGGCGCGTTGAACAAGCAAACCGTTTCGATCATCGCTGCCGAGTAATCGGACTAGCCACGGTCAGCGCAACGCGGTTTACCGCGTTGCCGAACGGCAAAAGCCCTGTCGCATGCGGCAGGGCTTTTTTGTTTTAAGCTTTTTTGTTTATGGCAATTGGCGAGTAAAGTTTCCAATGCCACCTGGCAGCGCCCCATGGCGGGCAACTGTCCTATTTACCCACTACACGCGCAGACACCATGAAATTCGTAGACGAAGCCACCATTGAAGTGGTCGCCGGCAAAGGCGGCAATGGCGTGGCGAGCTTTCGCCGCGAAAAGTTCATCCCCAAAGGGGGCCCGGACGGCGGCGACGGCGGCCGCGGCGGCACCATCTATGCCGTTGCAGACCGCAATATCAACACGCTGATCGATTTCCGCTACGCACGCCTGCATCGCGCCAAGGGCGGCGAGAACGGCCGCGGCTCGGACCAATACGGCGCAGCGGCTCCGGACATCACCCTGCGCGTGCCCGTGGGCACCGTTATCCATGACGCCGAAACCGGCGAAGTCCTGTTCGACATGGACACCCATGACCAAAAAGTCGTGCTGGCTGCCGGTGGCCAGGGCGGCATGGGCAACATCCACTTCAAGTCCAGCTTGAACCGCGCCCCGCGCCAGTGGACGCCCGGCAAGGAAGGCGAACATCGCTACCTGCGCATGGAACTGAAGGTGCTGGCGGACGTGGGCCTGCTGGGCATGCCCAACGCCGGCAAGTCGACGCTGATCACGCGCATCTCGAACGCGAAGCCGAAGATCGCCGACTACCCGTTCACCACGCTGCACCCCAACCTGGGCGTGGTGCGTACGTCGCCGTCGCGCAGCTTCGTCGTGGCCGACATTCCCGGCCTGATCGAAGGCGCGTCCGAAGGCGCCGGCCTGGGCCACCTGTTTCTGCGCCACCTGGCGCGCACCCGCGTGCTGCTGCACCTGGTTGACGTGTCCACCCCTGACCCCGATGCAGATCCGGTCGAGCAAGCCGTGGTCGATGCGCGCGCCATCGTCGAAGAGCTGCGCCGCTACGACCCCGAACTGGCCGCCAAGCCGCGCTGGTTGGTGCTGAACAAGCTGGACATGGTGCCGGACCCCGAAGACACCAAGCGCCGCTTCCTGGAACTGTACGACTGGAAGGGCCCCGTGTTCGCCATTTCCGGCCTGACGGGCGAAGGCACGCAAGACCTGCTGTACGCGCTGCAAGACTACCTGGACGCCGAGCGCGAAAAGGAACACCTGTCGAGCGACCAGGCGGACGGCACCTATGTGGCGCCGGACCCCCGCTTTGACGACACGCGGTCCGACGCCGACAAGCCGGCCGCGCCGCGCGGCGGTGACGAATAAGCCATAATCGCAGTCCTTTCGATTACGTCTTTTTTCGCCGCAGCCGGCGCCTACCATGTCTGCTGAAACACCTGCCGTTTCCGTCGTCACCCACGCCCAGCGCCTGGTCGCCAAAGTTGGCTCGTCGCTGGTCACCAACGAAGGCCGCGGCCTGGACCGCGCCGCCGTCGCGCACTGGGCCTCGCAGATCGCTGCCTTGCACAAGCAGGGCAAGCAGATCGTGCTGGTCTCCAGTGGCGCCATCGCCGAAGGCATGGCGCGGCTGGGCTGGCGCAAGCGCCCTTCCGTCATGCACGAATTGCAAGCCGCCGCCGCCGTCGGCCAGATGGGCCTGTGCCAGGCCTACGAAGCGGCGTTCGCGGAGTACGGCCTGCGCACCGCGCAGATTTTGCTGACGCACGAAGACCTGGCCGATCGCCACCGCTACCTGAACGCCCGCAGCACGCTGTTCGCGCTGCTGCGCCTGGGCGTGGTGCCGATCGTGAACGAAAACGACACGGTCGTCACCGACGAAATCCGCCTGGGCGATAACGACACGCTGGGCGCGCTGGTCACCAATCTGATCGAAGCCGACACGCTGATCATCCTGACGGATCAGCGCGGTTTGTACGATTCCGATCCTCGCAAGAATCCCGACGCTACATTCATGTCGCACGCGCAAGCGGGCGACCCGGCGCTGGAAGCGATGGCCGGCGGCGCAGGCAGCGGCATCGGCACGGGCGGCATGCTGACCAAGGTGCTGGCCGCCAAGCGCGCGGCGCACAGCGGCGCGCACACCATCATTGCCTCAGGCCGCGAGCGCAACGTGCTGACGCGATTGGCACAGGGCGAATGCATCGGCAGCGAACTGCGCGCCGTGCTGCCCGTGTGGTCAGCCCGCAAGCAGTGGCTGGCCGACCACCTGCGCCTGCGTGGCCGCGTGGTGCTGGACGACGGCGCCGTGCAGGCCCTGATGCGCGAAGGCAAGAGCCTCTTGCCCATCGGCGTGACTGACGTGCAAGGCGAGTTCGGCCGTGGCGACGTGGTGGCCTGCGTGGACAGCCAGGGCATCGAATGCGCGCGCGGTCTCATCAACTATTCGTCTGTCGATACGCGACGCATCCTGCGCCAGCCTTCGTCGCAGATCGCTCGCATCCTGGGCAGCATGACCGAACCCGAGCTCATGCATCGGGATAACCTGGTCGTTCTCTAATCCTGCGGTTCTTGCGGCGGGCTGTGCTGCAGCAGGATATAGCCCCAACCGCGCACGGCCAACACCGGCAGTTCAATATCGAAGCGGCGCGCCTTGGTGCGCAGCCGCGACACCAGCACGTCAACGCTGCGTGCGCCCTCGCGAGGATTGCACGGAAAGAAGCGATCGCGCCGCAGGCACTGGCCGGGCGCCCTTAGCAAGCGGACAAAAAAGTCGCGTTCGGTCAGCGTCAATGGCAAGCGTTCGCCGGCCGGGCCTGACAGCACGCGTTGGTCCAAGCGCCATGCAGGGCCGTCGGTGGAAGGCGGCAAGAGCCGGCGCCGCACATTGCGCAGCAACGCGTCCCATTCCTCGGGCTCCATACGGGCCGAACTATAAAAGTCCACGCCCGCCTCCAGCGCCTCCACCCGTTCGCGCGCCGAGGCCACCGGCGACTGCCACACCACCGCCGCGTCCGGCGCCGCGCGGCGCAAGGCCGCGATCAGCTTGGGGACCTCGGCGCCCTGCCCACGCAACACCATCGCGTCGACATCGTCCGTGCGCAGCCGTTCGAAAAGCTCGTCCGGTGACGCGCACGCGCTGACCTGCCATTGAAAATCACGCAAAGCAGCGACAAAATGATTGCTCGTCATTTCATCAAGTTGCACGACGAACACGTTGCCCCGTTCATGCATGTGTCCTCGCCTCCAAAACTATCACCCAGGTAATGCTTATAACCACCAAAGTAAATCATGAGCAAGCTTCAATCGACTCGTGAAGACATTTTCAGACCGATTGAAGCAAGCCCGTCTTCTGCGTGGTCACACGCAGAAGACGCTCGCTCGTCTTGCGCGAATCTCGCAAAGTGCAATCGCCAGTTACGAAAACGGGCTCCGGCATTCCAGCCGGTCCGTCCGTAAGCTTGCGCAGATTCTGAAGATTGAGCCTGAGTGGTTGGAGACCGGTAAGGGTCCCATGGAACTACCCATGGAAGGCTATGACCTGTCAGATACGCTGCCCGCAGCGGGCGTCGCCGAGACCATGCCGCGCATGGCCCGACGGCCCCGTCCGCAAGCGCCCTGGCCGTTTCCCAACATTGCGCCGTCGCAATTCGACGGCCTGACACCCGATGATCGCGCCATGCTTGAAGCACTGACGCAAACCTTCATCGAGACCGCGCAAGCGCGTCGCACGGTCAAGCCGCGCGGCCGCAAAATCGGCTGATTCATCCCGTCCATCCGATGCGCGCGATAGCCGCGCCGTCGTTTGCGGGCAAAAAAAATATCCGCACCTTTCGGTGCGGATATTTTGATTCAAGCGCCTGCAAATAACCAACTTCTGCCGCTTTTGCGACCTCGGCTTATCCGCAGGAAGATCGGTGATCAGTGATCAGGGCTTGGGCGTAGGTGCGGGCGCGGCGCCGCCGGCAGCCGGAGCGGGCGGTGCATCACCACGGATCTTGGCGGCGATTTCGGACGCGGCTTGCGCCGAGGCGACACCAAAGGCCAACACGCCACGGTTCAGGGGTTCGGCGATGCTCGGGGCGGCGACCAGTTCCTGATCGATTACCAGCGCCAGGCGGTTGCCGACGTTCTTGGTGCTGACGTCGGTCAGCTTGCGCGCGCCGGCTTCAGAGAAGCGCAGGCCCACGAAGTTCTGGCCTTGACGGTCGACCAACGCGGCGGCGTCGGTGAGATCCGCGCGCGTCAGCACGGGCACTTCCTGCATGTAGAGCTTGCCGTCGGGCAGCGCGATTTCGCGCAGGCCGGGGCCGGGCTGTTGCTGCGCCAGGTAGAAGTCCACCGACGATGCGGTAGCCGGCACGCTCGACTGCTGGCCGGCTTCGGGCGTGGCCGCGGCGCCGGACGGTTTCGTCGGGGCGGTCTTGCAACCCGCCAGCGCCAACGTCACGACAACCAGGGCGGGCGCCAATTTGCGTAGGGTCAGTTGCATGCTCGATTCCTTCTTTTAAGTTAGCTATGCCCGGCGAGTCGATGGCAGGCCGGGCGTTGGTTGGAAAAAAGTGTACCGAACCTAAATGACGGTGTCGCCCCAGACTGAATCCAAATGTAAAGCAGTAATACCAGCTCTCGGAAGCAAGCGTTCTTTGAATGATTTCATGCGCACAAATCATCATATGCGCCGGGCCGCGTTGGCGCGATCTATACTTCGCTTTCGCGCAGGGGTACTCGTCCCGCCTTTTCAGGCGGCGCCGGGTTGAGAGAGTCCCTTCGTACCAGTACGGATAATGCCGATGCTGGGAGCCGTATTTCCGCCAGGCGTCGCTGCACGCCTGGCGGAAGTCCATTCCCGATCGGCTCCAACCACTTGCTTGGAGCTTTCCATGAACGCCAATCCCAAATTCCTGGCCGCTACCGCCGAAGTCGACGCGGCGGCCGTCGCACCGCTGCCCAGATCGCGCCGTGTGTATGAGACGGGCTCGCGCCCCGACATCCGCGTGCCGTTTCGCGAGATCGAGCAGGACGACACGCCGACCATGTTCGGCGGAGAAAAAAATCCGCCGCTGACCGTCTACGATTGCAGCGGCCCCTACACCGACCCCGATGCCAAGATCGATATCCGCCGCGGCCTGCCCGAGCTGCGCCGCGCCTGGATCGAAGAGCGCGCCGACACCGACGTGCTGTCCGGCCCGACCAGCGACTACGGTAAGGCGCGCCTGACCGACCCGAAGCTGACGGCGATGCGGTTCGACCTGCAACGCCCGCCGCGACGCGCCAAGGCGGGCGCCAACGTATCGCAGATGCACTATGCGCGGCGCGGCATCATCACGCCGGAAATGGAATTCGTGGCGATCCGCGAAAGCCTGCGCCGCGAGCACTACCTGCAAACGTTGCGCGACAGCGGTCCCGATGGCGAAAAGATGGTCAAGCGCCTGCTGCGCCAGCACCCGGGGCAATCGTTCGGCGCCGCCATCCCCGCCGCCATCACGCCGGAATTCGTGCGTGACGAAATCGCGCGCGGGCGCGCCATCATCCCGGCCAACATCAACCACCCCGAAGTCGAGCCCATGGCTATCGGCCGCAACTTCCTGGTGAAGATCAACGCCAACATCGGCAATTCAGCCGTCAGCTCGGGCATCGGCGAAGAAGTTGAGAAGATGACGTGGGCGATACGCTGGGGCGGCGACACGGTGATGGATCTGTCCACCGGCAAGCACATCCACGAAACGCGCGAATGGATCATCCGCAATTCGCCGGTGCCCATCGGCACCGTGCCGATCTACCAGGCGCTGGAAAAGGTGGATGGCAAGGCCGAGGACCTGACGTGGGAGATCTTTCGCGACACGCTTATCGAACAGGCCGAGCAAGGCGTGGACTACTTCACCATTCACGCGGGCGTGCGGCTGCCGTTCATTCCGATGACGGCGGATCGTATGACGGGCATCGTGTCGCGCGGTGGCTCGATCATGGCCAAGTGGTGTCTGGCGCATCACAAGGAAAGCTTCCTGTACGAGCGCTTTGAAGACATCTGCGAGATCATGAAGGCGTATGACGTGAGCTTCTCGCTGGGCGACGGGCTGCGTCCGGGCTCGGGCTACGACGCCAATGACGAAGCGCAATTCGCGGAATTGAAGACCTTGGGCGAATTGACGCGGGTGGCGTGGAAGCACGACGTGCAGGTGATGATCGAGGGGCCGGGCCACGTGCCGATGCACCTGATCAAGGAAAACATGGACCTGCAACTTGAGCACTGCCATGAAGCTCCCTTCTACACGCTGGGGCCGCTGACCACCGATATTGCGCCGGGCTACGATCACATCACGTCGGGCATCGGGGCCGCGCTGATTGGTTGGTACGGCACGGCGATGCTCTGCTATGTGACGCCGAAAGAGCACTTGGGCCTGCCCAACAAGAAAGACGTGAAGGACGGCATCATCACGTACAAGATCGCGGCGCATGCGGCGGACCTGGCCAAGGGCCATCCGGGCGCGGCGATCCGCGACAACGCGCTGTCAAAGGCGCGCTTTGAATTCCGCTGGGACGATCAGTTCAACCTGGGGCTGGACCCGGACACCGCCAAGGAATTCCACGACGAAACGCTGCCGAAGGACTCCATGAAGGTGGCGCACTTTTGCTCGATGTGCGGCCCGCATTTTTGCAGCATGAAGATCACGCAGGACGTGCGCGACTATGCCGCGGCGCAAGGCGTCAGCGAGAAGGACGCCTTGCAGAAAGGCATGCAGGAAAAGTCGGTGGAGTTCGTGAAGAAGGGTGCCGAGGTCTATCACCGGCAATAAGCGCGGACTGTGGTGCTGACTGCGGCGCGGCCTGCTACCTGATGTGGGAGCAGGCCGCGCGCGCGAAAGCCGCCGGGATCAATGCAATGGCGGTTTGCCTTACAGCAATTTGCCCGGGTTCATGATCCCGGCCGGGTCCATGACTTTTTTGATCTCGCGCATCAGGCGCAGCTCGACCGGGTCTTTGCTGTGCAGGAAGTGGTCGCGCTTGAGTTGGCCGATGCCGTGTTCGGCCGAGATGCTGCCGCCGTAGCGGTTGACCTCGTCCAGCACCGCGTCGGTAATCGCGGCGCCATTCACGGCCACCCAGTCACGCGCCGCGCCGGCGGGGCGGGACAGGTTGTAGTGCAGGTTGCCGTCGCCGAAGTGGCCGAAGATGAACGGGCGAATATCCGGGAATAGCGCGCGCACGCGGGCCTCGGCGGACACCATGAATTCGGGAATGCGTTCGATGGGCAGCGACACGTCGTGCTTCAAGTGCGGACCATCGGCACGCTGCGCTTCGGAGATTTCTTCGCGCAGCTTCCACAGGGTCTGCAATTGCGCCATCGATGCCGACACGGCGGCATCCAGGCACAAGCCGCGTTCCAACGCCGTACCGATCACGTTTTCCAGCAAGGCCGTCAGCCCGGCTTCGTCGGCGGTGTCGGCAAGCTCGATCAGCACGTACGCCGGGTAGCGCTGATCAAACGGCTCTTGCACGCCTTCGGCATGCGTCAGCACCAGGTCCAGGCAGTCGCCAGAGAAATATTCGAACGCCTGCAAGCGCGCGCCGCACTGCTCGAACAGAATCTCGAACAGTTGCAGCGCCTGCGCGGGCGACTCGACCGCCGTCAGCACCACGGAACGCACGTCGGTACGCGGAAACAGCCGCAACGCCACCGCCGTGATCACGCCCAGCGTGCCTTCGGACCCGATCAGCAACTGCTTCAGGTCGTAGCCCGTGTTGTCCTTGCGCAGCGTGCGCAGGCCATTGAAGATTTCGCCGGTGGGCAGCACGGCTTCCAGGCCCAGCACCAGCTCGCGCGCCATGCCGTAGCGCACCACGTTCACGCCACCGGCATTGGTGGCGACGTTGCCGCCGATCTGGCTGGAATCTTCCGCCGCCAGGCTTAGCGGCAACAGGCGGCCGGCGTCTTGCGCGGCGCGGCGCAGGTTGCCCAGGATGGCGCCCGCTTCGGCCACCAGGGTGTTCGCGACGGTGTCGATGGAACGCACGGCGTTCATGCGGTCCAGGCTTAACACGACGTTCCTGGCGCTGCCGTCAGGCGTGGCGCCCCCGCACAGGCCGGTGTTGCCGCCACGCGGCACAACCGGCACGCCTTCCTGCTGGCACAGGGCCAGGCAGGCGGCCACTTCAGCCGTGTTGCGCGGGCGCACGACGGCTTGGGCGTGGCCGTTGTACAGGCCGCGCCAATCGGACAACCAGGGCGCGATGTCCGCTTCGGCAGTGAACACGGTGTCGCGGCCCAGGGCTTGGACCAGGCGTTGCGGAAAGTCGGATGCGGTCATGATGTCGGCGTGGCTGCGGGAAAAAGTTGATCGAGTTGCAGGCGGGTGGCCGCCTGCTGCAAATGACGGACGGCGGCTTGCCGGGCACGGTCGGGGTTGCGCGCGCGGATGGCTTCGAATACGGCGACGTGTTCCTGGTGCACGGCAGCGGTCAAACCGTCGTGCAAGCGGCTGTTGGACCGCGCGGTGCTGACGGCCAGGCGCAGCTGTCGGTTCAGGTACTGCAACAGGTCCTGATAGCTGCGGTTGTGCGTGGCGGCGGCAATGGCAACGTGAAAAGAGATGTCGTGTTCAACGCCCTGCTCGGGGTGCTCAAGATGCGCTTCAAGCGAGGCCAGCGCCTGGGCCATGGCGGTCAGGTCGGCGGCGTTGCGCCGCATGGCGGCCAGCGCTGCCGCGCCCCCTTCCAGTTCCATGCGCAATTCATAGACGTTGGCCAACTGCTCGCGGTTGACCGCGATGCCGCTGGATACCTGAAACCCCTGCCCGCCGGTGCGCGACACCACGGTGCTGCCCGACCCTTGGCGGCTTTGAATCAGGCCCTGAGCGCGCAGCCGTTCGGTAACTTCGCGGATGACGGCGGCACTGACGCCGTATTGGTCCGCCAGCACGCGGCCGGGCGGCAGCTTGGCGCCAACCGGATGCACGCCGTCGGCGATATCCGTGGCGATCTGCTGGGCGACTTGTTCAGTCAGGGTGAGGCTTTTGGTGAGCATCGGCGGATTATAGACAACTTTTCAGGTTATCTGATAACTTTCAGTCCAGGAATGGATAGGGGCGCGCGATGTCGGTACTGCCGGTACTGCCGGCGCTGCTGAGGCTCTTACCTGCTCTCAGGCCGCCGCCGTCGCGCTGTCGCCGCCGGCCACAGTGGCTTCGTCCACCCGGGCCGCCCCGCCGTCGACTTCGCAGCAGCGGCCGCCCCTGGCCTTGGCGCGGTACAGCGCGGCATCGGCGGAATCCAGCGCCGCCTGCGGGTTGCGGTTGCCGGCCGAGATGATCGAGATGCCGATCGACATCCCCACAATCACCCGCGTACCGTCCGCCAACGCGATGGGCTGCAAGGCGTCCAGCAGCAGATGCTCGCCCAGCCGCAGCGCCGCCGTGGCGTCGATGCCGGTGACCAGCACGATAAATTCATCCCCGCCGATGCGAGCCGCCACGTCGTCCACCCGCAGCATGGCTCGCATGCGCCGGGCGATCGTGGTCAACACCAGGTCACCCGCCGCATGCCCGTAGGTGTCGTTGATGCGCTTGAAATCATCCATGTCCATATAGAGCAGCGCCGCGTCGCTGTCGTGCCCGCGCGCACTGGCGCAAACGCGCTCCAGGGCCACTTGCAGGCCGGTGCGGTTGGCCAGCCCGGTCAGCGCGTCTTCATTGGCGCGGCGTTCGCTGGCGCGTTCGGCCAGCATGGTAGAGACCAGGATACGGTTGAGCCGATGTGACGCGATGGTCATGCTGACCAGGTAGAACGGAATCTGGATAAAGACGATGGCCGTAACGATTTCGCCCGTAAACAAGGCGCCCAGGCACATGGGGCCCAGGCTCAGGAAGATCATGGCGGCCACCAGCCGAGGCGCGCCATAGTTGCGAAAGCAGATGCCGCCCGCCATCGCGCCGCAGGATATGCCCGCCAGCGTTGCGGCCAGCCAGTCGCCATTGATGAAGGTGATGAAGACGCCGTACCCCACGCTGAACGCCCACAGCAGCGCCAACAGAATGTAGAGGTCGGTATGGGTGTTGCCGCCCTTGGGCGCGGCGCGCAAGGCCGCGCGCAGGATCGTGACGCGCACGATGGCCAGCACCACTTCCAGCAGCAGCCAGGATATGTATAGCGGTTCGGGCCGCCGCCAGGTCACCACGCCCGAAATCATCAAGGTGTTGATGACGCCGCCGGCAAAGATGGGCAGCGTGCCGAACAGGCTGGCGATCAGCGCGGCACGGATGTCCGCGGGCGTATCCGGCCCGGAATGGGTAAGCCAGCGCGTCAGGCGCCACTGGGGCAAGCTGAACTTCAGTCCTGTTTCCACGCCGTCACGTCCACATTGCCGCCTTTGATTTCGGTAGGCTGGCTGGCGTTATAGCAGGTATTTCAGGCCTTTAATATTGTCCGCAAGGGCAATAAGGGCACGCCGGACCCTGGGATTCGCGTTGCGAAAAAGCCCGTTTCAGCGCCCCCGATGGCCGCAAACGGCGCATTCCGGGTCCCGCTGTACGTTGACGCTGCGCCATTGCATGGTGCGCACATCCAGCCAGAGCAGCCGGCCCGACAGGCTTTCGCCTACGCCGGACAGCAGCTTCAGGGCTTCGGCCGCCTGCATGCTGCCGATAATGCCCACCACCGGGGCAAACACGCCCATCGTGGCGCAGTTGGCTTCCTCGACGTCGTCGGCTTCCGGGAACAGGCAGTGGTAGCACGGCGCGTTGTCGTCGCGCAGGTCGTACACGCTGACCTGCCCGTCAAAGCGGATGGCGGCGCCCGACACCAGCGGCTTGCGATGCTGCACGCAGGCGCGGTTGATGGCGTGGCGGGTGGTGAAGTTGTCGGTGCAGTCCAGCACCAGGTCCGCCGCGGCAACGGCATCGGACAGCGCATCGCCTTGCAAGCGTTCCACGCGGGCATGGACTCGCGCCTGCGGGTTGAAGGCGGCCAGCATGTCGCGCCCCGACTCGGCCTTGTGACGGCCAACGCTGGAGGTGGTGTGGAGAATCTGGCGTTGCAGATTGCTGAGCTCGACAGTGTCGTCGTCAGCAAGGGTGATGTCGCCTACGCCGGCAGTTGCCAGGTAGAGCGCGGCGGGTGAACCGAGTCCACCCGCCCCTACGATGAGCACACGCGCCGCCAGCAGTTTTTCCTGCCCTTCGATACCCAGCTCGTCGAGCAGGATGTGGCGGGCGTAGCGCAGCAGTTGCTCGTCGTTCATTTGTCCTTGCTGGGCTCGACTCCGGTCGGCGTGATCTTCATGCGCGTGGGAGTGCCGCCACCGGCCTTGGCATCCGCCTTGGCCTGGGCGCGCGCCGAACCCTTCTGTACCGGCTTGCCGGCCAGCACATTCAGCGCTTGTTGCAGTTGGAAGTCGTCCTTGCCGCCAAATTCGAACACCTTGGTCGGCACGTCCACGTTGTCTTGCGCCGAGTTGGACTTCACCTCGTTGGCGGTCTCGGGGTTGGACAGGTGGCGTTGCAGGTCGGCTTCGCGCGGCAGGCGGAACAGGTCACCGTCGGCCGTGTCGGCAACAACGAAGTCCGGTTCAATACCCGTGGCCTGGATCGAACGACCGCTGGGCGTGAAGTAGCGCGAGGTCGTCAACTTGACGGCGGTGGATTCGGACAGCGGCAGGATCACCTGCACCGAGCCCTTGCCGAACGTGCGGTTGCCCAGCACCTTGGCGCGCTTGTGATCTTGCAGCGCACCGGCCACGATTTCGGAAGCCGAAGCCGAACCGACGTTGACCAGCACCACCATCGGAACCGTCTTGGTCCAGGCCGGCAAGCCGGACAGGTAGTTGCTTTCACCACGAGCGTATTCCGACGGCGTGGCCAGATACTTGTGGCGGGCGTCAGGCGTACGGCCATCGGTGGACACCACCAGGGCATCCGGCGGCAGGAACGCGCCCGACACGCCGATGGCGCTGGTCAACAAGCCGCCCGGATCGTTGCGCAGGTCCAGCACCAAGCCCTTGGGCGCTTCTTTCGCGCCCAGGTCCTTCAGTTGCTTGGCCAGGTCGGAGCCGGTCTTTTCCTGGAATTGGGCAACGCGGACGTAGCCGATGCCGTTATCCAGCATCTTGCTGCGCACGCTGCGAACCTTGATGACGTCGCGAACGATCTTCAGCACGATGGGCTGAGGACGGTCGGCGCGCATGATGGTCAGAGTGATGGGCGACTTGGGCGCGCCACGCATGAGCTTGACCGCATCGTTCAGGGTCATGCCCTTGGTGGGCGTGTCGTCGATCTTGATGATGAGGTCACCGGCCATGACGCCGGCGCGCGCGGCGGGCGTATCTTCGATGGGCGAGATGACCTTGACGAAGCCGTCTTCCGCGCCAACTTCGATACCCAGGCCGCCGAACTCGCCTTGGGTCGCCGTCTGCATTTCACGGAACGCGTCGGCATCCAGATAGGCCGAATGCGGGTCAAGGTTCGAGACCATGCCCGAGATCGCGTTGTCGATCAGGGTTTTGTCGTCGACCGCTTCGACATAGTTGTTCTTGATGGCCGCGAAAACATTGCTCAGTTGCCTGAGCTCGTCCAAGGGCAAAGGGCTGCCGCGCTGGGCGACTGCCGTCACCCCTACGCTAAGCAATACGCCAGCCACCGCACCGATGGCAATCAGACCGAAACCGCGAAACTTGCGAGTGCCCATGCACACTTCCCGAATTTTGTTTTCGCCGATGGGGGTTTGGTAATTTACCAACGACTTGTACCTACCAACCTATTGGGCCAGCCACTGGGCCGGGTCCACAGGAGCGCCACGATGGCGAATTTCAAAGTATAGGCCGGATTCCACTTGGCCGCCGGTTGCCCCTACCGTAGCAATAGTATCGCCACCTGTCACCGAATCCCCCACCCGTTTGAGCAGACTTTGGTTGTAAGCATAGACCGTCAGGTATTGCTGCCCGTGATCCACGATGATGAGGTTGCCAAAACCACGCAGCCATTCGGCGTAGACCACCGTGCCGGGGGCCACGACTTTGACGGGCGTGCCCTCGGGCGCGCGCAGCACCACGCCGCGCCAGACGCCGCCATCGGGGCGGTCAACCCCGAAGCGGCCCTGCACCTGGCCACGCACCGGCATGGTCAGGCCATGCTTCAGGCCGTTGCCGCCGCCCACGGGCGGGGCAGCACGGGTCTGCTGCGCCGATGCGCTGCGGGTTGGAGTGGTCTCGGCCTCGGCGGGTTCCGCCTTTTTTGGAGGATCTTCCGATTTGGCGGGCGCCTGGGCCGGCGCTTGGGTCGGCGCCTGGGCCGGATCGGTCAGGCGCGTGTGTTTTTGTTCAGCAGGACGTAATCCGGCGGCATCCGGATCGGCGACGGCGACCGGGCCACGGCTTTGGCGCGACGCCGCTTCGACCTGCTCGCGCGCCTGGGCGGCGTCGCGGGCATCGCGGCTATCGCGATCGCGGCGGGCGGCGATTTCGGCAGCCCGCTTGCTATCGGCCTCGGCTTTCTTGCGGGCCTCGTCGGCGCGGCGCTCGGCTTCGGCGCGTTTGCGGGATTCTTCAGCGGCGCGGCGCGCCTCTTCAATGCGGCGGGCCTCTTCGGCTTTCTTGCGCGCCTCTTCGGCCTTGCGGGCTTCTTCGATCTGCTTGGCAATCGCCGCGTCCAGATCGGTGATCAGGCGCGACAGGCGCTGGTCATCACGCCCCAGCTTGTTGGCTTCGGCGCGCTGGGCGGCGATCTGCCCTTCCAGTTGCGCCAACAGCGTGGCGCGTTCTTTCTGCTGCCCGACCAATGCAGCCTTCTGCTCGGAGGTTTCGGCCACGACTTTTTCAATCTCGGCACGGCGGGCGTCGGCGCGCGTTTGCAGCGCGGCCAGACGGTCGATGTCGGCCCGCAGTGCCTTGACGGCATTGGCTCGCGCCTGCGACACGTAGTCCAGGTAGCCCAGATTGCGGCCCAGCACCTGGGGATCGTCGCCGGACAGCAGCGCTGTCCAGGGCGATAGCCCGCTGGTGTATTGGGTGCGAAGCTGATCGGCCAGTTCGGTACGACGCTTGGCCAGCACCGTTTCCTGCACGCCGATCTGCTTTTCGAGGCTGGTCAGGTCCGTCTGCGCCTGGCGCCCGGCATCGGCCAGTTCGCGCAGGCGCAGATTGATCTTCGAGATGGCCGATTCCGACTGCTTGAGCGCGTCGGCGGCTTCCTTGCGGGCGGCTTCGCGCCCGTCGATCTCTTTTTGCAGATTCTCGATACGGTCGCGCAGCGCCGCCTGCTGACGTTCGGCGTCAGACTGGCGGCCGGCAAGGTCGTTGGGCGCGGCGCGAGCCGATAGCGCCCCACCGGTCAACATGACCGCCAACAACAACCCTGCCGTGCGACGCATAGAGATATCAGTCCTTCTTAGCCTTGCCTTGAGCGGCAACCGCAGCCATGGCCGCCTCGATCTCGGCGGCATCGCCCAGATAATAGTGGCGGATCGGGCGCAGGTCATCATCCAATTCGTAGACCAGCGGCTGGCCAGTGGGGATGTTCAGGTTGACGATGTCGTCATCGGACACGTTGTCCAGATGCTTGATCAGCGCGCGCAGGCTGTTGCCGTGGGCGGCGATCAGCACGTTGCGACCGGCGCGGATGGCCGGGGCGATGGAATCGTTCCAGAACGGCAGCACCCGGTTCACGGTGTCTTTCAGGCACTCGGTGGCGGGCAGCTGATCGGCCGGGATCTTGGCGTAGCGGCTGTCAAAACGCGGGTGGCGTTCGTCGTCCAGCGACAACGGTTCCGGGGCGATGGCGTACGCGCGGCGCCAGATCAGGACCTGTTCGTCGCCGTACTTGGCGGCGGTTTCAGCCTTGTTCAGGCCTTGCAGCGCGCCGTAGTGGCGTTCATTCAGGCGCCAGTTCACACCCACCGGGGTGTACATCGCGTCCATGGCGTCCAGCGCGATCCACAAGGTGCGGATGGCGCGCTTGAGCACCGACGAGTACGCCAGGTCGAACGTGTAGCCTTCTTTCTTGAGCAGTTCGCCGGCTCGGCGAGCCTGTTCGCGGCCGGTTTCGGTCAGGTCGACGTCGGTCCAGCCGGTGAAGCGGTTTTCCAGATTCCACTGGCTTTCGCCGTGGCGCATCAGAACAAGTTTATGCATGGTTTGGCACGCTTTCCGCGCGGGTTAAAGTTAAAGGATGGTTAAAGAATGCGCTCATTTTATAATTGAGTGATTTTGCCCTTGATTTTGCCCCGGCGCACTCGTCCAATTCCCTGGCGCGGCGCCCGCGGGTTGGCCGAGGGTTCGCCCATATCCGGCTAGCTGCCGCACTTCAGGATGACCCGTGGATCTTTTGCAATTCTTGCTCGATAAAAACAACGTCTTCATCGTCGGCGTCGCCGTGATCTCCGGCGTGATGCTGGCGATTCCTGCCCTGCGCAAGGGCCGCAGCGGCTCGGCCGTCAGCACTGGCGAGGCCATCCAGATGGTGAACCAGCGCAACGCCGTCTGGGTGGACGTGCGTCCCGTCGAACAATTCCAGGCCGGCCACATCGCCCAGGCACGAAATGTGCCGGCAGCCGACATCGAACAGAAAGCCGCCTCGCTGCCCAAGAACAAGCCGCTGGTCGTGGTTTGTGACAATGGCCGCGATTCGGCCCGCGTGGCCGCCAAGCTGCGCGCACAAGGCTTTGCCGACGCGGTGCCGCTCGATGGCGGCATGCGCGCCTGGTCGGCCGCCAGCCTGCCGGTCACCCAAAAGGGCTGAACCGGGGCTGTCCCATCATCAATCTTGAATCTATCGAGGAGCGCCTATGAATAAAGTCGTCATGTACAGCAAGGACTACTGTCCCTATTGCTCACGCGCGAAGGCCCTGCTCGAGCAGCGTGGCGTGACCGACCTGGAAATCATCCAGATCGACCGCGATCCGTCACAGCGCGATGTCATGATCGAACGTACCGGCCGACGCACCGTGCCGCAAATCTTCATCGGCGATACTCATGTCGGCGGTTGCGACGACCTGATGGCCCTGGACCGCTCGGGTGGCCTTGCCCCCCTGCTGAACGGCTAATCGCCTCTACTTTTGCCCCCTCCACCAACGGAATCACTCATGGCTGATCAAGACCAAAACACCCAGCAAGAAGGCGGCAACGACGCGCCCTCGTTCAACCTGCAACGCGTCTACCTGAAAGACCTTTCGCTGGAAATGCCGAACGCGCCTCACGTCTTCCTGGAGCAAGAAGCGCCCCAGGTTGAAGTCAGCATCACCGTGGGCGGCCAGCGTCTGGCCGACACCGTGTTCGAAACCACGGTCACCGTCACCGTCACCACCCGCATCAACGACAAGGTCGTGTACCTGGTCGAAGGCACGCAAGCCGGCATCTTCGAAGCGGCCAACATCCCCGAAGAACAGCTGGATCCGCTGCTGGGCATTGTTTGCCCGACGATGCTGTACCCGTACCTGCGCGCCAACATCGCCGACGCGATCACGCGCACCTCGATGCCGCCGCTGCACCTGACCGAAGTGAACTTCCAAGCGCTGTACGAACAGCGCCTGGCCGAGTTGCAACAGCAGCAGCAAGGCGCCGCCAACGGCAACGGCAATGGCAGCGATTCGGGCATCATCCTGCCCGCCAGCGCCACCCGCCAGTAAGCGCGTCCGCCCCGATGAACCATCCCGCTCTGCCGCGCTTGCGCGTTGCCGTCCTGGGTGCGGGAAGTTGGGGCACCGCGCTGGCGGCGGCCGCCAGCCGCCGCCACCCCACCGTCCTTTGGGCGCGCGACGCCGCGCAGGCCGCCGACATGGCCGCCTCGCACGAAAATGCGCGCTACCTGCCGGGCATCACCCTGCCCCCATCCCTGAATTTTTCGTCCGATCTGGACGCCACGCTGCGCAGCCTGCAAGCGGACGACGCGCGTGCGCTGATCGTGCTGGGCGTGCCCGTGGCCGGCCTGGCCGCGACCTGTAGCGAACTGGCCCGCCGCCTGCCGGTGCTGGGCCTGCAAGACACCCCTATCGTCTGGACGTGCAAGGGCTTTGAAGCCGACACGGCCAGGCTGCCCCACGAGATCGTGCGCGAGGCCTTGCCCGGCGCAATCGGCGGCGCCTTGTCCGGCCCCTCGTTTGCGCGCGAAGTGGCCCAGGGCCTGCCCGTGGCGCTGACCGTGGCCAGCACCCATACCGCCTTGCGCGATGCCACCACCGCCGCCTTGCACGGCGCGGCGCTGCGCGTCTACGCCAGCTCGGACCTGGTCGGCGTGGAAGTCGGCGGCGCCCTGAAGAACGTGATCGCGGTGGCCTGCGGCATCGGCGACGGCCTGGCGCTGGGCACCAACGCACGCGCCGCGCTGATCACGCGCGGCCTGGCGGAAATGACGCGCTTTGGCGTCGCGCTGGGTGCGCGCGGCGAAACGTTTGCCGGGCTGACCGGCCTGGGCGACCTGGTCCTGACCGCCACCGGCGAACTATCCCGCAACCGCCGCGTGGGCCTGGAAATCGGCGCCGGACGCAAGCTGGCCGACATCCTGGCCAGCGGCATCACGGCCGAAGGCGTGCGTTGCGCCCGCGCCGCGCGTGACCGCGCCCGCGCCATCAATGTCGAACTGCCCATCACCGAAGCCGTCTGCGCCGTGTTGTTTGACGGCGTCGCCCCCATGACCGCCGTGTCGGCCTTGCTGGCGCGCGACCCGCGCGATGAAAGCGCTGACGAAATTGCGAACGTCAGCGCGAACGCCAGCGGCCCGCTGGACGAATCCCTGGGCGGCCATCTTTGATTTCTTCCTGACAACAAAAAATCTGCCCATCCCGAGGAGACATCCTTCATGACGCAAACCCGACAATTCCGGGTCGGCCCGCTTCTGCGCGGCCTGTGCCTCAGCCTGGCCGCCGTGTTGCCGGCCGCCGCCCACGCCGACTGGCCGGATCACCCCATCCACATGGTGGTGCCGTTTCCGCCGGGCTCGTCCCCGGACATCCTGGCGCGGACGATTTCCGAGCCGCTGTCGCAGGCGCTGGGCCAGCCCATCGTGATCGACAACAAGCCGGGCGCCGGCGGCAACATCGGCACGCGCGTGGTTTCGCAGGCCAAGCCTGACGGCTACACGCTGCTCTACACGATCAACGGCCCGCTGGTCACCGCGCCCACGCTGTACAAGAAAACGCTGGGCTACGACCCGGTCAAGGACCTGGCGCCAGTCAGCCTGGTGGGCACCAGCCCCAACGTGCTGGTCGTGCCGGGCAGCCTGAAGGTCGATAACGTCCAGGACTTCGTCAAGCTGGTCAAGGGACGCGGCAATTCGCTGAACTACGGGTCGGTGGGGCCGGGAAGTTCGGCGCATCTGGCCATGGAGATGTTCAAGGAAAGCGCGGGCGTGGACCTGGCGCACATCCCCTATTCCGGGTTCCCGCAGGTTATTACCGCCATCATCGGGGGCGACGTGCAGGCCGGCTTCATGGTGCCCGCCATCGCGGTGCCGCAGGCGCGCGACGGCAAGGTCAAGCTGTTGGCGGTGACCAGCCTGCAACCCAGCGAAGCGCTGCCGGGCGTGCCGACGATGGCCTCGCAAGGCTATCCCGACTTCGAAGCCATTTCGTGGAACGCGGTGCTGGTTCCGGCGGGCACGCCCACGCCCATCATCGAACGGCTGAACAGCGAACTGGCGCGCGTCATCAACAGCGACGCCGTGCGCAAGCAGCTGGCGTTGCAGTACTTCACCCCGGCCCCGTCCACGCCCGAGGCGCTGACCCTGCGCATCAAGAACGAAAAAGCGCGTTGGGACCAGGTGATTGAAAAGCTGAAGCTGTCGCTGGATTGAAGCCTGGACCGGCGGGCCCGGCCCCGACCTTACGGGGCCTGCCGCCGCCGGCTTATGAACCGCCTTCGAAGCCCTGCTGACGCCAGGCTTCGAACACCGTCACCGCGACGGCGTTGGACAGGTTCAAGCTGCGCTGGCCGGCACGCATGGGCAGCCGCAGGCGCTGCTGCGGCGGGAACATCGCCTGATGTTCGTCCGACAGCCCGGCCGTCTCGCGGCCGAAGACAAACACATCGCCCGGCTTGAACGCCACGTCGGCCACGCTGCGCTGGGCGTGCGTGGTCAGCGCGTAGATGCAAGACGTGTCCGCGCCGGTGTCATCCAGCGCATCCTGCAAAGTGTCGTGCACCCGCACGGGCTGCCACTCGTGATAGTCCAGCCCGGCGCGCCGCATGCGGGCGTCATCCAGTTCGAATCCCAGCGGGCGCACCAGGTGCAATTGGGCGCCCGTATTGGCGCACAGCCGGATGGCGTTGCCGGTGTTGGGGGGAATCTCGGGGCAGACGAGGATGACGTGGAACATGGCGGTAGGAAGCTGAGGCTAAGACGGCTGGCGGCGCCAGAGTGGCCGCGTGGCGGAATTGTCGCCGATTTGGGCGGGGCAAGCTGCCGTCGGTGATCAGGGCGTGCGGGCGGCCACCAGCACCGTCACACCGGCCGCGCCCGCCGCGATCAAGGCGGTGGCGGCGGCTTGCACGGTGCTGCCTGTGGTCATCACGTCATCCACCAAGGCCACATGGCGGCCGCGCACCACCGGGGTAGCGCCGAACAGGCCCGCCACCACGCGGCGCCTGGCGCGGCGCCCCAAGCCCGTCTGCCGGGGTGTCTCGCGCAGCCGCCGTAGCGCCTGGCGCGCCAGCGGCACATCCAGCTGCGTGGCCAGGCTGCGCGCGATCTCAGCTGCGGGATTCATGCCGCGCAGGCGTAACGATGCGCGGCTGGCCGGCACCGGCGCCAGCAACACGCCTTGCGGCAAACCGCCGTCGCGCCGGATAGCGTCGGCCAGCAAACACGCAAGCACCGGCGCCATGCTCAGCCGCAGCTGGGTCTTCAGCATGCGGATCAGCGCATCGGCGGGCGGCGTGTAGTCAAAGGCCGCAACGGTCCGCCCGTAGGCGCGCGGCGCGCCCAGGCAAGCGGGACATGCCGACGCCGCAACAGGCAGCCGCAATGCACAGCGCGGACAACGCGGCCGGGCGCCCGGCGGCGGGGCGGTGATATCGGCCGCACAGCCGCTGCACAGGCGCGCGCCCGTCACACGGGTGCCGCACAGCGGGCAGTCGCAGCCCACGCGGGACCAGAGACGCCGCCCCAAGGCCAGTAGGGGCAATCGAAGGCAGCGGCCGGGATGCGCAATAATGGATGCCATCCCTTATGTAATCATGTTCCGCCCCGTGGCCAAGACGCGGGCGCGACCGAAATGTCTCTTCCAGAATCCGCACCGCTACCCTCTCTTCCTATCGTCAGCACCGACGTGCCCAAGCAATTCGCCCGTCGTGGCGACTTGTCCGACGCGCAATTTCTCTACGGTGAAGTCGCGCGCCGCATGTTGGGGCGCTTGCAGTACATCCGGGTACAGCCTCAGGCGATGCTGGATGCAGGCTGCGGCGCGGGCGACAACCTGCCGCTGCTGCGCGAACGCTACCCGGACGCGGCTTATACCGGCCTGGACAACTGCGAACCGCTGCTGGAATTGGCCAGAAAGCGCCATGCACCGGCCGGCCTGGGCGCCTGGATCGGCAAGCTGGCGCGGCGCGGGCCGGCCGCCCCCGCGTTCGTCAACGCCGATCTTGCCGAAACGGGCTTGCCTCCGGAATCGCTGGAGCTGGTGTGGTCGAACCTGGCCATGCACTGGCACCGCGCGCCACACGCCGTCCTGGCCGAGTGGCGCCGCATCTTGAAGGTGGGCGGGCTGGCGATGTTTTCCTGTCTGGGGCCGGCCACCTTGCGCGAGTTGCGGCAAGCACTGACCGACGCGGGCTTATCCACTGCCACGCCTTCCTTTGTGGACATGCATGACTTTGGCGACCTGCTGGTGGAAAACGGCTTTGCCGACCCGGTCATGGACCAGGAAATCCTGACGCTGACCTACCGCAGCCCCGAAAAACTCCTGGCCGATGTGCGCGCGCTGGGCGGCAACCCGGCAGAGGGACGTCGCGGCGGACTGGTCGGCCGCGACTGGCGCGACCGCCTGTGCGCCGCGCTGGAACGGCAGCGCAACGCGGACGGCTTGATCACGCTGAGTATCGAAGTGGCCTACGGCCACGCCTGGCGCGCCGCCGCGCACCGCACGGTAGCCGGAGAAACCCGGCTCTCGGTCAGCGCCATTGGCGGCCGGCAACGCGGCAACTCCTGAAGCGACGGGGCCGGCAGGGGCGGCACGCACCCGCGCGCGTCGCCCTCCTGCCATTGCGCTATCAGTGCAAGCGTTCCGGCAACGGCACGCTGACGCCCGGTTCCGATGCGGACAAGGGCTGCATCGGCTCGGAATTTGCCCGGATGCGACGGCGCAGCACCGCCGTGGGTTCAGCCGGCGCCGCAGCGGGCGCATCACCGCGCCAGGCGTGCGTCATGGCGTCCACCATGAGCGGCAGGTCGCGCAGGCGATGGAACTGGCTACGCAGCCAGCGCGCATCGTTGCCGCTGCGCATGGCATCGTCGCGCAGCGCGGCGATCATGTCGCCCGTGCCCAGCTCTTCCGCCACCGGCATCAGGCGTTGGAACAGCGCACGAAGGTGATCCATCAGGCGCAGACGCTGGCCGTCCGGCGTCACGTAGCTACCTTGCAGGCCAAAGCGGCAAGCCTGGAAATGGTTGCTGCGGTAGGACAGCCAGGCGTTGTCGCTAGGGTCGTCCTCGCGCATCAGCAGCACGGCCAGGGCCTGCGCGAACGCGGCGATCTGGCAAGCGCGCTCAACGGTCAACGGCGTGTCGCAGACGCGGATTTCAACCGTGCCGAATTCCGGCTTGGGGCGGATGTCCCAATACAGGTCCTTGATGCTTTCGGCCAGACCATAGGCGCGCAACTGCGCCAGATGGGCCTCGAACTGATACCAGTCCTTGACCTCGGGCGGCATGTGGCCGGCAAGCGGAAAGCTGTTGACGGCGTTCAAGCGCGAGCAGGAGAACAGCGTGTCCACCCCCTCGCAGTAAGGCGATGAGGCCGACAATGCGATGAAGTGCGGCACGTAGGGCGACAGCCGGCGCAGCAACTTGATGGAGTCGTCGCCGCTTTGAACGCCCAGATGGATGTGCTGGCCGAACACCGTAAATTGACGCGCCAGGTAACCGTACATTTCGGCCAAATACTGGAAACGCGGGGTGTCGGAAATGGAACGCTCTTGCCAGCGCATGAAGGGGTGGGCGCCGCCGCCGGCGACGGACACACCGACCGCATCGGCCGCCTCGACCAGCGCATCGCGCATTTCGCGCATTTCGGCCAACAGGCCCATGGGGTGCTCGTGCACCGAAGAATTCAGTTCGATCATGGACCGCGTGATCTCGGGTTTAACGCGGTCGGCAATGGGGTGATTGGCCATTTGGGCCAGCAGCTCATCAGAGGCTGCGGTCAGGTCAAAACTGCGGGGGTCGATCAGTTGCAACTCTAGTTCGATGCCCAGGGTGTTGGGGGCCGACGAAATGAACGGGATCGGTTCCATTCCGGACTCCTTTGAATGTTTGTATGAGGGGGTGCGCCGTTCGACCTTGAAGCCCGGAGACGTCCCGGGGGGCACTAGACGGCAGCTTGTGAAATGGATGATAGCCGCAGGTTTGTGGCAAAACGATTGAAAATCGTGACATTTGTGTGCAACATCGCGACGCACCTCGTTTTTCCCTCTGAAGATAAGTGAGCAAGCGCTTACAACTCAGGAACGGCGCGGGTCCCCGGCCGATCGGGCGCGCATCGGCAGGAAATATGCGGTTTTCGAGATGGGGTGGGATAACCCTGAAGCGGGTTATCCCTGATCAAAAACGGGGTCCGGCGACCCTTATTTGCGCCAGAAGATGGGCGTGAACAGCACCAGCACCGTCAGCAATTCCAGGCGCCCGATCAGCATGGCGAAGGTGCATACCCAGATCTGGAAATCAGACAGCACCGCAAAACTGCCCATGGGGCCAACCGGGCCCAGGCCGGGCCCCGTATTGTTGATGCTGGCAAAAATGGCCGAGAACGCGGTGATGGGGTCCAGCCCCGACAGCAACAGCAGGCTGGTGAACACGGCGATGGACAGCCCGTAAAACAGCATGAAAGCCAGCACGGACGACATAGTGCGGGTTTCGACGGCCCGGTCGTTGATGCGCACCGGGCTGACGGCATGCGGGTGCAGCATCGTCACCAGCTCGTTGCGCGCCTGCTTGACCAGCAGGATCGCGCGAATCATCTTGATGCCGCCCCCGGTGGACCCGGCCGACGTGGCAAACCCCGACAGCAGCAACATGGTCAGCGGCGCGAACAGGGGCCACTGGGCAAAATCCGTGTTGGCATAGCCGGTGGTGGTGGCCATGGAAATGGTGTTGAACATGCCGTAGCGCAACGCTTCCAGCGGCTCGGCGTAGACGCCTTTGATGTACAGGAACACCGAAATCACCAGGCCCGCGCCCAGCACGACGGCCAGGTACGGAATGGCTTGCGGGCATTGCAGGTACGCGTTTGCGCTGCGCTGACGGAAGGCATTGAAGTGCGTGGCGAAGTTGATGCCGGCAATCAACATGAAGACCATGGCCACCATCTCGACCGCCACGGAGTCAAAGTGCGCGAAGCCGTCGTCCCAGGTGGAGAACCCGCCCAGGCCCATCGTGGTGGCCATGTGGCACCAGGCTTCGAACCAGGACAGCCCCACCGCGCGGTACGCCAGGAAACACAGGATCGAAAACACGAAATACACCGCGTACAGCGCCTTGGCGGTGCTGGCGATGCGCGGTGTCAGCCGTTCGTCTTTCATGGGCCCCGGGGTTTCGGCCCGCACGACCTGATGGCCGCCCACCCCCAACAGCGGCAAAATCGCCACGGCCAACACCAGGATGCCCATGCCGCCGATCCAGATCAGCGTGGCCCGCCACAGGTTGATGGATGGCGGCAAGGTGTCCAGGTGGGTCAGCACCGTGGCGCCGGTGGTCGTCAGGCCGGACATGGCCTCGAAATAGGCGCCGGTAAACGACAGCGGCAAGCCGGCCCGGTGAAAGTAGAGCATCAACGGGATCGAGGCCAGTAACGGCAGGCCGGCCCACACGGCCGACACCAGCACGAAGCCGTCGCGGGCGCGCAGTTCGCAGCGGCTGCGCCGGGTCAACGCGGCAAGCGTCCCCCCGATGCCCATCGAAATCAGGAAGCCATGCAGGAACGCATCGCGCGCGGCATCGCCGCCCACATAGGCGATCAGCAATGGAATCAGCATGGTGAGCGCGAACATCACCATGGTCAGACCCAATATGTACAGGGTGCCCAGGACGCGTTTCATGACAGCCTACCCGGCGGCGCCCGGCCCACGGCGGAGCTTGAAAAGTGCGTGCATCAGAAAAAGGACGCCGAAACTTGAAACAGCTTTTCCACGCGCGGCATCTGCCGGCGCGACGGGACGAAGACGATCACGTGGTCGTCCGTTTCAATGACGGTATCGGCATCGGGCAGGATGATTTCGTCGTCGCGAACCAGCGCGCCGATGCTGGCGCCCTTGGGCAGGCTGATCTGACCCACCGGCCGCCCCACTACCTTGGACGTGGACCGGTCGCCGTGCGCGATGGCCTCAAGGGCCTCGGCCACCCCCTGGCGCAGCCGGTGTACGGCGGCCACGTCTCCGCGCCGCACGTGGCGCAGCAGTTCGCTCATCGTGGCTTGCGACGGGGATACGGCGATGTCGATATGGCTGCCCTGCATCAGTTCGCCGTAGGCCTGGCGGTTGATCAGCGCGATCACCTTGCGCGCGCCCAGGCGCTTGGCCAGCAGCGACGACATGATGTTGTCTTCGTCGTCGCTGGTCAGCGCCAGCCAGGTGTCCATGTCTTCGATGTTTTCGCGTTCCAGCAGGGCCTCGTCGGTGCCGCTGCCGTGCAGGACCAGCACACTGTCGGGCAACTGGGTCGCCAGGTATTCGCAACGCTTCAGGTCGCGTTCAATGATGCGAACGCTGTATTTTTCTTCGGCCAGCTGGCGCGCCAGCCGCAAACCGATGTTGCCGCCGCCCGCGATCATGACGCGTCGCACGGCGCGTTCGGCATCACGCAACTGGCGCACGGCGCGGCGCGCATCGCGCGAATCCACCACCAGCACGACTTCGTCGCCCGGGGCGATCACCGTGCCGCTGCCCGCTCGCAGCGGCCGCCCGCCCCGCAGCACGTCAATGACACGCGCTTTCACGTCGGGCCAGACGTCGCGCAACTTGTCCACGGGGGAATGCGCCATCGGGCTGCCATGCCCCACGCGCACGGTCACGACGCTGACCCGCCCTTCGGCAAATTCCACAACTTGCAGGGCTTCGGGGAATTCAATCAGGCTATGCAGGTAGGTGGTGACGCTGCGCTCGGGGCTGATCAGCGCGTCAATGCAAAAGCCCTCTTCGCTCATGAGTTCCGGGTGTTCCGGGAACTCAGCGGAGCGAATACGGGCGATGCGGCGGGGGATATTGAACAGCTGGCGGGCGATCTTGCAGGCCACCATGTTGGCGGCGTCGGAGGCCGCACAGGCGATGAACAGGTCGGTATCGGCCGCGCCGGCGGCTTCCAGCACCGACACCTGCGAGCCGTCGCCATGGACGACGCGCAAGTCGAAATGTTCCTGCAAATACCGAAGCTGCGTGGGATCGGTATCCACCACGGTGATGTCGTTTTGCTCGGACACCAGGTTTTCGGCCACGCTGGTGCCTACGCGACCAGCGCCCATGATCAGGATTTTCATGTGCTGCGCTTGCGCGCCGACTCGATGCCCAATTGCTTGAGCTTGCGATAAAGGTGGGTGCGTTCCAGGCCGGTGCGCTCGGACACACGCGTCATGCTGTGGCTTTCGCGTACCAGGTGATATTCGAAATAGATGCGTTCGAATTCGTCCCGCGCTTCGCGCAGGGGCTGGTCCAGCGAAATGCTGCCCAACTGGCCGTTGGAAGTGACCGGCACTTCGTTGGCCGGCGCCGTCGTCAACACGGGAGGGTCAAGCTCGTCTTCCAGCGCCACGGCCGGGCTGACCGCAGCCGGATGCACGGCGACGGGCGCCGGGTGCGGGGCGCGCCCACGAGCCAGACCCGCCGCCACGGTCTTGAGCAGCCGTTGCAGCGTGATGGGCTTTTCCAGGAAATCCATGGCGCCGATGCGCGTCGCTTCCACTGCCGTGTCGATGGTGGCGTGGCCGCTCATCATGATCACCGGCATATCGAGCAGCCCTTGCGAGCCCCACTCTTTCAGCAAACTTACGCCGTCGGTGTCCGGCATCCAGATGTCCAGCAACACCAGATCAGGACGCATGCGAAGGCGAGCGGCGCGCGCTTGCGCTGCGTTTTCGGCCAGTTCGACCGTGTGTCCTTCGTCGTAAAGGATCTCCGACAAAAGCTCGCGTATACCAACTTCGTCGTCAACCACCAGAATTCTGGCCATAAAGCATCCCACCTATTGCGTAGCCGCATTATCCTTTTCTTGCGCGGTCGCGTCCATAGTGTCTGCCCCGGTGGTCACCGCCAACCGGGTCAACAAGATGGAAATCCGCGCCCCCCCTTCCTTGCGGTTAGCAAGGTCGATACGCCCGCCGTGCTCTTCAACGATCTTGCGCACGATTGCCAATCCTAACCCAGTCCCGTGGGACTTTGTGGTTACGTAGGGCTCGAACGCGCGCTGCATCACCTGCGCCGGAAAGCCCGGCCCCGTGTCCGCAACGGTAAATCTCAGGGCCTGTTGGTCGGCCCGATCCGGCTGCTCGCTGCGCATCAACTGCGTCGTCACGCTGACCCGCCCCTGGCCGCCCGACTCGGCGATGGCGTCGCGGGCGTTGGACAGCAGGTTGTGAATGACCTGGCGCAGCTGGGTCGGGTCGCCCTCGATCTCGGGCAGGCCCGGTGCCAGCGACACATCCAGATTCAAGGCCTTGCCCGTCGCGCGGGAAACGCCGCCGTCCGGCTCCCAGCCGTATAGCGACAGCACGTCGGCCACCAGCGCATTGAAGTCGATGCGCTGCATGACGGCCGGCGGCGTGCGCGCGTATTCGCGGAAGTCGTCCACCATCTGCTTGAGCGAAGCCACCTGGTTGACGATGGTATTGGTGGACCGCTGCACGATCTGCGCCTCGGCCGGTTGCAGCTTGCCTTCCAGCTTCATGGCCAGCCGTTCGGCGGACAGCTGGATGGGCGTCAGCGGGTTCTTGATTTCGTGGGCGAGGCGACGCGCGACTTCGCCCCAGGCCACGGTACGGTTGGCGGAAATCACTTCGGTAATGTCGTCGAACACCACCAGATAGCCGTTGCCGCGCCCGTCCACGCGCAGATGGGTGCCGCGCGCCAGCAGCGTCAGGGGCTGGGGCGCGGTGGGCGCATCGGCCTGGGCCGGGCCGATCTCGAACTGCTGCTGCCAGTGCTGGCGCTCGGATCCCACCGCCGCGTGCGTCGAGAACGCCTGGCGCACGATGTTCGCAAATTCCAGCATGCCGTCCACGGTTTCCAACGGCCGGCCGATGACCGAACGCAGGTCGACGCCCAAAATCGTCTGCGCGCCCTGGTTGACCGTCGTCACGCGGAACGACTCATCAAACACCAGCACCCCGGACGACAGGTTCGACAGCACGCTTTCCAGATAGACGTTGGACCGTTCCAACTGCTGACGATTGCTTTCCACCATGCGGCGCGCCTCGTCCAGCTGGCGCGTCATGGCATTGAACGACCGCGTCAGCTGGCCGACTTCGTCGCGTTCCGGGGGTTCAGGTAGCGGCCGGTAATCCCCCACGCCCACCGCCTGCGTGCCGCCGGCAAGACTCAGCAGCGGGCGCACCAGGCGCTTGGATAGGGACAGCGCCACCGCAATAGCGCCAAACGCGGCCAGCAGCAGCGCCAGCGTCAGGGTGATGCCATACAGCTTGCGCAACCCCAGCCGCGACAGGGCCAGTTCCTGATAATCCCGAAAGCCCTGCTGCACCAGATTGGCGTTATGCGCGATCTGTTCCGGCACGGGTTGCAAGAGTTGCAGCCAGCGCGGCTCGGACGTGGCACCCAGCAGATTGTCGTAGCGGTCGGGCCCGGTCAGCGGGATCACGACCCGCAAATGCAGCCCGCCCTCGGCGCCCGGGGTGACCGGGTCGTCGGCTTCGGCCGCGGAATAGCCACGCGACAGGCGCAACTGATTCATCACGGTGGACGGCGGCATCGCCGGCAGCAACTGGCCGTACTGGCTGGTGGAAAACGCCACCATGCGGCCACTGCCCGTGAAGACCATGGCCTCTTGCACGCCGTTGGCCTCGCGCAGACGGGTCAACGCCAGCGTCACGCCGCTATCGGTATTGCGATTCAGTTCGACGGCCATGGACCGCGCGCGCGCGTCCAGGTCGGCCAGCAGCGAGTCCAGGGCGGCGCGGCCCAGGTTCAGGCCGGCTTCCAGGGCGGTATCGACCCGCACGTTGAACCAGGATTCGATCGAGCGGGACATGAACTGCACCGACACGGTGTAGATCAGCGCCCCCGGCACGACGCCAATCAAGGCGAAGGCCAACGAAAAGCGCGCGGTCAACCGCGCGCCAAATTGCCGACGCCGGATCTGACGCGCCAAGCGCACCGTCAGCGCCACCACCCAGATAAACAGCGCCAGCGCGAAAATGCCGTTCAGCACCAGCAACGTATCGTAGTAACGCGCAAAGCGCGACGCATTGCCCGTGGACCACGCCAGCAGGCCCAGCAACGCCAGGCCACTTACGGCCCCCACCATCAGGGCCAGCCGAAGCAATAGCCTCATGAGGGATCTTTCTCCTGGTCGCTCAGCATGAACGAGAACTCCGTCCAGGGCGTGCCTTGCGCCCACGAACTGCTATTTAGCGCATTCACCTGGAACGGCCGGGGCAAGAGCGAGGTGTCCAGGCGCAGCCGCAGCTGCCCGCCGTACAGTACCCCGGCGTCAAAATCGGCGGCATCCGCCACCGACCAGTTGCGGATATGGCGGATGACGCTCATGGCGTCGTCCAGCGAGGCCACCGGAAACGAAAGTTCGCCGACGCCCGCGCGCCACTGCCGCGTCAGCGCGTTATAGACGACCCGCCACGTGCGTGAGGTGTCCACCAGCGACTTGTCGAACCAATACCAGCGCTGTTGCGTCATGGTCAGGTCGGCCGTGAAATACAAGGGGACGCCGCGCTGGGCGGCGTCCCGCAACTGCTGGTTCAATTCGAATTCAATGTCGGCATCGATCTCGAGCTTGCCATTGCGTACCGCGGGCTCTACCCGCGTCACCCGGGGCTCGGCGGCATGAACGTCGCCGCCCGGCACGGAACAAAGCAAGGTAGATACCAGCAACAACCCTAGAAATAAACGCGAAATAGTGGACATACGACACCGCAACACCGTCATGCCCCTATTCTTGGTGATTCAGGACTGCTTGGCAAACAAGGCGTAGAAAAAGCCGTCATGTTGCTCGACCGGTGTTGCATCGAGCGCAACTGGCAGCAACTGGCCGGGCGCATCCAGCCGTTGGGCCTCGGGGTGGCGTTGCAGGAATTCAAGCGCCTGGCGCGCCCCTTCGATCGGGAAAACCGAGCACGTCACATAGAGCAGTCGGCCGCCGGGCGCCACGGTCTTCCACAGGGAATCCAGGATCCTGGCCTGCAAGGTGGCGGTGCGCCGCACGTCGTTTTCGCGACGCAACCAGCGGATGTCGGGGTGGCGGCGTACGATGCCCGATGCCGTGCACGGCACGTCGGCCAGCACGGCGTCGAAAGGCTTGCCGTCCCACCAGGCGTCCAGGTCGGCCGCATTGGCCGCCTCCAGGCGCACGCGCTTGCTGGCCAGCCCCAGGCGGTCCAGGTTTTGTTCCACGCGTTCCAGCCGTTCGCCGTCGGCGTCCAGCGCGACCAGATCGATATCGGCCAGTTCCAGCAGGTGCGCGGTCTTGCCGCCCGGCGCCGAGCAGGCGTCCAGCACGCGCATGCCGTCAGTGGGCGCCAGCAGTTCGGCCGCCAACTGCGCACCCGCGTCCTGTACCGACCACCACCCTTCGGCAAAGCCAGGCAACTGTGTCACGGGTTTGGGGCTGCCAAGCACCACGCCGGCCTGACCGACCGGTTGCGCCTCCAGGCCCGCGTCCTGAAACGCCGCCAGGACCTGTTCGCGGCTGGCGCGGCGGCGGTTCACGCGCAGCGTCAGCGGCGCCGGCACATTGGCCGATTCCAGAATCCGCTGCCAATCCTGCGGATACGCGATGCCCAGTTGCTTGACCCACCAACCCGGGTGGTTCCACTGCGCCTCGGGGCTGTCGGCCACCGCAGCGTCAAGCGCCACCCGCTCGCGCAGGAAGCGGCGCAGGCAGGCGTTGAGCATGCCCTTGAACGACGCAAGGCTGCGCGTATTGGACGCCGCCGTCACCGCCTGGTCCACGACCGTGTGGGCCGCATAAACCGGCATGCCCGGCAACTGCGCGGCGGCCTCGCCCTCTTCTTTCAGCAGCGTCAGCGACACCAGCAGCAGCGATTCGAACAACACGCTGGGGTAACGCTGAACCAACTCACGGCCCACGGCATCGGCCCAGCCCAGGTATCGCATCGCATGAAAAGATACCGCCTGGGTCGCCGGGCGCAAGGCAACGCTGACATCGGTCAACGCGTCCGTCAGGGAACGGCCGTCCAGCACACTCTCGACCACCCCCGCGCTGGAAAGAAGTACGGAGGAAAGCGGAGGGGCAAGATGGGGGGAGTCGGAACGCGTGGACATGGTGGGAATTCTGAGAATAAGACCGATATGGTAGCCGGACCTGGACGAATGGCGCTGGCCAGATCAAACTGGCCGCTGCCTAGGAGCCCGCTTTATGTCCACCGCCACCTTGCTGTTGTTCATCCTGGCCTCGGCCGTCGCCATCATCACCCCCGGTCCCACCACGCTGCTTGCCATGAGCAACGGCTCGCGCCACGGCGTGCGCGCCGCCAGCTGGGGCATGGCCGGCGCGGTACTGGCCGACTTGATTCTGGTCGGCTCGGTGGCTTCGGGTTTGGGAGTGGTGCTGGCCGCGTCTGAAGTCGCATTTCAGATTATTAAATGGGTGGGCGCGGCGTATTTGGCCTATCTGGGCTGGAAGATGCTGCGGTCGGATGCTGCGTTGGTATTGCCGTCTGCGGCTACGGATATAGACCGACCGGCCGGCTTGGCGCTGGGGATGCGCAGTTTTCTGGTGGCGCTGACCAATCCCAAGGCGCTGTTATTCATGTCTGCGTTCTTGCCGCAGTTTATTGATCCCCAGGCACCGCTATTGGTGCAATACGCGATTGTGGCGGGGGTGCTCGCCACGATTAATGTGCTGACGATGCTGGTATATGCGGCGTTGGGTGCGCAGATGGTGCGGGTGTTCAGAGGGTCGGGGTTACGGTGGCTGAACCGAGTTTGTGGCGGCGTGATG